>CAZRKW010000001.1:0-66037 GCA_964600355.1 uncultured Acidobacteriaceae bacterium
GTCCAGCGCTGGACTCTCGAAATGTCCCCTCCCTCCATGCTCTCCCGCAAAGGCTGGACCAAAGATTCCTTCAGGCCGGGAGACGACGTCACCATCGACACTCACCCCGCGCGAAATGGGATCCCCATTGGCATCAGTTCCGGCAATTCTTACGTCTTAAGAGCTGTGGTGAACGGCAAGGCTCTCCCCGTTCAATAAAACAAATCATAAAAGGGACCAGATGAAGGCCAACCGAAAGCCGGGGACAATCTGCGCCATCTCGCCGCTGCGACGCTGCAGGAATCTGCGGCTGTCTTTGATTCCAGCGACGGCGAGTGTCGCACGCTCCGTTCTCCTGTTCGCATTTTTTGCCTGTCTCGCCACGATTTCCTGGGCCGCCGCCAGCGGCAGCATGTCCGGCACGATCAAGGACCCCAGCGGTTCGGTGATTCCCGGCGCCAGCCTGGTTCTGGCCAACCTCGATCTCACGACGCAATACAAAGCCTCTACGGACGAGCAGGGGCTTTATTCGTTCCCCAGCCTGCCGGTAGGTCGCTACGAGTTGACCATCGAAGCCGCGGGATTCAAGACCGTCCGTAAAACGGGACTGGTGATCGATACGGACGCGGCCCTCAAGGTCGATGCCACGCTTGAGATAGGCCAGCAGTCCGAAACCGTCACCGTGGCCGCCACCGCGGCCACCACCGAGGCGCAAGTCGACACCGTGGCCACTCACCTCGGCGAACTTGTTACCGGCAGCCAGATGACTTCCCTGCCCTTGAACGGCCGCAGCTACACGGATCTGCTCTCGATCCAGCCTGGGGTCATCCCCGTCACCACCCTGCAGCCGAACTCCGTGATCATGGCCGGCGTCACCGGAACGATTTCTCCGTCCGGCGATTTGAATCCCGGCAACCAGTCCATCGACGGGCAGCGCGAATCGGCGAATGGTTTCATAGTGAATGGCGTCGACGTGCAGGAGCACATGAACGGCGGCACCTCCATCATCCCCAACCTCGATTCCATCGACGAATTCCGCGTGCTGACGAACAACTTCGATCCGGAGTATGGCAATTACAACGGCGGGATGGTAACCGTCGTCACCAAGTCCGGCAGCGACACTTTTCACGGGAATGTCTTCGAGTTCCTTCGCAACACTGTGCTCGACGCGCGCGGCTATTTCGATCCCACTCGCCCCACGTTCCGCCAGAACCAGTTCGGCGGCACGTTCGGCGGCCCGGTGAAACGCCAGAAGATTTATTTCTTCTCCGATTATCAGGGCACGCGCACAAACCAGGGCATTCCCACCGGCAATATCACCGTGCCGTCGATTCAGGACCGCACCGGCAACCTTTCGGATCTGGGCGCTGCCGCATTTTCCACCACGACATTTCAGAACGGGCAGAACGTGACCACCCCCGCAACCGTCGCCGAGGGTGGCTATCTCGCCAGTCTGCTCTCGCAAAAGCTGGGATACGCAGTTTCCCCCGGCGAAAGTTATTACACCGCCGGCTGCACCACTTCTTCACAGTGCGTTTTCCCCAACGCGATCATTCCCCAGCGCGCCTGGTCGGCTCCGGCTGTGAATTTGCTGCCTTACATTCCACAACCCAACGTGAGCGCCAACCAGTTTGCCACGTCGGCCTATTCGCAAATCGTGCGCGACGACAAAGTCTCCGGCCGCGTCGACGTCAACACCGCCCGCTGGGGCCAGATTTCCTCCTACTATTTTTTTGACGACTATCGGCTCGACGATCCCTATCCCGGCCAGCAGGGCGGCGCGAGCATCCCCGGATTTGACGCGCTGAACTCCGGCCGCGCGCAATTACTCAGCCTCGGAGACACGAAGGTTTTCGGCTCGAATACCGTGAACGAATTCCGCATCGGTCTGCTTCGCAACACCAACGTGATCGGCCAGCCCAAGGGCGGCCTCGGCGTCACCCTCGCGTCTCAGGGATTTCTTACCGGTGCGGGAACGCAGGGCATCGTCGTGCAGGCACCCCAGTTTGAGGGCGTCATGAACATCACCTTCCCGACTTTTGTGATGGGCGTGCCCATCACCAATGTAAGCCAGGAGAACAACACGCTCTATCTGGGCGACACTGTCACCAAAGTGGTGGGAGCGCACACCCTCAAGTTCGGCGCGCAGTTCCATTACGACCAGGTAAACGAGCACCCGAACGCCACCTTCAACGGCACTTTTAACATCAGCGGCAGCGAAACCGGCGTCGCTTTTGCGGACTTCCTCATCGGCGTCCCCAGCAACTTCACGCAGTCATCGGGCGAGCCGTTCTACATGCGCAACCGCTACGAAGGGCTCTTCGGCCAGGACAGCTGGCATGCCAGAAGCGACCTGACTTTTAATTTCGGCCTGCGCTGGGACTTCATCTTGCCGTGGTTGGAAAAGTACAATCAGCTGCAGACGATCATACCGGGCCGCCAGTCGGTTCTCTATCCCGGGGCGCCCGGCGGACTCGTCGTCCCCGGCGATCCGGGAATTCCGCCCACGATCTCGCCGGCCAAACTCGTCAACCCGGCTCCGCGGATCGGGCTTGCCTATTCGCCGAATTACGATCATGGAATGCTGAAGAAAATCTTTGGCGGCACCGGCCAGAGCAGCATTCGCGCCAGCTACGGGCTCTTCTATACGGAATTTCCGGGAATCAGCGCCGGCATCATGTACGCGGTCCCTCCCTTTGGATACAACTACCTGAGTCCCGTGGAGCCGCTGCTGGCCACTCCCTTCACCAACGCGGGAGACGGCACCAAGAACATCAATCCCTACCCGCTCACCTTCCCGCCTCACAACGTGTCGGCGACAAATCCGAACAAGACCTTCAATTTTGCAAACGTAATTCCCATCAGCGCGGACCCCTTTTGGTACTACCGAAACTCGGTTCCTTACACGGAAGATTACATGCTGTCTATCCAGCGGCAGATCACGCCGAGCCTGTTGTGGACGGCGAGCTACGTCGGGAACCAGGGGCACCACCTGATCGCGGTGGTCTCAGCGAACCCCGGCAATCAGGCACTCTGCCTCAGCCTGAGCCAGGCCGCCAATGTGGCGCCCGGCACTCAGACCTGCGGTCCGTTCGGGGAAGACGGCACCTATACCACCGCCTCCGGAAAAGTGATTCAGGGCACACGCACGGGATTGGGATCGAATTACGGCGAGGACACGGCTCAGAAAACGATTGCCAATTCCAATTACAATGCGCTGGAAACCAACCTCCGCTACGTCGGCAAGAACTCGAATTTCCTGCTCGGCTACACCTACAGCAAGTCCATCGACCAGGGCTCGAATATCGGAGAGCAGCTCGACCCGCTGAATCTCGGTTTCACCCGTGCGATTTCCGCCTTCGATCTGCGGCACAACTTCGTAGCCAGTTACCGCTACGCGCTGCCTTTTGACCGCATCTTCCACCGCTCGGATCGGCTGACGCAAGGCTGGTCCATTTCCGGCACTACGCGCTTCTCGACGGGCTTTCCCGTCACGCTCTTTGACGATTCCGACAATTCGCTCCTGGGAACTCTGGGCAACGGCGTAAACAATTACCTGCTCGACACGCCGAATTACAACGGCAACCCGCTGAACATCAACACGAATCCCAGAAACGGCCGCCCCGCGTTCAACACGTCGGCGTTCAGCCCCGAAGCGCTTGGACAGCTGGGCAACGCGCGTCGCCGGTTTTTCTACGGCCCCGGAATCGACAACTACGACATGACTCTCGCGAAATCGCTGCGGATATCGGAATCCAAGTCGCTCGAAATGCGTGTCGAGGGCTTTAACGTTTTCAATCACGCCCAGTTCTACGCGTCGTCCACCGGCGTATCCGCTGTGGACGGCGAAATCAACGATCCGAATTTCGGTAAAATCGTGAACGCAGCGGCCCCCCGCCTGATCCAGCTCGCCGCCAAATTCTCTTTCTAAAATTTCGCTGGCTGAATTAACCCACGCTTCTCCGGGAGTTTGATATCCTTCCCGGGAAGCGCTTCCCGACGAAAATGTCCACGACACTGCTTCCTCCGCCTGTTGCTCCGCAGCCCAAAAGACAAAAGTCGCTCTCCGATCGCAAGGGAAACGGATCGGGCGGCGGAAATGCCGGCTACCCTGGCGATCCCCGGCGTGACAATCCGGAGCCGGACCCCGAGCGATGGGCCACTCCGCTGGGGGCTTACCGGACGGCCAGTTGGTTTGCCGTGTTTTCCATCATGTCGGTGTTTGCGACCCTCACCCACGTCCTCGAATCGCGCTGGGTGCATTCGAAGGATTGGGTCTCGGTGGCGCTTCCTCATATTCTCTACGTCAACACAGCCGTGCTGCTGGTCAGCAGCCTGACCATCGAGCTTGCGCGCGTGGCGGCAGCCCGGCAGAACGCGGCCCGCTGCGTCCGCTGGCTGCTCGCGACTCTCCTGCTCGGCTTCGCGTTCGTGGCAGGCCAACTCGTGGCATGGCGGGAACTCGTTTCGCGGGGACTCTACGTCGCGTCCAACCCGGGCAGCTTCTTCTTTTATTTCCTCACCGCGACGCACGGGCTGCACTTGCTCGTGGGGATTCTGGCGCTGGCGGGAGTCGTGCTGTTCGCGGCGCGGCTGGCTCGCAAGAACCGCCAGGAAACGGCGGTCGGCGCGCTGTCCATCTACTGGCACTTCATGGACGGTCTCTGGCTCTACCTGTTCGTCCTCCTGTTTGCAACCATCCAGCGTTAGCGGAACGCTAGTGTCGCGCGCGGCGCTGAACCTTCACAGTGGACATCGGTTCCTGCAGCCAGCGTAGCAGCGAGTCCACATTTCTTTCCCACTGCACCGAAGCGAGATAGTCCCGCGCGTCGCCTGCCCAGCGAGATAGCGACCGGCGGGAGAACTGCCAGCGCGACGATGACCAGCGGGACAATGCCTCCGTAATTTCCTGCAGGCGCGCCGAAGCTTGTCGCAGCGCGCCGCCAAAGAATTCCCGCAAATCCGCCAAATCGACGTACTCTTTTCCCCGCGTTCTCGCGCGGGACGCTGGGGCAGCCCGCCGTCGCTGCGTCTCCGAGCCGGACTCGCGCTTGTGTCCGCCACTTTCCGCATGCGCACTCCCGGCTTCCGTTTTCCAGTTATCGCGAGATATCTCCGTGACATTCGAAGCCCTGGATGGGGAACTGACGATTCGCAACCCCTGCCGTGAATCGTTGTGCTGCGCTGCGATCGCCTCTGAGAGCCAGACCGGTTCCGCTTCGTTCGCGATGTCCGCGAGAAGGGCCTCCTCAGTTGTGCAGGAAATGGAAGTCGCCGCCGCGGACTGGCTCGTCAGAGTAAGAACAGGAAGTGCTGAATCCGCCTCGATCAGCGTTTCACGAGAAATCTCGCTCGCCATGAAGGGAGCAGCCATCGTCTGCGCTGGTCTGCCCTCATCCAGTTGAAGCTGCCGCGCCACGTTTTCGATCACTCTGGCCCCCACAGGCCGAGTCTGCTCGAGGTACGCCTGAATGAGCGCATGCTCACACAGCATGTTCATCACCCGCGGGATTCCACGGGAGTACCGGTGCACCGCGTCGGCCGCCTCGGGCAGAAAAATCGTCGCCGGCGGCGCCCCGGCAAAGTCAAGGCGCTTCTGGATGTAGCCATGCGTTTCTTCCCCGCTAAGCGCCGTCATCCTGCAGCGCACGCTGATCCGCTGCCGCATCTGGCGAAGCTCCAACCGGTTCAGAACCGTCTCCAGCTCCGGCTGGCCGCACAAAAGAATTTGCAGCAGCTTTTCGTGGGGCGTCTCCTGGTTCAGCAGCATCCGGATTTCTTCCAGGACGTGAACCGGCAGGCCCTGTGCCTCATCGATGATCAAAACTGCATTCTTCCCGCCGCGATAGCGCTCCAGCAGCCATTGATTCAGCCGCAGAAGCGCACTCCCGTGCGCGCCAGGAATGGCAAAGCTCGCCAGCATCAAATCGAACAGCTCGCTTACCTGCAGCCGCGGGTTGAAAATAAAGGCGGAGGGCGTTCCCTGCCTCTGCAGCCACTCGATGAGGTAGTTCACCAGCGTCGTCTTGCCGGTGCCTACGTCTCCTGTGAGCACCATCAGCCCTTTGCGGGCTTGGATGGCACCCTTCAGATCGACCAGCGCATTCTGGGTTCGTTGGTTCAGGAACAGATAGCTGGGGTCCGGATTCACAT
Organism: uncultured Acidobacteriaceae bacterium; assembly: GCA_964600355.1. Classification (GTDB taxonomy): domain Bacteria; phylum Acidobacteriota; class Terriglobia; order Acidiferrales; family UBA7541; genus Palsa-295. The sequence goes on from CAZRKW010000001.1 coordinate 6,133, forward strand.
TGAAAGGATTTTCACGAAGCCCGAAAAACCGGTAGAACGCGAGGTATGTTTGATCCATAGGATTTCTGGCGCCCTCGGGAGGACCTGTCAGGATCCCGTGAGGGAGTTCCGATCATCCGCAAAAGACCTTATAAGGGGAATACAGGTTTCCCCCGGGATGAGGGAAAAATGTAAGCCAACCAGTACTAGTAGCTGTGGAAAACGCACGGACTTTCGCCTCCTCGCCGCATTCCCTTCAAAAAGATTCTATCTGTTGCATTTAGTCAGTTGGATAGCTATAACGGTGTGCGCCATTTCGTCGTGGATGGTTTCGGTCCAGGCTCCGGAATCCGATCGCCAATTGAGGACTCAACAAGAAAATGTTCCAACAAATTCTTAATCCGACGGGAAATTTGTGGCTTACGGTTTTCGCTTCGCTGGTGCCTCTTCTCGCCCTCCTCTTCATGCTGGCGATCCTCCGCATGACGGCATGGCTCGCCACCATCTGCGCGGGCGTTATCACCATGCTGGTGGGAGCCCTGGTATGGCACGCGCCGCTGGCGAGCATGCTCAAGTCATACACCCTAGGCGGTCTGACGGGCTTCTGGGTGATCGACTGGATCACTTTCTGGGGCTTGATGATCTTCAATACCATGGTGCTGACCGGCGTGTTTGAGCGCTTCAAGAACTGGATGGTGCACCACGCCACCGCCGATATCCGCATTCAAACGATCATGCTGGCCTGGGCTTTCGGAGCGCTGCTGGAAGGCGTCGTCGGATTCGGCTACCCGTGGGCCGTGGTTGTGCCCATCCTGGTGGGTCTGGGAATTGGCGATCTGGATGCGATCCGAGTAGCCGCGCTCGCCAACAACGCGCCGGTCTCCTACGGTGCTCTAGGGGCCCCCATCCTCGGCCTCGCCGCCGTCACCGGACTCCCGCTGATGGCATTGTCCGGCTCGATCGGGAACATCGTCGCGGTGCTGGCGCTGCTGCCTCCGTGGGTGCTGATTTATCTCGTCAGCGGATGGGAAGGCGTCTTCGAAGCGTGGCCTCTCGCGATTGTCGGCTCGCTCTCTTATATCGCCGGACAGTGGCCCGTCGCGCACTACCTGGGGCCGTATCTGCCTGACCTCTCCGGCGCGCTCGTCTCCTTCTGGATTCTCTTCGTCTTCGTGAAGATATGGCACCCCAAGACCATCCGCGGATTCGGCGGCGTGCCGCTTCCCCCGACCGCCGTTTCCGCCGCCGAGGTCGAGATGTTCACCTCTCCGCGCGAATCGTTCATCATCTGGTTCCCGTACCTGGTGCTGATCGCGGTAGTAGTCTCCTGGACCGGCCCGTGGTCGCATCTTCCCGCGATCAGCTGGTTCAAGGTCTCCATCGGGGCCATCTCCTCGATCACCCAGAAACCGGTGCTTTCGCTCTTCAATTTCACGCCTTTCGCCGGCGGAACCTCGACCCTCGTGTCTTTTATCGTGATCTTTACCCTCTTGCGGCCCAAGTCGGGCACGCTCGGCGCGGTTTTCGCCAAGACGTTCAAGCAGATGTGGGGAGCGCTGCTGGTGGCATTTTTCACCTTTGCGCTCGCTTACATCTTCGTCTTCACGGGAATGGCCAACTCGCTCGCTTACGGGCTTTCGAAGATCGGGAGCTTTTTCGTGATCCTCGCTCCGATTCTGGGCTGGATTGGCGTGGCCCTCTCCGGCAGCAATACCACCACCAACGCGATGTTCGGCCCTGTCCAGCTGATGACCGGAAGGCTTCTCGGATTGCCGCCGCTCCTGTTGCCCTCCTTTAACTCGGTAGGCGCGGAGGTTGGCAAACCCATCTCGCCTCAGACGGCCAGCGTCGGCGTATCCACCAGCAAGCTGGTGCGCGGCGAAGGTCAGGTGATCCGCCACAACATGGGCTGGACGCTCATCATGCTGGCCTATCTCATCCTGATCGCGATCTTGTTCAACAAAGTGTTTCCGAACCTGATGCTGCACTAGTCTGGAGAGATCGATACAGCCCGGCGGCCGGCCATGAAACTCTCCGGCCGCCGTTGAGTTGTGTAAATTGCGGGTGATACACTTCTTCCATGCCTAAAAAGAAAAAGTCGACCACGAAGAAAAAATCGGTAGCGAAATCGAAAAAGCCGGCACTAAAGAAGAAAGCGGTCAAATCGAAGCCGGCTCCAAAGAAAGTGGCGAAGCCTAAGAAGTCCGCGCTGGCCAAAAAGCCCGTATCGAAGAAAGCTGCTCCGAAGAAAGCCGCTCCTAAGAAAACAGCAGCGCGGAAACCGCGCCGCGCTTCGAGCAGTCCCAATGAAGCGCTCCCGATGATCAAGGGTCCGGGCGCAGGCTCGGGCGGCCAGTCCGGCGATATCGAGGGACTCTCCGATGTCGAGAGCGCCGATTCCGAAAGTGTCGAAGAACTCGTCGAGGAAGGCCAGGACTACGAAGCCGAACTCGTAAGCGCGGTCGAAAACGCCGCCGACCCTGACCAAGGCGAACTCTCCACCGAGGTTCCGGAAGACGATCTCGATCCGGACGCCGGCAGCTTTTCGAAGCGGAACCGCCTGTAGGTCGTCCGATTCCACGCACCCGATCCCGTGTCCGGTTCGTCGCTGGCGCAGGCCACCCATCCTTGTTCTATCGAATCCCAATACGGTAAGGTTGTGTCTGCCATCCGGGCCGGTGCATGAACTGGAGCGAAACTTCTAACCTGGCGATCGAAGCCCTGCGCGCCAATAAGCTGCGCGCGACGCTCACCATGCTCGGCGTAATTATTGGCAGCGCGTGCATCGTGCTGGTGGTCACCGTGGCGCTGGCCGGAAAGCGTTACATCGGCGACCAGATCGAGGCGGTCGGCTCCAACATCGTTTACGCCTGGCTCGAGCAGTCCAACACTTCTCAAAACGTCAGTCTCGCCGACCAGATCTCCGTCGGCGATCTCAACGCCATCGAGCAAGGGGTTCCGCAAGTCACCCACGTTTCCGGCACCAACGACATTCCTATGACCGTCGTCGCCGCCCGAAAAGTCTGGCCCGTGAAGCTCATCGGCGTCACCCAGGGCTTTCAGCAGATTCGCAAACTGGTGATCTTGCGCGGGCGCTATTTCGACGATGCGGATTTCTCCACCGTCAGCAAGGTTTGCGTCGTCTCCGAGCACCTCGCGCAAATCGCTCTCCCCACCGATAACCCTGTCGGCCAGGAAATCCATGTGGGCGAGCTGAGTTTCACCGTGATTGGCACCTTCCGCGAACGCGTCGGCACCTTCGGTCAATCGGAAATCCGCGACGATTCCGTACTCGTCCCCTTCCCCTTGATCAAATACTACGCAGGCGACAACTACATCGTCACCCTGTACGCGCAAGCGGATCGTCCCGAGGACGTTCCCGAGGTCACCCAGGACGTCACGCGCATCCTGCAGAGCCGCCATCGTCCGGAGGCGAATTACAACGTTCAGAACCTCACGTCCATTCTCCAGACCGCCCGCAGCATCTCCGTCGCATTGACCGTGGTGCTCCTCCTGATCGCCATGCTGGCCCTCGTGATCAGCGGAATCGGCATCATGAATATCATGCTGGTGACGGTGACCGAGAGAACGCGCGAGATCGGAATTCGCAAGGCAATCGGCGCGCAGCGGAAGGAAATTCTGTACCAGTTTCTGATCGAGGCGGTCCTGATCAGCGGCGTCGGAGCGTTGATCGGCATCGCCATTGCCGTGGCCATCCCGTTTGCGATCGAAGCGCTCGTGCAGTTCCTGCCTGTGCCCGGAGGTATCGTCATCCCGATTTCGTGGCTTTCGGTGGCGGCGGCCTTTATAGTATCCTGCGCCACAGGCGTACTTTTTGGATACCTTCCGGCGAAGAAGGCCGCCAGCCTTCAGCCTGTTGAATCTTTGCGTTACGAGTAGCACAAGCCCTTCCTGATGGTGTAATTCGCAGGCGTCCCGGAAGGCGTTCGCAGCCGCGGTCTCAGCGTAAGGGGTTACCGAAATTGTGCGGAATTGCAGGCTTCACGCGTAAAAACTGGGCGCCCGGCCCCGGCCGCATCCAAAGCGCCGTCGCCTCCATCGTCCATCGCGGCCCCGACCAGCAGGGTGTGTTCGAGGGAGACCTCGTCTCGCTCGGCGCCACTCGCCTGAAAATCATCGACCTCGATACCGGCGATCAGCCGATTTTCTCCCCGGATCGCGATTCCGTCATCGTCTTCAACGGCGAGATTTACAACCATCTCGAAGTGCGCGCGGAACTGGAAGCGCGCGGCCACCGCTTCCACTCGCGTACGGACACCGAGACCGTACTGCATAGCTTTCTAGAATGGGACACCGCCTGCTTTTCCCGGCTTCGCGGGATGTTCGCAATCGCCATCTGGACCGCGTCGAAAAAGCGCCTGGTGCTTGCGCGCGACCGCATGGGCATCAAGCCGCTTTACATTGCGCGGCGCGGCGAAGATCTCCTGTTCGGCTCGGAACTCAAGACCATCTTCGTTCACCCGGAGTTCGACCGCCGTCTGGACCCTGCGTCTTTAGATTGTTATCTCGCGCTGAATTACGTGCCCTGCCCTTTCACGATGGTCGAAGGAATCGAAAAGCTTCCTCCGGGACATTTTCTCGAATGGCAGGACGGCAGAATTCGCACAGAATCCTATTGGACGCTGCCGGAACCGCGCGCAGGCAACCGGACCCTCGAATCCGCCCAGGAAGAGCTCGACTCGCTCCTGCAGAAGTCCGTGCGCGAGCATTTGCTCTCCGACGTTCCCCTCGGCGTCTGGCTTAGCGGCGGAGTGGATTCATCCACGGTGCTGCATTACGCCGCGAACGCCTCACCCTCGAAATTGAAGACGCTCTCGATCTCGTTTCGCGGCCGGACTTTTGACGAGAGCAGCTATATTCGCGAAGTCGCTTCGCAGTACGACACCGACCACGAACAGTTCGACCTCAATCCGGACGTAAATCTGCAGGATGCTGTCGAGGAATTCTCGCAGTACGCCGATGAACCCAACGCCGACGCCGGCGCTCTGCCCGTCTGGTTCCTCTCAAAGATGAGCAAGACGAAGGTCACAGTAACCTTGAGCGGCGAGGGAGCGGACGAACTTTTCGGCGGCTATCTAACCTATCGCGCCAACGTGCTGGCAAAGACCGCCCGGCGCCTACCTTCCCCGGCGCTGCGCCTGGCGCTCGCCTCCACCCGGCTCCTGCCTGTCTCGGACGAAAAGATCAGCTTCGAATATAAGGTGCGGCGCTTTCTCGAAGGCTCCTCGATGGCTCCCGAGCGCGCCCATGTGTATTGGAACGGCACTTTTTCGGACACTGGCAAGCGCGCCCTCGTGAACGCGCCACTCCCGGCCTCGCTCAACAATATCCTCGCGGAATTGAGGCAGGCATCTTCGGCCGGCGACGATGTGGCGCCCTATCTCTGGTTCGACCAGAAATATTTCCTCCCCGACGACATCCTGAGCAAGGTCGACCGCATGAGCATGGCCCACGCCGTCGAAGTGCGCCCGCCGTTCCTCGATCATCGCATCGTGGAGTTTGCCGCCACCTTGCCGTCATCGTTCAAAATACGGGGCGCGCGCCAGAAATTCATTCTCAAAAATTTGATGGCATCGAAACTGCCGCGCTCGGTGATCCGGCGCAGCAAAGTGGGGTTCGATATTCCCGCGCACGAATGGCTGCGAGGGCCGCTGCGCGCCCTTTTGCTGGACACGCTCGGTAGCGTAGGATCGGAGCACTCGCAATTTTTCAGGCAGAGCGGGATCGAAGCCGCCGTGAACCGGCATCTTAACCGGCGCGAAAATCTCGGTTATCACCTTTGGGGGTTATTGGTCCTATTCCTGTGGATGAAACGATGGCGGATTCAAACAGCGCCCCGGGCTGCTCAGTTGGGGCCGCTGGCGGAAAGCGTTCTGACGTCTACCTAGCCGTTCTTCTCGTTGCCAGCGCGATCTATTTAGGGTGCATCGTTTCTCCACCGTCGCTGATGGACGATGTGGATTCCGTGCAGGCGCAGATCGCGCGGAACATGCTCACCTCCGGCGACTGGGTAACCGCGCGCCTCGACGGCGTCGATTATTTTGAGAAAGCCCCCTTCGTCTACTGGGCGATGGCCGGTTCCTACAGGATTTTCGGCGTCCATGATTGGTCGGCGCGCATCCCTATTGCCCTTTCCTCGATCGCGCTCGCGTGGCTCACGGCGGCCTTCGCTGCCTGGGCTTTCGGAAAAAGGGCGGGGCTCTACGCAGGACTCTGCATCGCCACTTGTGTCGGGCTTTTCCTGTTCACCCGGATATTGATCCCCGATGTGATGCTCACCTTCAGCATCGCCCTCGCGATGTGGGCGTTTCTTCGGGCGCTCGACGAAGACGAGCCTCACCCGCGTTTCTGGGCCGCTATTCTCGCCGCCAGCCTCGGCCTGGGCCTGCTGCTGAAAAGCCTGGTCTCGGTGGTGTTTCCGGTGGGCGCCGGTCTCGTGTACCTGGCCCTCACGCACCAGCTCTTTTCCCTCCGCACGTGGAAGCGCCTGCGCCCCTTCAGCGGCTCGTTGATTGCGCTCCTGATCGCGGCGCCCTGGCACATCCTGGCTACCCTTCGCAATCCTCCCTATTTCTCGTTCACGCTTCACAGCGGACCCAACCAGTACCACGGCTTTCTCTGGTTTTTCTTCATCAACGAGCAGTTGCTGCGATTCCTGAATCTGCGCTACCCGCGCGATTACAACACCGTTCCGCGCTTCCTTTTCTGGACGCTGCATCTCGTCTGGCTGTTTCCCTGGAGCGTTTACTTCCCCGCCGTCGCGCGTCTCTCTTTCAAGCCAGTGGACCGCGCCGGGCGCACACGCCTTCTGGCCCTTTGCTGGGCGGGATTCGTGCTCGTCTTTTTCACCTTTTCGACCACCCAGGAATACTATTCGATGCCCTTATATCCCGCCCTCGCGCTCCTGCTGGGCTCGGCCATCGCGATGGGTGGCAGCTGGGTTCGCTGGGGTACGCGCGCCTTGTCTGGCATTGCGGCTCTCGCTGCGATTGCCTGCTTTGCGCTGGTCTACCTGGTTCGCAACGAGCTTACGCCCGGGGACATTTCTTCGGCTTTAAGCTCTCATCCCGATGTTTACACTCTTGCGCTCGGGCATATGCTCGACCTCACGCTGGCTTCGTTTGCCTATCTGCGGGTTCCGTTGCTTGTCGCGGGAATTGCGTTTCTGATTGGCTGCCTGGGGACGATGTTCGCCGAAGGCCGGCGCGCAGCCTTGGCGATCGCCCTTATGATGGTCCTGTTTTTTCACGCGGCGCGCCTCGCGATGGTCACTTTCGACCCCTTTCTTTCCTCACGCCCCTTGGCGGACGCCATCCTGAAATCGCCGCCCGGCAATCTGATTATGGGCGACCAGTACTACACCTTCTCCTCCACCATCTTTTACACCAACCGGAACGCCCTGCTCCTGAACGGGCGCTACTTCAACCTCGAATATGGGTCCAATGCGCCCGGCGCCCCTTCCGTCTTTATCGACGACTCGCAATTGAAGAACTTGTGGCTTGAGCCCACCCGGTACTACCTCGTCGCGGACCACGAGCAGCTCCCTCACTTCGACGCCCTGCTCGGACCATCGAATCTCACCACGGTAGCCTCCAGTGGCGGAAAAGCCGTGCTCACCAACCATCCCTTGGCGACCAGCGGTGGTTGAAAACAATGTGCCACCGATAGAAGAGGGCTACAATCCGTGGGTAATTTCAAAAGAAGCCACGCCGATTGCCGATACGATCACTGTAGTAATAAAAGCACATAAAACTCTTTGGAACTTTTCCCGGTTTTTGGGTTAAATCATTACTTACACTGATGTACCCGTTTGCTAACTCGGGCCATCTAAATCTCTTAGGGAGGCGACATGAAGATTGCCGTACTGGGCGGCGACGGCTACTGCGGTTGGGCAACGGCGCTTTATCTGTCCAAAAAAGGACATTCTGTGTCCATCGTCGACAGTTTCGCCCGGCGGCAGTGGGACTATGAGCTCGGCGTCCAGACGCTCACCCCTATCCTTCCGCTTCCAGACAGGCTGCGCGCCTGGCACCAGCACACCGGCAAGACCATCGAGCTGTATGTCGGCGACGTAACCGACTACGAATTTCTCGCCTCCACCATCTCCGATTTCGAGCCTGACGCCGTGATTCACTTCGCGGAGCAGCGTTCCGCTCCCTATTCCATGATCGACCGGCGCCACGCCTCGTTCACCCAGGTGAACAACGTCGTCGGTACGCTGAACCTTCTGTTCGCGCTTCGCGAACTGCGCCCCGATTGTCACCTGATTAAGCTGGGCACGATGGGCGAATACGGCACGCCCAATATCGACATCGAAGAAGGCTACATCACCATCGAGCACAATGGCCGCAAGGACGTGCTGCCCTACCCCAAGCAGCCCGGCTCCTTCTACCACCTGTCAAAGGTGCATGACAGCCACAACATACTGTTCGCCTGCAAAGCCTGGAAGCTTCGCGCCACCGACCTGAACCAGGGCGTCGTCTACGGCACCGTCACCGACGAGTCTGAACTCGACGAAGCGCTCATCAATCGCTTCGACTACGACGAAGTCTTCGGCACCGCGCTCAATCGCTTCTGCGTGGAAGCGGCCGCCGGCCATCCGCTGACGGTCTACGGCAAGGGCGGCCAGACGCGCGGTTTCCTCGATATTCGCGACACCGTCCGCTGCGTCGAACTTGCCTGTATGCATCCCGCGGCCCCGGGCGAGTGTCGTGTCTACAACCAGTTCACCGAGCAGTTTTCCGTACTCGAGCTGGCCCAGATGGTGCAGGCCGCTGCCGCCAAATTGGGACTCAGCGTCGAAATCGAGCATCTGCCCGACCCCCGCGTGGAAGCCGAAGCGCATTATTACAACGCCAAGCATTCCAAGCTGATCGATCTGGGCCTGCAACCGCACCTGTTGTCCGATTCCCTGCTCGATTCGCTCGTGAACATCGCCATCGAATACCGCGACCGCATCGATACCTCGCTATTCATGCCCCAGGTCGACTGGAGAAAGTCCACCAACCAGCGGCGCCGTCTCACGTCGGCAGCCGCGGCCAGCGCCTCTCCGTCGATCGCTCCTTTCACTCCACGCACGTTCGTGGATCGCGCCTCGGATGATTAATTAACCGGACAATTTCGGCAGTGATTTTGAAAGACGGCGGGAACAAATGCTGCGTAGCTGCAGCGGATCTGCGTAAATTAAATTAATCGGAAGCGTTCTGCGCGGTACCAGTGATTACCGGGACGAGCATTCCCCCTCGTATGTGGTAATCGATTCCCTTCCAGCGGATGGTCTTACGCCCGAAGCTGGCCAGCCAGATCAGGAAAGCCGTCGCGTCCCAAAGCGGAATCAGCGGCATTTTTTTCCAGACGCCTGAATCCTTCAATCCCCGAACGCCGATCATCCAGGTCATTGCGACGCGCAGCAGGAGGTAGATTCCTAGGTACGCCGCTGCCACGGCCGCCGTTGGATGAATCGCCACTGCCAGCAGCGCCCACGGCAGTCCCCACGTAAAAATAAGCCCCAGATGCCCCCAGGGACGCATACCGCGCATCACCGTCATCCAGCGCACGCGCTTGTAGAGCAAATCGCGGAGGGACTCGAAGTCGGCCACCGCTTCCACGGTCTGCGGCAGCAGCTTCACTTCGTATCCCTGCTCGGCGATCAGCCGCCCCACCAGCAGATCGTCCGCGGGGCGCGTTTCGATCATCTGGTAGCCGCCAAAGCTGGCGAGGCTGCGCCGGGTCACCACAATCGTCTGCCCCAGCGTGAATTTGACGCCGTCCAGTTGCCACGCCACCATCACTCCGGCAAAGAAATCCGACACCATTCCGATCGACTGCATCTTCTCCACAAAAGTGGTTTCCTTCGTGGAAACATAGAAGCAAGTCGCCGCGCCCACCTTGGGATCGCGGAACGGGCCGATCACGCTGCGCAGATAGTCGGGCCGCACTCGCACATCGCCGTCGGTGATCACCAGCATGTCGTGGCGCGCCTCGTCCACGAGACGTACGAGTCTGGCCACCTTATCGTTGATGGCATCGCGCCCCGAGCCGTAGAGCAGGCGAATCTGCCGCTCCGGAAAATCGCTTACCAGCTTCTTCAGAACGGGAACGGCCGGGTCGTCCTCGTCCACGCAAAACAGGATCTCGTAGTCGGGATAATCCTGGCGGCAAAAACTCGCGTAATTTTCGTAAGCCTCCACGTCGAGGCCGCGAATAGGTTTCAGGCAGCTTACCGGGGGAGTGAAATCCGTATTGCGAAGGCTTTCGTTCCGGGCCGCGGAGAAAAATCGCGCAGTGCTGTAGAGAACCAGGAAGTAGTAAATGGCTGGGATTGCGGCAATCCCAAGGAAAACTGTATCGATGGCCTTCAATATCCTCGCACCTCAAAAACGGTCATGAACGAATCCTGTTGCCTCGCAAGCGAGTTACAGGAATTTGGCCGCTGCGACACCAGCCCTCGAGACGAATCGAAATAACCCCCGGGACGGTCTTTCAGTTTAATCCTTTTGAATCAAGCGTATTCCCCGTAGTCGCGCGCAGTATAACACGAAACAAAAGCCGTCTTTTGCTATCAATTGCGCTTCGTGGTTCGTGGCGCGGTGTTTCAGACGATCAGGGCCCCGCAACTGATGCTGCTCACCCCAAACCACTGCAACGGCGTCACCGCCTCGTGCAGCAGAAAAAAGCTCAGCAGCGTGACCACGCCGCAGGAAACGGCCGAGGCCGGCTGCACGAAGCTGTAGTCCGCCCACGAAAGCACCACCATGTAAGCCACGAAAAACGTCAGCAGCGCCGCAGGAGCCCAGCTGTTGAGCGCGCCCACGCTCTTCATGCCCTTCCCCACCAGCACGTTCCCGAGCGGCCCAAACAGCACCACGACGAAAAGCGGCAGGTACCTTGAAGTGAATATTCCCGGAACGGTGCATACCCGGGCTTTCGCCCATTGTTTCCTTTCTTTCCACCAATGATTTCTTCATGCCGCCGTATGCATAACAGGCCAGCCTTGTCCACCCTTGAAACCTGCCCCAGGCTAATCTGTACGTGGTCTTTTTCCACAGGGATTCCACAGGGATTCCACAGGGAAAATTAAATCCGGGCTTGTGAATTAACCAGGCGTTGTTATACCTTCCAAACCCCGTAACCAAAACGAAGGGAGCGCCCGTTGCCGGCAATTCGCATCCTCGTAGTAGATGATTACGAACACTGGCGGCGCAAAATCAGTCAGCTGCTTCAAGTACATCCAGAGTGGCAAGTCGTCTGCGAAGTGTCGGATGGATTGGAAGCCGTTCAGAAGGCCGAGGAGCTCAGGCCGGACTTGATTCTGCTAGATATCGGTCTCCCAGGACTGAATGGAATCGAAGCCGCCCGCCGGATACGACAACTCTCTCCCAACTCCAGGATCGTCTTCCTGAGCGCGGACAATTCCCAGGATGTGGTGCAGGTCGCTTTGAGCACGGGGGCTCAGGGTTGCGTTCATAAGACACGCGCCTCGAATGACCTGCTGCCTGCGATCGACGCGGTTCTGCGGGTAAACAACTTGTCAGCGGCATAATAAAAGGCTATAGCTTTTCTGATACCCCTGGAGCGCAAGCTCATCCCCGCCATCAGGTTTCATTCCGATCCGGTTCTTGTGAACCGCCGCGTTCGTTTTGTCGCCGGCATGCTGTTGACACACTCTCTACATTCATAACCGGGATGTACCCCCCTTCCTTGATCGGTACTCTAAAGGCCGGAAATGTGGCTATCGCTGTTGCTACCCGGTCGTACCGGGATAGCTTTTTCCCGCCTTGATTGAAACCGGAGGGTGTAAACTTACGTCCCTGCTCTAGAGTAGTACTAGACTTCAGCGGAGTCCCTCGAGTGGAAAACCAGCAAGGGCAACATGCGCGGCCTGACGGCGAGCGGCTGTTCCAGAGTCTTTTTCATGCGGCTGCTATCGGGATCGCGGTGGAAGACCTGGAGGGGCGGCCCTTGTTCGCGAATCCGGCTCTTTGCTCCATGCTCGGATTCACCGAAGCGGAAATGCGAACCAAGCACTGCGTTGAGTTCTCTCCCCCCGAGGATGCCGCGAAGGATTGGGCTCTTTTTGAGCAATTACGACAGGGTTCGATAGACAACTATCGTCTGGACAAACGCTTCTTTCGAAAAGACGGCACGCTGATCTGGGGCCGGCTCCGTATTTCTCTGATGAAGGATGCCGCCGGTTCATCTCCGCTGGTAGTCGCCGTAGTGGAGGACATCACGGAGAAAAAAGCGTCAGAAGAAAAGCTCCAACACCTGGCGAGCCGTCTTATCGAGGTGCAGGAGGAGGAGCGGCGGCGCATCGGCCGGGAGCTTCATGACGACATCGGCCAGCGCCTATCCCTGTTTGTAATGGAACTGGAGGAACTCCATTCCTCTCTTGCTGAGACCGGACGAAACAACCAAAGTCTGCTCGCGTGGGAACTGCACGGGAGGGCCAAAGCGCTTGCAACCGATATCCAGAATCTTTCCCATGATCTGCACTCCTCAAAACTTGAATATCTGGGTTTGGATGCCGCTCTACGAAGTCTTTGCAAGAAAATCTCCAGGCAGCAAAACATCCCAATAACCTTTCACGCCGAGGAGTTGCCTGCGAACTCGCCATCTGACCTGAAGCTCTGTGTTTTCCGCGTCGCACAGGAAGCGCTGAATAATGTGGTCAAGCATAGTCATACTCCCGAGGTTTTCGTCGAGCTGACCCACGTTGACGACGCGATCGTTCTGAAGGTCAGAGACGTGGGTGTGGGTTTTGATCCCTCGGCTTCTCACCAAGGGATCGGGTTATCCACCATGCGAGAGCGTCTCCGGATGTTTGGAGGAGAGCTATTCGTGGAATCTATGTCCGGAACAGGAACCACGATTATCGCTAAGGTAAAGCTGGAGAAGTCCCAAGCGGCCACGACAGGGTAAACCTTTCGCTGCTGACGGCCGGTCAACGTCGCATAGAACCTGTAAGGTTTTCGTCATCACGATTCGTCATAATGTTCGTCCGGCGGCTACAGCGGAGGCCCAGGCCCACTGGAAATTGTGGCCGCCAAGATGCCCCGTCACATCGACCACCTCGCCCACGAAGAACAAACCCTTCACCTTCCTGCTCTCCATCGTCTTGCTGGAGAGTTCATCGGTGTCCACACCGCCAGCCGTCACCTCGGCTTTTTCATAGCCCTCGGTACCCGCCGGGGTAAGCTTCCATTCATGGGCTTGGCTCTCGAGTTCCGCCAGCCCCTGGTTCGACCAGTCGGATGACGCATGCAGATCGAGCCAGCGCGTTGCCAATCGCTTCGGCAAAAACCGCTGAAACACAGAGCGAGCTCCCGCCATGTTTCTCACATCCCCTTCCCGAAGCGCCCCTGCCACTTCAAAACCGGGAGCCAAATCAATTTCGATGGGCTGGCTCTTCTTCCAATACGATGAAATCTGCAGGATCGCCGGCCCGCTCAAGCCCCTGTGTGTGACGAGCATCTTCTCGCGAAAGGACTGGCGGCCGGTCGCTACGATCACCTCCGCCGACACTCCCGCCAGATCGCAATAGCGCGCCCGGTCTCTTGAATCGAGAAGCAGCGGCGTGAGCGCCGGCCTGGTCGGCTCTATCTTCAGGCCGAATTGCCGCGCCAGATCGTAGCCGAAAGCGGTGGCGCCCATCTTCGGAATGGAAAGCCCGCCCGTCGCCACCACGAGCGCCGGAGCCTGGAACTCACCCGGGCCGTTGGGACTTTCCGTGCAAGCAATAAAGCCCGCGGCCTGCCGCACCTCGCGAATTCTACTGTTGAGAAACACCTTTACCCCGCCCGCCCGGCATTCCGCTTCGAGCATGTCGGTAATGTCTGTAGCCGCACGGTCGCAAAAGAGCTGTCCGAGGGTTTTCTCGTGATAGGGGATGCGATGCTTTTCCACCAGGGCGATGAAATCCGAAGGCGTATACCGGGCCAGCGCCGACTTCGCAAAGTGCGGGTTGGCCGAGATGAAATGTTCGGGCCCGCAATGGATGTTCGTGAAATTGCAGCGCCCGCCGCCGGAGATCAGTATTTTCTTGCCGGGCCGGTCCGCATGCTCGATGACGGCCACGCGGCGTCCGCGCTTCCCAGCCTCTGCCGCGCACATCAGCCCCGCGGCCCCGGCGCCAATGACCAGCACATCGAACGTTTGACCCATCTCAGCATTCTGCGTTGGTCACCACAAACGAGCAAATGAAACGAGCAAATGCAGCGAGCAAACCGGCAGATTCAACGAGCGAGGTCGCCTCAAAACAATCGCCAGTGGCGGCAACCAAGCGAAGCGATTTGCCGGCGTTTCCACCACCGACCTCGGCTATCATTGCAACTGTCGTCTTCAGCGATATCCGGCGTCGATCGTAGCGGCGTTCTGCCGCTGGTTCACGTTTCTTAGAGGAGCGGTGGTGCGGAAATCCGAGACGTTCACGGCGCTGAATGGCCTGCGGTTCCTCGCAGCGCTCGCCGTCGTCATCTTCCATTACGCACCCCGCGTCGGCGGGTATGCGCGGCTGCCGGAAATTCTAAAGAACCTGATCGGGGAAGGACCCGCGGCGGTCGGCTTCTTTTTCATTCTTTCAGGTTTCGTATTGGCCCACCGACATCTCAACGGTTCTCGCGTGCAGGCGTCCGACTTTTACTGGGCCAGGTTTGCCCGGCTCTATCCCGCGTATTTATTGGCTTTCCTTCTATTTCTGCCGATCGCCCTGCAAAGATACGTTGTCAATCCATCGCCGGGAAACACGGGCCGTCACACCTTCGTCCTCAGCGCGATTCTTTCCTGTCTCATGCTGCAATCGTGGACGCCATTGGCGCAGGCCTGGAACGGTCCCAGCTGGTCCTTGTCGGTAGAAGCCTTCATGTATTTGATGTTCCCGCTTATTGGCTATCGTCTGTCCACCGTCCGCCGCCAAAATTCTATTTTCATCATGCTGTTGGCGTGGCTGATTCCGTCGAGCCTCGCAGTTGCGTACGTAGCCCGCTGGATTCCCGGCGACACCTGGCGGCTTTACGTAACCAACAATCCGCTCCTGTGGCTGCCTTTATTCGTGATGGGCATTTGCGCCAGCCGGATGGTCGCGGATTGGCGGAAGGTGCCGGAACGCACGGCCAACGCACTCTCGACAGCAGCTTTCGTTGCCCTGATTCTATGTGCCCTGGCGTGGCCGCTCAAATGGGCTGACGTCTTCGTGACGGGCGGAATCGCGCCGCTATTGGCGGTGGTAATCCTGTTCTTCACCCGCAGGCGGGGATGGATCACTCGGGCAGTAGGCAGCCCATTGTTGAGCAAACTGGGAGAGGCCAGCTACGCAGTCTATATTCTGCAGGCGCCCCTGTGGTGTTACTGGCAGGAAATTACGAATTCTCTTCGCGGCGCCCCCGCGCAGACCGGCGTTGCGACCTTGTGGCAATTGGGACTGTTCGTCCCGCTGCTCGTGCTAGCCTCCCGGGCTGTGCAGCGATACGTGGAAGTCCCCGCGCGCACCTGGCTCAGCGGATTAAAGAAGAAACGTGCCCTTCAGCAACCGGCAGGCACAATCGAGCGCCCTGTGCTGCAGCCAAACGCGATCCAATTGCAGGGAGATTAATTCAAGGAACGGCGCACGGGCTTCCGCGCCTACTGCTGCCATCCCCCGCCCAAAGCGCGATAAAGCTCCACGTAGTCGAGCATTTCGTTCAATTGGGCCTGGGCCAGCGTGAGTTCAGCGGAGTAGTAGCGCGTATCGGCGTCGATCACTTCGAGGTAGCTCGAAGCGCCGCCCCGATAGCGCAGATCAGATAGACGGCTGGCATCTTCAGCCGAGCGGGTGAGCAGCTGCTGCTGCTTGCGGAATTCCTGATCCTTGGCATAGGCGATCAGCGCGTTAGACACCTCGCGAAAGGCCTGTTGGATCGTCTGCTGGTACGTAAGCGCGGCTTGCTCGCGCTGAGCCTCGGCCAGCTTCACGCCGCCGCGCAGGCTCCCGCCGGCGTAAAGCGGCTGCGTAAGCTGTCCCGTGAAGGACCACAATCCCGCCGGCCCCGTGAACAGCTGCGATAGCGCGATGCTCTGGACCCCGCCTACGCCCGTAAGAGTGATGGCCGGGAAATACGCCGCCTTCGCCACACCGATCTGCGCGTTCATCGACATCAATTGCGCTTCCGACTCGCGAATATCTGGCCGGCGGTCCAGCAGCGACGAGGGCAGCCCCGCCGGAACCTCGGGCGGGTGTGGCTGGGCCGTTAATTCCATGCCTCGCGCCACGCCGCCGGGATTTTCCCCCAGCAAAATGCTGATCAGGTTTTCCTGTTGATCGATCTGCTTCTCGATGAAAGGAATCTCGCCCGAGGCGTTGAAGACCAGCTGTTCGGCCTGGCGCACATCGAGCAGCGACGTTCGGCCATGGTCCACCAGCAGTTGCGTCAGCCGCAGCGAATCCTGATCGGACGCCAGCGTGCGCCGCGAAATATCGATCTGAAGATCGAGCTCGCGCAGCGTGAAATACGCCGACGCGACGTTCGCCACCATCGAATCGATCACCGCCTTCCGCGCCCACTCATTCGCAAGCAGTTGATCGCGAGCCGCTTCCGTGGCGCGCCGATACTTCCCCCAGAAGTCGAGGTTCCACTGGAACCCCAGCCCCAGCTCGGTATAGCTGTTGTCGTACGCGTTAAAGAATTTCGACTTGGCGTTCCGGCTGCCATTGCCGATGGCGATCGCCGCAGCCGACGGAAACTCGTTGCTTCGTGTGATGCCCAACTGGGCCTGCGCCTGCAGAATCCGGCTGGCGGCAATGCGCACGTCGTAATTCTGCTGCAGCGCCGTGCGGATCAGCGACTGAAGTTGCGCGTCCTGGAATACGTCCCACCATTTCTCTGCGCCGAACGAAGCCGCGGCGCCCCCGCTGGAGGCTGTTGCCTCCGTCCCGGCCGGCGCGCCGCGATACGTCTGCGGAGTCACAACCGCCGGACGCCTGTAATTGGGCCCCACCGCGCATCCGGCCAGCAGGAGTGTCCCAAAAGCACCAAGCATCATTCGGGAAGCCGCCCACCGCATCAGCCGCCGCATCAGTCGTCGCCCCTCTCTGCGTCGTCCGGAGTTGGCAGGCTCCTCAGGTCCATTCCGCTGGGCCGAGCTTCATGCATTCTCAGCGCGATGCGCTCAAACAGCACAAACAATACCGGAATCACGAAAATCGCCAGCAGCGTAGCCGCCAGCATTCCTGCAACAACCACCGTCCCAAGAATCTCGCGCCCCACGGCGCCCGATCCCGAAGCCACCGCGAGCGGTATGCAACCCAAAATAAAAGCGAACGACGTCATCAAAATGGGACGCAAGCGCAGCTTGGCCCCCTCCAGCGCCGCGGACACCACATCGCGCCCCTTGGCCATCTCGTCGCGCGCGAACTCCACGATCAGAATCGCGTTCTTCGCCGCCAGCCCGATCAGCATCACCAACCCGATCTGCGCATAAATATCGAGATCGAAGCGCCGCAGGTACAGCCCCGCGAAAGCGCCGAAAATCGCGATCGGCACCGAGAGCAGCACCGAAAACGGCAGGCTCCAGCTTTCATAAAGCGCCGCCAGAATCAGGAACACCACCAGCAGTGACAGCGCGAAAATAGGTCCCGCCGTGCCGCTGGCCTTGTTCTCTTGGTACGAGAGGTCCGCCCAATCGTAGCCCATCGTGGCCGGCAGCGTTTCCCGCGCCACTTCCTCCAGCGCCGCCTGGGCCTGCCCCGAGCTGTATCCAGGGGCGGCAGAGCCGATGATTTGCGCCGCGCGGAAAAGATTGAAGCGGTTGGTATAGTCGGGACCATTGATAGGCTTCGTCGAGACCAGCGTCGAGAGCGGCACCATGGTATTGGCGCGGTCGCGCACGTAATATTGATCGATCGACGCGGCCGACGTCCGGTCCTCCGCCTCCGCCTCGAGAAACACCTTCCACTGCCGGCCGAACCGGTTGAATTGATTCACGTACAGTCCGCCCAGCGAAGTTTGCAGCACCTGGTAAACATCGCCCAGCGAAACCCCCTGCTTCAGGGCCTTGTCGCGATCGACCGTAGCGAAAACCTGCGGAGTCCGCGCCGAAAATTGTGAATTGACGCCAGTCAACTCCGGCCGTCTGCGCGCCGCCTGGAGAAATCGCTGCAGCCCCTGGTCGAGATCCTCCACCGAACCTCCCGAGCGGTCCTGCAGCCAGAGCGAAAAGCCGCCGGCGTTTCCAAGCCCCGGGATCGGAGGCGGGTTAAAAGCAAAGGCCACCGCCTCCGGTATCTGCCTGGTCAATTGCCTGTTGATGTTCGCCAGGATTGCCTTCGAGTCAAGGCTGGGAGACCGCCGCTCGGACCACGGCTTCAAAGACACAAAAAACAAGGAATTATTGGTGGTCGAGACGCGCGATAGAAAGCTGTACCCCACAATCGTCGTGAAATGCGCCACGCCCGGCGTGTGGGACAGCACGTTCTGAACCTTGTCCGCGACCGCTGCGGTGCGAGCCAGCGACGCTGCAGGCGGAAGTTGCGCGTTCAGAAAAAGAAAGCCGTAATCCTCGTCCGGCAGAAAGCTGGTAGGCAGCTTCCTGCCGATAAATCCATCCAGGAGCATAAAGCAGCCGAGAACCACCATAGCCACCACGGCCTTGCGAATCAGACCCTGGCTGATCCACACGTAGCGGTCCTGCAGCTTGCCGAACCCCCAGTTAAAGCCGCGGAAGAATCCTGCCAGAATCCCTGTGGAAGCCTTGCGCGGGCGAAGCAGCATGGCGGCAAGGGCCGGCGACAGCGTGAGCGCGTTGAAAGCGGAAATGAGAACCGAAATCGCCACCGTAACCGCGAACTGCTTGTTCAACCGGCCCTGTATTCCGCTCATGAACGCCATCGGTATAAATACCGACGCTAGAATCAGCGCTATCGCCACCACCGGGCCGGACACCTCGCGCATCGCTTGCAGCGTGGCCTCGCGCGGCGCCATCCCCTCTTCGATGTGGTGCTCCACCGCTTCCACCACCACGATCGCGTCATCCACCACCAGCCCAATCGCCAGCACGAGGCCAAAAAGCGACAGGGTGTTGATCGAAAATCCCAGCGCTGGAAAGAACGCAAAAGTGCCGATCAGCGAAACCGGCACCGCAATCATGGGAATCAACGTGGCGCGCCAATTTTGCAGGAAGATGTAAACAACGAGAATCACTAGCGTCAGCGCGATCAGCAGCGTCACCAGTATTTCGTGGATGCCCTCGGTCACGGGCAGCGTCGTATCGAGCCCCACTGTGTAAGTCAGATCGGGCGGAAACCTCTTCTGCAGCTGATCCATCGTTTTGCGGGTGGCGTCGGCAACGGCGACCGCGTTTGCGCCCGGTGTCAAAAATACGGCGACGATGCAGGCCGGCTCCCCGTCAAAGCGCGAGGTCTCGTTGTAGCTGAGCGCCCCTAATTCGATGCGCGCGACATCCTGCAGCCGCACTACCGATCCATCAGGATTCGCGCGCACCACGATCTGCCCGAACTGCTCCGCCGTCACCAGGCGTCCCTGGGTGCGGACGGTATAGGTCATCGCCGTTCCCGGCGGCGCGGGATTCCCCGAAAGCTGCCCCGCCGGATTCACGGTATTTTGCTGGTTCAAGGCCGACACCAGGTCGGCGACCGTCATCCCCAATTTGGCCAGCACCTGCGGCTTGAACCACACGCGCATCGAGTAATCGGTGGCGCCAAAGAGCAGCACTTGTCCCGCGCCGGGAATGCGCAGCAATTGATCGTTGATGTTTATGTTCGCGTAGTTCGCAAGAAAGAGAGAGTCGTGAGTGTGGTTCGGCGAGTACAGCCCGAAAGCGATCAGCGGCAGCCCGGTGGATTTTCGGATCGTCGTGCCGAACTGATTCACGTCGGGCGGCAGATTCGGCGCGGCCTGCGCCACGCGGTTCTGCACGTTGACTTCATCGGTGTTCACATCGGTGTCGACATCGAACGTCACGGTCAGCGACATCGAGTTGTCGTTCCCGTTGGTCGACTGCATGTACAGCATGTTGTCGACGCCGTTCATCTGCTGCTCGAGCGGCGTCGCCACCGACTGCTCGACGGTTTGCGCATCCGCTCCAGGATAGGTGGTGGAAACGATCACCTGCGGCGGCACGATGTCGGGAAATTGCGCTTCCGGAAGCCCGCGGATCACCACCAGCCCGGCCAGCACGGTGATGATGGCGATTACGATCGCAACGATAGGCCGGCTAACGAAAAACTTTGCCATGGCTCAGCGTCGCTCGGAGGCAGCCGGGACCAACTCGGGATGAACCACCGCGCCCTGGCGCGCGTATTGCAAGCCGCCAACCACCACACGCTCGGTCGGAGAAAGCCCTTGGTTGACCACCCAGTCGGACCCCACCTGTGATCCCATCTGCAGGTTGCGGATTGTAACGCGGTTGTCGCTGCCGACCACACTAGCCTGGAAGGTGCCCTGAAGTTCGGTCACCGCCGCTTGAGGAATCAGCAGCGCGTCGTGGCGCATATCCGTAACAGCACGCACCCGTCCGTATTCTCCCGGACGCAGAATGCTGTTGGGATTCGAAAAGCCGGCCGCCACGCGAATGGTTCCCGTGCTGGGATCCACCTGCCGGTCGGTCCACAACACCTTGCCGGGATGCGGATAAATACTGCCATCCGCAAGAACCAACGTCAGCGGCACTCCGTCCAGAGGCAACGCCTGCCTCCCGGCTCCCGTAGCGTGGATTTTCTGTGCCCGTAAGTAATCCTGCTCGCTGATCGGGAAATATACCTTTATGGGATTCACCTGCGACACCGACGTCAGCACCGTCGTCGTCGCCACCAGATCCCCGATCTGCGCCTGCGCGATTCCCGCCACTCCGTCTACCATCGACGTGATTCTCGTAAACGAAAGATTCAGCTGAGCCTGCTCCACCGCCGCCTTCGCCGCCGCCACTCCAGACTGCGCCGCCGTTACCGCAGCCGCAGCCCCGGCCTTGGCTTGCAGGTCGTCATCCAGTTGGCTTTGCGCAATGGCCTTCGCGTCTGCCAGTGGAGTATCGCGCGCCACATCCTGCGAGGCTTTCGCCAGTTGAGCCTGCGCTTGTATCACCTGCGCCTCGGCCTGCGCCAACTGTCCCTGGGTCTGGTCAAGCGTGGCCTGAAACGGGCGCGGATCGATCTCAAACAACAACTGCCCCTTGGAAACGATCGATCCTTCCCGGTAATCCTGGCGGATCAAATAGCCTGAAACGTGCGATTGGATCTGTGCGTTCACGTAGCCGTCCATCGTGGCGATCCATTCGCTGGTTAAGGCGACATCCCGCCGCTGCACCGCGGCCACCTGCACCGTGGGAGGCGTTCCGGCAGCCTGCGGATTTTGCGAATCCGTCCGGCACCCACTCAGACCCAATACGACAGAGATAATGAGTAGGAATACGCACGAAAGGGGCTGTCGACCTCGGGGCATTACTGATCCTCCGGTTCCGGGGCACTTACGGCCAATTCACCCCGGACATATCACAGTTCGGTTTAAAGGTTTTCGATCGAGCGCGGGGCGAATCTCAGGGGCGCGCCACCCTCATTCTCGCACATCGCCAGCGCAAACGCGCCGCAGCTAAGTCGCCGATAATAGCTAGGTTATTATCGGTCGCCGAGAGTCTCGGTTCCACAAACGCAAACCGAAGCGAGTACGTCCGCGCAGGGCATACCGCCACCCACCATCTCGAACTAATAGGACGAACTCCTAACCCCTCGCGTTACATGCGCTGCATGCCCCTGAATACCCTGGAATCGCGATTTGAGAGCGTGCCCGTGTGCTGTACACTTCCATTTCTTGGCGCAGTAACTCGTCATGATTTCAAGGGGGCAATTCCATATGGCTTTCCGGCTCTGGAGCAACGATCTCAAAGAGGGAGACCGGCTTCCCGAAGCCCAGGTCTTCAATGGGATGGGCTACACCGGAGGCAACCGCTCTCCCCACCTCGCCTGGGACGGAGCGCCCGAAGGCACCAAAAGCTTTGTAGTCACCATGTATGACCCCGACGCGCCCACCGGCTCGGGATGGTGGCACTGGCTGGTAATCAACGTCCCTGCCACAGCAAAAGAACTCCCGGCAGGCAGTGGCAGCGGTTCGAATCTGCCCCCCGGCACCATGCAGACGCGCACAGATTTCGGCACCCCAGGTTACGGCGGCGCCGCTCCCCCACCAGGGGCGCCGCACCGCTACATCTTCACGGTACACGCGCTCAAAACCGAGCGCCTCGATCTCGACCCCGAAGCCAGCGGCGCCATGGTCGGCTTCATGATCTACATGAACAGCCTCGGCAAAGCCTCGCTGCAAGCCACATACGGTAAGTAGCAGCAGACACAGGGGCGATAGTGGACAGCGTGGGTCCGCTTAGAGCCCGGTCATTTTCTCCAGCCGTTCCGGGTACCGGGCCCCCTCCACCTGAATGTTCGCCGCCGCTGCATCGATCTCCCGCAGGTCTTCGGGCGTCAATTCGATCGACACCGCTCCAATGTTCTCTTCGAGACGATCCAGCTTCGTCGTGCCGGGGATTGGAACCATCCACGGTTTCTGCGCGAGCAACCAGGCGAGTGCGATCTGAGCGGGAGTCGCCTTCTTGCGCTTCGCAATCCTGCCAAGCAAATCGATCAGTGCCTGATTCGCCTTGAGAGCTTCCGGCGTGAAGCGAGGCAGCGTGCTGCGAAAATCGGAGCTGTCGAATTTCGCGTCCTCGCCGATCTTGCCGGTGAGGAAGCCCTTCCCGAGTGGGCTGTAAGGCACAAATCCAATCCCAAGTTCTTCGAGCGTGGGTATCACTTCCTGCTCCGGCTTCCTCCACCACAGCGAGTATTCGCTCTGCAGCGCGGTCACCGGCTGGACGGCATGCGCGCGTCGGATCGTCTGCACCCCCGCTTCGGAAAGCCCGAAGTGCTTCACCTTGCCGGACTGAATGAGTTCCTTCACCGTGCCCGCAACATCCTCGATAGGTACGTCAGGGTCAACCCGGTGCTGATAAAGCAGATCGATGCTCTCCACCCGAAGCCGCTTGAGCGATCCTTCCACGGCCCGCTTGATCTGCTCGGGCCGGCTGTTCACGCGCAATACTCCCGGCCGATTGTCGCTGCCGCTCAGATCGAACCCGAACTTCGTCGCGATTGCCACTTTGCCGTGGAACGGAGCCAGCGCCTCGCCCACCAGTTCCTCATTCAAAAACGGGCCATACACCTCGGCCGTATCAAAAAATGTAATGCCGCGCTCCACGGCAGCATGAAGAAGCTTGGTCATCTCCTCCTTATCTTTGGGCGGCCCATACGAAAAGCTCATTCCCATGCAGCCCAGCCCCATAGCCGATACTTCCAAATTGCTTTTCCCCAGTTTGCGCTTCTGCATTCTTCACCCTCCCAACTGGTCCCTCTCATCCCCAGATTAGGCTCAAACAAAGCCGAGCTGCTAGTCCGATTCGTCCGATTCTTAGCCTATTCCTCCTGCCCACAAAGTCGAGCGTCGCCATTTTGAATGGTCCTCGGGCTTTCATCCACGCGAACAACCGCTTGAAACCCGCTTGATTCCGCGCTACGGTGCCGAAGGTATGAAAAATATGGAGAACAGGTGGCGCGTCACTAAACAAATATCGCTAGGCACCGCAGCGGCGAAATCAGCCTGCAATATTTCGCTTTTCGTTCGCATTTTAGGCCGAAAGTCCGCCGCGACCACTCGACACACTGAGACGAACGAAACGCAGGCTAAATTATTGAAAACAATCAAGAGCGATGCAGCCCACTCGACACTCTTGTGCACACCATGCGCAGCGCATTTCGCGCCCTCACATCGGCCCGCTTTCACGATTTTTAGTACCGGAGGCGTCACCGGTCATGCCTGACAGCGTTGCCACCGCGGGCAAGGTTCCGCCAGCCCTCACAATGCTCTCCGAAGAGGAGCAGATGTTCCGGGATACCGTCCGCGCCTTCGCCCAGCAGACGATCAAGCCCCACGTGCGGCAGATGGACGAAAAGGGTGAATTCCGCCACGAGCTGATCGAGGAATTCTTCGGGCTTGGACTGATGTCGATTGCCGTGCCGGAGGAGTATGGCGGATCGGGCGGAACGTTTTTCCAGACCATCCTGGCAATCGAGGAATTGTCCGCCGTGGATTCGTCCGCCGGCGTAATTGTCGACGTTCAGAACACGCTGGTGACCAACGCCATCATCCGCTGGGGCAGCGCCGAGCAAAAGACGCGCTATCTCCCGCGCCTTTCGAAAGACACCGTCGGCGCCTACGCGCTTTCGGAGGCCGGCTCCGGCAGCGACGCCTTCGCCCTGGCCACCCGGGCGGAAGATCGCGGCGAACATTTCGTCCTGAACGGACGCAAATTGTGGATCACCAACGCCAAGGAGGCAGGCCTTTTCCTCCTATTCGCAAATGCCAATCCCGAAGCGGGTTATCGCGGCATCACGGCGTTTCTGATCGAAGCGGATGCGCCGGGTTTCAAGGTAGGCAGAAAAGAGGACAAGCTCGGCATCCGCGCCTCTTCCACCTGCGAACTGTTGCTTGAGGATTGCAGAGTTCCCAAACAGAATGTCGTGGGCGAGGTCGGCAAGGGCTACAAGATCGCCATCGAAACACTGAATGAAGGCCGCATCGGCATCGGCGCGCAAATGTGCGGACTGGCGCGAGGCGCTCTCGATCACGCAATCGCCTACGCACAGGAGCGCAAGCAGTTCGGCAAGCCGATCGCAGACTATCAGGCCGTGCGCTTTCAACTCGCGGAGATGGCCCTCGAAGTCGAGGCGGCCCGTAATCTTACGTACAACGCCGCGCGTCTGAAAGACGCCGGAGCGCCGTTCGTAAAAGAAGCAGCGATGGCTAAGTACTTTTCCTCACAGGTGGCCGAGCGCGTGGCATCCCAAGCGATCGAAATCTTTGGAGGCTACGGCTTCACAAAAGATTATCCGGTGGAGAAATACTGGCGCGATTCAAAGATCGGGAAAATCTACGAGGGCACGTCCAACATGCAGCTGCAAACCATCGCGAATCTGATTCTCGGCAAGTAGTTAGCGGCGGGAATGAATCCTACGGCGCGACGATGTGGTTCCGCAGCGCGTAGCGGACAAGTTCGGTGACGGAGTGAATTTGCAGTTTGCGCATGAGGTTCGCGCGGTGGGTGTCGGCAGTCTTCGTACTAATACCTAGCGTGGAAGCGGCTTCCCGGCTGTTTTTGCCTTCGGCGATCAGTTGCAGCAGTTGCAGTTCGCGCGCCGTCAACGGTTCCTCCCAATTGTAGGCCGATGGAGAAAAGTCACTGTGGGTCTTTTTGGAATTCAGCATTAATTCCGTTGCGCAGATTGCGAAGAACGGCCGGTGATTCTCCAGCGCCTCGACGGCCGCAATCAGGTCGCGGTCGGAATCGCTCTTGAGAATGTAGCCGCGCACGCCGGCACTCAGTAGATCCCGAATCAGCTGGTTGGAATGGTCTACCGTGAAGATCAGCGTTTCTATCTGCAGCGACAGCTTCAGGATGCGCTTGGCCGCTTCCAGCCCGTTGAGTTCCGGCATGTTGAAATCGAGGATGGCGATATGGGGCTTGAATTCCTGGCATTTGAGGACGGCTTCATTTCCGTTGCGCGCCTCGGCACATACCTCCCACCCAGGACGCATCTCCAGCAGAGTTCTCACTCCGCGGCGAACCAGATCGTGATCGTCGGCGACGAGTATCTTAAGGGGCGGCACCTCAACACCTTTCCGAGGAAGGCGAGGCGCCGTGGCGGTTGGCGCTTCACCGTAAGCAACACAGAGAGTGTAGGCCTGGCTACCGTAAAGTAAGAATGCACGGAAGACAGTAGTTCAGCGGTCAGTTTACTGTAGGCAGTTAAGCGTTTGCCTGGCTAAAGCGAAGTGAGAGCTCTCCATGTGTACCGGCGACATTGACGGCGGCTAGAGTGTGACGTGGTCGGCAGCGCGGCGGGCTGAACCCGAAGCGCGGCTCTCTGTCACGCGGCGCGTGATTTCGGCTGCGAGTTGATTCAGCGGGAACACGCCGTCAGCCTGCCCCGCCGCATACACGAGGCCTGGCATCCCCCAAACGACCGAAGAGGCTTCGTCCTGGATGATTACGTGGCCTCCGGCTTCGCGAATTTTCTGGGAACCAATCACTCCGTCCGCTCCCATTCCGGTCATGACAATCGCGAGAGCGCTGGCGCCATACATGGAAGCCACCGACCGGAAGAGAACGTCGACGGCCGGGCGGCATGAGTTCTCAGGGGGATCCTGATTCAGGCTGAGTCGCGCACTCAGGCCCGAGCGTTTGACGGTCATGTGGAAGTTGCCGGGCGCGATCCACGCGTGGCCGGGTGCGAGCGGGACGTCGGCGGCACCTTCTTCGACGGGAATGCGGGAGCGGCTTGCGAGCCGATCGGCAAGCATCTTGGTAAACAGGGGCGGCATGTGCTGGACGGCGACAATCGGAACGGGAAAGTCTTTCGCGAATCCCGGAACAACTTCGGCAAGCGCGTTGGGGCCGCCTGTGGAGGTGCCAATGGCCACAATCTCGATGGGGCGCGGGATCGTGGGTCGCATTCTGGGAACAATGCGCGGCGGCGGTTTCACCGCGGGCCTTGCCGCAGGCCGCGTGCAGAGCGCCTTGATTTTGGGGATCAGGTCGGCCTTGATCCGTTCGACAGCGACCGCCATGCTGCCGGTATTGCTGGGCTTGGTCACGTAGTCGGATGCGCCCAGGGAGAGCGCGTCGAGTGTGGAGGACGCGCCTCGTTCGGTGAGGGTGCTGAACATGATCACCGGGAGGCTGGGGTAGAGTTTGCGGACCTCGGCGAGAGTCTGGAGGCCATCCATAACAGGCATCTCGACGTCGAGGGTCAGCAGGTCGGGATGAAGCTGGGCGATCTTCGACAGGCCTATGCGCCCGTCGCCGGCCGTCGCGACAACCTCAATATCCGGGTCCGAGGATAAAGTTTCCGATAGGATTTTGCGGATGACGACCGAGTCATCGACAACGAGTATGCGCAGAGGAGCCATGCTAGCTTCCCATGAACCTGAATGCTGTTTGCTCAACAGCTAAGTTTGTATCGCCGCGACTTCGCTGGTCTCCGCCACCTGGCAGGCTTTTTCGGTGTCGAGCACGTGCAGGAGGCGGTCGTCGAGTTTGTGGACGCCGAGAATTACCGTGCGGACCATGCCGCGCAGGGTTTCCGGCGGCGGCTCAAACGAGTCTTCCTCGACTTCGACCACATCTCCAATCTGATCGACCAGCAGACTCACGGCGCAATTTTCGCTGCGGACCACTACGTTCATGGGCTGGGCCTCGCCGGGACGCGGCGCAATGTCGAGGCGCTTGCGCAAGTCGATGGCGGTAACGATCTGGCCGCGCAGGTTGATGAGGCCGCTGACTACTCCCGAGGAGAGCGGGACGCGCGTCACCTCCAAAAAGCGAATGACTTCCTGAACGTCGGTGAGCTTCACGCCGAAGAGCAGGCCGTCGAGGTAAAAGGTGCAGAATTGGAGTTTTTGGGCCATGAGCTTACTTACTGGATGACCTCCGCCGCGCGTTCGTCCTGGAAGGCCTCGATGCCGCTGCCTTCGAGGATGGCGGGTATATCGATCAGCTCGGTGACTTGTCCCTGAACGACGGCTGAATACAACACGCCCGCGCGGCTCGCGGGATACCTGACTTCAGCGCTATCTTCGACGATGTCAACGATCTGCTCGACCATGACGCCGACGCGCTGTCCCTTGTAGTTGCAGACGAGAATCTGAAGGCGGGCGTTCTCCGCCCCCGCGGCAAAGAACTTCTTGTGCCGGCGGCGGCTGCGCCGCTCCTCGAGAGCGAAAGCCAGGTTGACGAGCGGAAGAATCTGGCCGCGATATTGTGCGACCCATCGCGTGCCCGATCTTTCCACCTGCGAGGCGGGGATTTCTTCGAGTCGCGCGAGCGTGTCGAGGGGCACGGCCATGTGCGCTTCGTCCGGGCCGGTGAACAGCAGGAAGGAACTCTTCTGGCTGACCTGTGGCCCGGTTCCAGTTACGGCCTCTTCCAGCTCTCGGTCGTGCGTTTCGCCAATGATGTTGGCGCGCTGAGCGACGCCCAGCACGTCCAGAATCAGGGCAACGCTACCATCTCCCATGATGCTGGCGCCGGCAAACGTCTTGATGCCCTTGATCTGTTTGCTCAGGGGCTTCACGACGATTTCTTCCGTGTCATTGATCGTGTCGACGATCAGGCCGAACGGGCGGCCGTCCGCCTGCAAGACGACGATATTGATGGCACCGGCGGCTTCCGCCCCGTCTTTCGGCTTCACGTCCAGTTCGTGCCGCAGGTAGGCGAGAGGCAAGAGGCGCTCTCGAAGGCGGTAAACCGGCGCGCCATGCACGAGCTCGATTTTCGTTTTGGCCTGCTCGGCTTCCAGGCGCACCAGCTCCAGCAGGCTCACCTGCGGAATGGCGTAACGGTCCCCGGCGCAGGTGACCACCAAGGCGGGGATAATCGCCAGCGTCAGCGGAATCTTCACGCGAACGGTGCTGCCGTGCCCGGGCGTCGATTGCACGTCGACGGTGCCGCCAATCTTTTCGACGTTGGTCTTGACGACATCCATGCCGACGCCGCGACCGGAGACGTTGGTAACCTTCTCGGCGGTCGAGAATCCGGGCAAGAAAATGAGGTTGTAGGTTTCGCGGTCGGCCATACGCGCGGCCTGGTCAGGGCTTAGAAGCCCGCGTTCGACGGCCTTCTGCTTGATGCGATCGCGATTCAACCCGCCGCCATCGTCGCTGATTTCAATGTTGACCTGCCCACCCTGATGAAACGCGCGCAACAAGAGCCGACCCGTTCTCGGCTTCCCGGCCTTGACGCGCACTTCCGGCAATTCAATCCCGTGATCGACCGCGTTGCGCACGAGATGGGTGAGCGGATCCTTGATCGCCTCGATGATGGTCTTGTCGAGCTCGGTCTCCTTGCCTTCCATTTCGATGGCCACTTCCTTGCCGCAGCCGAGGGCCACGTCGCGCACGGTGCGCGGGAACTGGTTCCAGATGTTGCCGATGGGCTGCATGCGCGTCTTCATCACTTCGCCCTGCAGCTCGGTGGCGATGAGGTTCAGTCGCTGGGACACGGCCTGGAGGCTGGCGTTTTCGACAAGGTTCGAATATTGGAGAAGCTGGTTGCGCGCGAGAACCAGCTCGCCGACCAGGGTCATCAGGTTGTCGAGAAGGTTCACGCCTACGCGGATCGTTTCGGAGGACGCCGTGCCGGTTGCGGCGGGCGGCGCTTCGGATTTGGCAGCAGGCTGAATGACTGCTTTTTCGACTTCCTTCGCTTCAATAATCGGAGGGGCCACAGGGGGCGGGGGCGCAGCGCTGGGCGACGCGGGTGGCGCATCCGGCTTTGCCCCGGACGATTGCAGCAGCTTCAGGCGCTCCAACAGGCCGGAATAATCGGCATCGCCCTCAAGGCCCGTCGTTTTTATTTCGGCAAGGATCTGGCGGATGGCATCCACCATCCCCAGCAGAACGGTGGTGATTTCCGGGGTCAGGTTCAGGCGGCCATCGCGGAGAAGGCTGAGCAGGTTCTCGCCGGCGTGGGCCACTTTTTCGAGCTTTCCGAAACCAAGAAATCCGCAGGTGCCTTTGATCGTGTGGATGGTGCGGAAAACGCCGGCCAGGGAGTCGCGGTTCTGGGGATCCTTTTCGAGGCTGACGAGTTCGCGGTCGAGCCGGTCGAGGTTTTCGTAACTCTCGGCCAGGAATTCGCTGACGATGTCGCTGTCGTTTGCGGGCATTCCGTTCACTTTTGAAACTGATCTGTTTGACGGGGCGGAGTTGCTCCGCCGCGAGGATGGCGTGACGCTGTTCTCGCGGCCGGGAATTCCGCCGGACGTATTCCTACTGTGTATCGTCCCAGGGTGATTCTTCTTTAGGAGGGCGGAGCTCAGCCTCAATGCGTGCCGCGGACGAGATTCGGTCTATCGCAAAGCCCCGAGTTGGAAATTGAGGGCGGAGGTTTGCGCTTCGTAATCGTATTTGGCGGAGGCTTGCTCAATCTGTGCCTGTGTCAGATTAAGCTGAGCCTGACTGAGTTCCACGATGGAGCTGAGACCCAATTTATAGCGCGACTGCGCGAGATCGAGTGCGTCACTTGCTTCGGCGAGGAGTTTGTCAGTGACCGAAAGGCGCTGAAAAGCCGAGTTGGCGTTCAGCCAAGCCATCTGAACGTCGCGGACGATACGGTCCTGCAAGGCGCGCAGGTATTGATTCTCGGCGCGGGCACGAGCAGCAGCCTCCGACTCCAACGCCGAATACAAGTGACCGTTGAAGATCGGAATGTTGACGTTGAATCCAGCAGCGGCGTATCGCGGACCCAGGGGAAATTCAGCGTACGGCGTAAGTCCCGCGACGCCCAGGGCGGAAATGGTGGGAAAACGCAGATCACGCTCCGCCGTGGCATAGTTCTGCGCTGACTGGACGTCCAGGCGCTGGCCAATCATTTCCGGGCGGTCTCTGAGGGCCTGCTGGATCAGCGGAGCGACGTCGGCAGGTGGCGGAGGGGGAAGAGACTCATCGGCCAATTGAAAGGTCCGCTGATCCGAATAGCCGAGGGCTTCCGAAAGCTGAGCGTAAGAAGACTGCAGATCGTCTCGCGCCTGAATTTGCAGCAGCTGCGATTGGGCGAGATCCACGTTGGCGAAGCTGACATCCAAACCGGACTTGATCTTGTTCTTCGCCAACTCGGTGATCTGGTCAGAAACGAGCTGGCGCGACTGGACGGTTTGATCCGCGACCGTGAGAACGGCTTGAGCGCGCAATACCGCGTAAAAGGCCCCGTCAACCTGCAGAATAACGCCAGCTCGCGTGGTAACGACGTTTTCCTGCTGGGCCTGCGCGCGCTGATCCGAGCTCCTGACGAGTTCGTGGGTGCGGCCGAAATCGGTGAGGAGCTGGCTGACAGTGAGGCCGTTTGAATAGCGCTCATAGATGATCGGGTTATTCAGACCGCCGGCCGCGATGCGGCTGTTATGCTCCCCGTCCACTCCGGTTAGGCTGCCGTAGACGGTTGGGTAATATGCCGAGCGGGCTTGCGTCACTTGCGCCTGGGCGGCCGCGGCCAAATTCGCGGCTGCCTGGATCTGAGGGTGATTCTGAATCGCGATTTGCTCGGCTTCACGGAGACTCAACGTTTGAATTGCTTGTCCGGCGGCGGCCCCTGAGACAATGGTGGTGAAAACCACGAGCGCGAAAAGTCGAATTCGGATCCTCATCGGGCTTCCTCCGTGACAGCGGGCGCCTGGAACTCCGCGCGGCGCTGGTAGATCAAAAGATATGCGGCGGGAACCACAAAAATTGTAAGGACAACGGATACGGTGAGGCCGCCGATGATCACCCGTGCGAGAGGAGCGTAAGCCTCGCTCCCCGATTCCAGTTTCAGCGCCATAGGCAGAAGGCCGACGATGGAGGCAAGCGACGTCATCAAGATGGGACGTAAGCGTAACCGGCACGAGTGGGCCACCGCGCTGCGAACGTCGCGGCCTTCCAAACGGAGGCGATTTGCAAAATCGACGATCAAAATGCTGTTGGAGACCACCATACCCGTGAGCATCACGATTCCCATGAGCGATTGAATATTGAGTGTGGTGTCGGTGAAAGCCAGCGTGAGGATCACCCCGATGAGGCCGGTGGGAACGGCGAGTACGATCAAAAAAGGGTCGATGAAGGACGCGAACTGGGCGACCAGAACGAGGTAAACCAATAGAACCGACAAGAGCAATCCAAAACCAAAGCTCCGGAACGAGGAGTTCATGGTGGCGATCAAACCGCGAATGTTCACGCGAATGTTCGGCGGCAGGCGCTCGGCGGCGACGATCTTCGCGATTTCCTTCGAAGGCCGGCCAAGGTCCTCGGCAGCGGGCGCGACATATACGTCAATTGTGCGCTGCAGTTGATAGTGGTCTACTTCGGTGGGACTTACGGTTGGGGTGACATCAGCGACCTGATTTAAGTAGGTAGGAAGCTTCAGGGCCGGGGCGCGCAATGGCATCGTCTTCAGATCTTCGAGGGTCTTCACCTGATTTTCCGGATACTGCACGGTGACGAAATAATTGTTGCCGCTCTTCGGGTCGACCCAGTAGCTAGGCGCAATCATCGCATCGGAAGTGAGCGCTGTAATCAGGTTGCCAACAACTTCCCTGGGACTAAGGCCGAGCTGGCTGGCTCGCTCGCGATTGACGTTCACTTGTAAAGCGGGATAGTCCATATCCTGCGGAATGTAAACATCCGATACTCCGGGCAGAGCTTTGATCTGGCGCGACAAATCCAGAGCCAGGGCGTCGGCGGCTTCCAAGTCACTCCCGCTCACCTGCACATCGATGGGCGCCGGCATTCCCTGGTTGAGCACGGAGTCCACGAGTCCGCCCGATTGGAAGTACGTTCGCAACTCCGGCAGCTGGGCAGAAACCCGCTTTCGAACTTCGTTCATGTAGACAAAGCTGCCGACCTTGTGTTCTTCGTTGAGACCGACCTGAATGAAGGCAGTGTGCATGCCGGAGTTGGGAGTGGTCAAAGCGGAGAGATCGGGAGTCAATCCAATATTCGATACGACGGCATTGAGGTCACCCGGACGAATGACATCGCGAACGATGGCTTCCACCTTTTCCACATAGGCTTCGGTGATCTCTAATCGAGTGCCAGTGGGCGCCTTCACGTTAATGATGAACTGGCCCGCGTCCGTGCGTGGAAAAAACGAAACTCCGATCAATGGATAGAACGCGAAGGCCAACAGAAACACGCCGATAAAGGCGAAGGTAAACTCTTTTGGGCGATCCAGGACTTTTTGAATCAAGCGGTCGTACGCGCCGAGCATGCGTTCGAAGCGAGCGTTAAACCAGCCGTGGAATTTTCCCGCCCAGGATCCAGCCGACGCGTGGGACGGCTGATCTTCCACGTTATGGGCCAGCTCGCGAAGCATCTTTGCGCAGTAGAGCGGCACAACCGACACCGCAACAAAATAGGAGGCGAACAGCGAAATCACAACAGCGAGCGCAAGAGCGGTGAAGAGATATTTGCTGACTCCGAAGAGCAGCGTGACCGGAAAAAAGACCACAACGGTAACGATGGTGATGGCCAGCACGGCGACCGAAACTTCGTTGGCGCCCACCTCCGCGGCCACGAGGGGGGACTCGCCAAGTTCGAGATGGCGGAAGATATTTTCCAGAACGATCACGGAGTTGTCTATCAAGCGGGAAAAGGCCAGAGCCAGGCCGCTGAGAACCATGCTGTTAATCGTTTCGCCATCCATGTGGAGCAGAAAAACGGTGGCCATCACCGAGAGCGGAATGGAAAGGAACACGGCCGCGGTCGCGCGAAGGCTCCCGAGAAAAATCAGGATCATGACTGCGGTGAGCAGCAACCCGATCCCGCCCTCCCGCAGAACCGTCGAAATCGCCTGCTTGACGAAAAGGGACTGGTCGAAAACGACGTGCGTTTTTAACTGAGCCGGGATGTCGCGCAGGTCCTTGATTGCCCTTTCAATACCACTGACGACGGCAATCGTGTTTGTGTCGCCGCCCTGTTTCAGAATCGGATCGTAAACGGATCGCTGTCCGTTGACGCGGACAATATTGTATTGCAGGGCCGCTCCATCGACGGCCTTGCCAACGTCAGAAACAAATACGGATCTATCGCCCTCGGTTTTCAGAGGGATGTCGTTGAGCGCCTGAGGGCTCGGTACCTGGGCATTGGTGTAGAGGTTGTAATCCATGGCACCGATGCGGACATCCCCGGCGGGCAAGATGAGATTGGATTCATCCGTGGCGCGAACCACATCCATGGGGCTCAGCTGATTTGCCTGGAGCTTCAGGGGGTCAACATACACCATGATCTGCCGATACTTGCCGCCGTAAGGAGGGGGCACGGTGGCGCCCGGAACACCCGCAATCTGGTTGCGAATCGCAAATTGAAGGTAGTCGTGCAACTGAGTTTCGTCGAGTCCCTGGCCTTCCACAGTCAGCAAGCAAACGGGAAGGTTCGAGGCGTCCATACTCATGACAACCGGCGGCAAGGTGCCTTGCGGCAGGCGACGCAGATCCGCCATTGCGAGATTGGAAATCTGCGTAACGTCGGCATTGGCGGAAGTGCCCGGCTGGAAATAAATTTTGATGAGGCTCACGCCTGCCATGGACCGCGACTCCATGTGGTCAATACCGCTGCCCAAGGTGAAGAACCGCTCGAAGGTGTCAGTAATATCCGCCTCGATCTGCTGAGGCGGCATGCCACTATAAAATGTGGCCACCATGACTACGGGAATGTTGATCGGCGGAAACATATCCACCGGCATCTGAACGAGACCTGAAAGGCCCAACACACAGACGAAGAGACAGATCACAACGATGAAATACGGATATTTCAAGGAAAATGAAGGCATGCCAGACTCCTATTCCGAACCCGATGCGGTAGCAGGCTGCACGATCTGAGGTGCAACCAGCTCGCCCGTTTTGAATTGCGACTGCTCTCCAAATACGACGAGTTCATTTTCCCCAAGTCCTGAAATAATTTCGGCGTCGGTAGCGCTTTGAAGCCCCAGGCGGACATCACGTCTTTCGATGCGTTTCTGTCCGTCCACGACGAGCACGGTGCCTCGCCCGTCCCCTACGCTCTGCACTGCCTGAAGCGGCACGGTCACGACGTCTTGCACGGTGTGCAGGGGAACACGGACGGTGGCGTACATTCCGGGGACCAAGGTGTATTGGGGGTTGGGGACGTCGATTTCGGTATACATCGTGCGCGTCTGGGTATCGATCTGGTCCGAGAAGCGGGCAATCTTGCCCTCGAAGGTTTTGTCATTCGTGGAAACGTGGACGGCAACCGTTTCACCCAGATGGACATCTCCGACGGCTCGTTCAGGCAGGGGAATTACAAGCCGAAGAAGGTCATTCTGCGAGAGGCGGCAGAGGGCTTGATCGCCCTTGTTCGAGGAGGTTCCGGCTGGAAGAAGCGAGCCGGTATAAGAATCCATTTTGGTGACTACACCGTTGAAAGGGGCGGAGATTCGCGCATAGGCATACATGGCCTTGTCCTTTTCGAGCGACGCTTTGGATCCGATCAAGGCCTGCTCGGCTCCGGCGACGGCATCTTTCGCGGAGGAAACGCCTGCGTTGGCTTCCAGGTCTTTCCCTTGAGCCTGGTCGATTTCCTCCTGCGCTACGAGTTCAGGACGGGTCTTCTGCACGTCCGCAAGGCGGGTATAGGTAAGGTGGGCAACATTGTAAGCGGATTGCGCGCGGGTTAATTCCTCGTTCGAGCGCGCGAGGTCTTGTTCACTGCGTCGGACGGCCGATTCATCAAGTTGAAGCTGCTGCTGTAGTTCCGGGATTTCCAGGACCGCGAGGAGCTGCCCTTGAGTTACGTGGGTTCCCCAGTCGATATAAAGCTTCTGGATATAGCCGGAGACCTTGGCGTAAACATCGATTTCCTGGAACGGTTGGAATTCCGCGGCGATTTCAAGGGTATTGGAGATGCTGCGGCGAACGGCTTTGACAACCGCTACCCTCGGTGCGCTCGATGGATCGTCGGCGCGAACCTTCTGTCCCGACCCGCAGCCGCAGAGTGCAAGCAGCAGAAGTGCGAGCGGCAAAGCATCCAGGCGCATCCGAGTTCTCGCAGTCTGTCCCATACATAACTTCTCTTTCATAAAGTCACCTGGCGTTGGATTAAAAAACACTTCGAGACGAAGGCCCCTTACATGGAAATTCCCGATTGTGAAAAACGGTTGAGTTACGGGCGTGCGGCGGGGGGAGCGCGAAGCTGTTTCGAATCGATAAAACAGAGCTGAACGATGGGAGGCGGAGCGGCGGCCCGGTCCACCCGAATCGCGCGCATGGGCGGTTGCGGTGTAAAGAGCAGAGCAGCAGGTTGCAGGTGATCTCCGGCAAAAAGCACCGGAGCGTGAGCCACATTCATCTTGGTGGAGATGGAAACGTAATGAGCGGCGCTCGTCTCGGGAAAGTACTGGCCAGTCTTGGCCATGGTGGCGAGGCCCGCGACGGCCAGGAGAAGGGAACAAATAATAAATCGCGCGAGAAGGCTCTTGGCGAGCGTTGTGAAGGAGTCGAATATCGCCGTTTTTGTTTCCAGCTTCACGTCAGATGCCCTTTTAAATCATAGGACCAATTCCTTGGGGAAAGCAAGCCTGGCTGAAGGTGGGTAGTGGGTCAGTTTCAAACTGACCCACTACCTGAAGGTGCGATGTGATCGGTGAGATTGCTGGAGTGCTCAGGGAGCGGGCCGGGAGACCGCCCGATGAGATGGATTCACGTGACCGGCAATTTCTTTGTTTGGCTTGGCCCCCTCGAATCCTATCGATTTCAGCCGTTCGATGATGCCGCCGATCTTTGCGGCCGAATAGGGGCCGGAGAGAACCACAAAGGAGTCCTCATCGGTTATGGGATTGTGGCGGGGAATGATGCTGACCGGCAAACCCATGTCTTCGACTTTCTTGGCGGCGTTCTGGGCTCCCACCTCGCGTGGAAAGCGGCTCACCCAAACATAACCGCCTCCGCCCTTTGCTGCCGGGCCGCCGAACGCCGCCGGAGCGTCCTGCGAAGTTGCCCTTGCGGTTTCGACCGGAGCTGTTTCAGCGGTAGCTGAAACGGTGGAAGCCGTGGGGATCACAATCGGAGGAACAGGCGAGGAAGCCGGCGCGGCTGGATGGGCAGGCGTGGACGAATCCGTGATGGCTTCCGCTGGACGCGGCGTGGCAGGCTTGGAAGGCTTGGGCGCCGCAGTCGTTTCGAGCTTTACCGACTCATCCGCCGTCACAGAACCAGAGTTCGGATTTGCCGCGGGCGAAGGCAAATCCTTGCTGGCAGGAGCGGTCACTTCAGCGGAGTCCCTGTTCACCCGAGCGTGCCAGATTATCCCAGCACCCACTGCGATGATACCCAACACGACGATAGCGGCGACCCATCCAACGCGGCTCTTTCTGGGCGATGGCGGCACGTTTGAAACAAGCGGTGGCGTGGTAACCGTATTCCCAATCGTGGGGTTACTCGGAGTAGCCGGGAACACGGTGGTGTCTCGATCCGAGGCGGGTGTGAGCAGCTGGAAACGAAGGGTATTCTCGAGCTCCGCTATGGATTGAAAGCGGTTATCTGGAGCCTTTTCCAAGCATTTCAATATAGCTCCTTCGAGCGGAGCGGAAATCCCGGGCTCAATTTCTCGCGGCGGGCGGGGCGATTCCTGGATGTGCTTCATGGCCAGGGCAACGGCGTTTTCCGCGCGAAAAGGCTGAACGCCAGTGAACATTTCGTACAGCATCAAACCGAGGGCGTAAATGTCTGCACGGTGGTCGACGGACTTCCCTGCGGCCTGCTCGGGAGCCATATAGGCCGGCGTACCCACCATTGCGCCGGTGAGAAGCGTCATCGCCTCCATCGAACGCGCGATGCCAAAATCCATCAGCTTCACGTTGCCTTGCCTATCGATCATCACATTTTCAGGCTTCAAGTCGCGGTGGACGATTCCCTGTGCGTGGGCTTCTTTCAGGCCGGCGCACATTTGCAGGGCCAGATCGATGCCCTTCCGGGGCGTCAGGCTGGCGAAGCGCTTGAGGACGGAGCGAAGGCTTTCCCCGTCGACGAACTCCATGGAGATGTACGCAGTCCCGTCGACGCGGCTGAATTCATATACGCGGCAAACATTCTTGTGGGTGATTTTGCGAGCGAACAGCAACTCGCTCTTGAACCGCTCGAGCATGGCCGGATCGGAGGCGATCTCGGGTTTGATCAGCTTCAGCGCAACGATTTCCCCGGTTTCGCGATCGCGCGCCTTGTAGACCTGGCCCATGGCGCCACGCCCGGCATCTTCGAGAATGTCGTAACGCTGGCCGAGCACGGCGAGGATCTGCGAGTTGAGGTTCGCGATATTGGTTGACGAAGCCACAGGGGGCGCCGCGGCAGGCGTGGAAGAATCTGGAAACCAGCGGGGTGCGGTCTTCGCCTGCGTAGCAGAGGAATCCGCGTCGCTGGGGGAACGATTCTCAGGCCCCGAATTGGGTGGCTGATCCATGATCATCCGGTTACCCAGAGGGACGACAGTCCCCTGAGGACAAGGATCATATCAGTTTCGGCGGGCAGTGGGGTAAGCAGGGGAGCCGACCGCGGGCGTGATGCTTTTGTACCGAGCTGTAATATACCTTTCGACACACTTCCCGGCACGTTTTCCATGCTCCAAATACGGCGGTGCTAGAGTCAAATCAGGTGGGGCGTTCGTCGTTTTTCACAGCAAGCTATACCTTCCGCGGGCGAAATCTGGGGGCGGGATTCGCATGGGACCAATCCGGCTGCGAACGAAGTTTCTTCTCTCTCTTCTGGCTATTTCGGCCGGACTTACCACCGCCACGCTCCTGATCGTTCGCTACAGAGTACAGAAGCAGGTGCGGACAGGGATTCAGCAGGACCTGCGCAACTCGGTTGGCACCTACGAAAGCTTCGAAAAGCAGAGGCAGGAGACGCTCACCCGGTCCGCCGAACTTCTGGCCAATCTTCCGAACGTTCGCGCCCTGATGACCACCGGCGACGAAGCGACGATTCAAGACGGATCCGCCGAAGTCTGGCGGCAAAGCGGAAGCGACCTGCTCGTGATGGCCGGCCGCTCCGGAGACGTGCTAGGACTCCAGACAAACGGCACCGGCCTCGAACATACGGTCGTTCAGAATCTTTTGCGCGATTCGCTCGGGAAGCAGGAGGCGAAGGACTGGTGGTTTGGCGGGGGCCGTCTGTACGAGGTTTGGATCCAGCCCATTTATCTCGGCGCTCCCTCTGCGAATAGCAGCCTCGGATTCCTCGTGGTGGGCCATGAGATCAACGAACGGGCCGCGCGGGACTTGAGCAATATCGCCGCTAGCGAAGTGACGTTCTATGCGGGAGAACAGATCGTTGCCAGTACCCTGAACGCCGATCAGCAATCCGAACTGGCCGGCAACATCCATCCTCAGCTGGCGGAGTCAGCGGAAACTCCGCGGGAAATACGGATCGGCGATGAACGATACCTTGCGACTACCGTCCGATTGTCTTCGGCCGGGGAGCCGACGGTCTCTCTGAGCGTTCTGAAATCGCTCGATAAGGCCACTCAGTTTTTGGCGCAGCTGAATCGCGTGTTGCTTGGCCTTGGATTGCTGAGCGTGATTGCGGGCAGCGCGCTCGTCTTTCTGATTTCGCACACGTTCACGCGCCCATTGGCTAGCTTGGTCGCGGGAGTGCGCGCCCTGGAACGGGGCGACTTCAGCTATCCGCTGGCTTACAGCGGCGGCGACGAAGTAGCGGAGGTGACCGGCACTTTTGACCGGATGAGGACCAGCCTGCAGAAGACCCAAGCCGAGCAGAAACAGCTGGAAGACAGACTTCGCCAGGCGCACAAAATGGAAGCGGTGGGAAGGCTGGCGGGCGGGGTCGCGCACGACTTCAACAACCTGCTCACGATCATCCGCGGGCATGGCGATCTGCTGCTCGACCGCATCGGCGGCGTGGATTCAAACCGCCACAGCGTGGAACAGATTCAGAAGGCCGCCGGACGCGCCGTTTCCATGACGCGCCAACTGCTGGCCTTCAGCCGCATGCAGGTGCTGCAGCCTCGTGTGCTCGATTTGAACACGATCGTCGCCGAGATGGGCAAGATGCTGCCGCGGCTGATCGGCGAGAACATCGAATACACGTTCCAGCCCGCGGCGAAACTATCGCCCGTGAAAGCCGATCCCGGGCAGATCGAACAGGTGATCCTGAATCTGGTGGTCAATTCACGCGACGCCATGCCCAACGGGGGAAAAATCTCTGTCTGCACAAAGAATGTCGAATTAAGCGCCGCGGAGGCTTTGAAACGCCCGCCCATGCCTCCCGGGCACTACGCGCTTCTTTCGGTCACCGACCGCGGTCACGGAATGGACGAGGAAACCAAGGCACATATCTTCGAGCCGTTCTTTACCACCAAGGAGGTGGGAAAAGGAACCGGCCTCGGTCTGGCGACGGTGTACGGCGTTGTGAAACAGAGTGGCGGCTTTATCTGGGTGGAAAGTACGATGGGGAAAGGCACGACTTTCGAGATCTACCTACCGAGCGTTGCGGAAAAAGTGACGCTGGGCGACGAGGAGTCCAAGCCATCCGCCATGCCGCGCGGCAGTGAAACGATTCTGGTGGTCGAGGACGAATCGGGAGTGCGCGAACTGACCAGGGAATTTCTCAAAATCAGCGGATATACCGTGCTCGAAGCCAAAGACGGGCTGGAAGCCCTGGAAATCGCATCCGGCCATACCGGCAGGATTCATCTGGTGCTGACCGACATGGTGATGCCGCGGATGAGCGGGTCGGAGATGACGACACGCTTGAAGGCCCTGCGTCCGGACGTGAAGGTCCTTTTTATGACCGGCTACTCCGAATATGCGGGCGACGGGGCCAAGTCCGTGGCCGAGTTTCCCATTCTGCAAAAGCCATTTTCGATTGCGTCGCTGGTAGGCAAGGTTCGCGAAGCGCTGGCTGAGGTTGAGCAAACGAGCGAAGTGGATGTCCGCGTTGGCTAAGGTCGCCGCGAACGCTCGTCTGTTCACCGGACCTGAAGTGGCAAGGCGCTCGGGTCGAGCGCGGGAGGCAATCATGCAAGGGATAGGCTGCCGCACCTTTATTTCCAAAGCGTGCATGGCGGCATGCACATTTTTTATCTGTTCGGGAGTAGTGCTCGCGCAGAACGCCGCTCCACCGGCTTCGGATTCGAGCGCAACCGATCTGACGAACGTGGTTCGCTCCCTTTCCGAAACGGTCCGGCAGCTCCAGACCCAGGTGCAATCGCTCAATGCCGAGCTGAACGAGATGCGCGCGAGGGAGCAAGGGGGCGCTGCGCCCGACAAGCCATCGGCTGCTGCTTCGGAAGCAGTGGCCTCCAGCGGAATCACCGACCCCTACGCGACGCTGGCGTCGCGGGAAAAAACGCCCGGCTCGACACCAAGCTCCAGCGCCGCTTTCTCATCGTCCACTCAAAATGAAACCCTGGAGCAGCGAGTGTCGCAGCTTGAGGACAATCAGGAACTCATCGATTCAAAGCTCACCGATCAGGATCAGACGAAGGTCGAAAGCGGTTCCAAATATCGTCTGCGCATCTCCGGTATCGTGCTTGTGAACACGTTCGAGAATCGCGGCGTGGTGGATAACGCCGATTTCCCCGAGATCGCGCTCGAGGCGGGCCCTCTGGATTCCGCGGGCACCTTCGGTGGCACGCTGCGCCAATCGCAGATAGGGCTTGAGGCATTCGGTCCCGATGTGCTGGGGGCGCGCACGAGCGCGGATATCAAATTCGATTTTGCGGGGGGATTTCCGACTGCGCCGAACGGCGCGGTGCTCGGGCTGGTGCGGCTACGGACCGGAACCATCCGCATGGACTGGGCCAACACGTCCGTGATCGCGGGACAGGATTTCCTGTTTTTCTCGCCTCTTGCTCCCACATCGCTTGCGTCGTTTGCGGTACCCGCTCTTTCCTACGCGGGAAATCTCTGGGCATGGACTCCGCAGGTGCGCGTGGAACATCGCATCCATTTCTCGGAAAACTCCAGCCTGCTGCTGCAAGCCGGGATCCTCGATTCGCTTTCGGGGGACTTGCCCTATTCCCAGTATGAGCGCTACCCATCGTGGGGCGAGGAATCCGGTCAGCCCGCTTACGCAGGGCGCGTCGCCTGGAGCGAGCGGGTATTCGGCCAGGATATGACACTGGGAACGGGAGGATATTACGGGCGGCAGTACTGGGGATTCGGCCGCCACGTAAACGGCTGGGCCACCACGGCTGATCTGACTATGCCTCTCGGAAAATACTTTGGCTTTACGGGACAGTTCTATCGAGGGAGCGCTCTCGG
This sequence comes from uncultured Acidobacteriaceae bacterium, assembly GCA_964600355.1. Taxonomy (GTDB): domain Bacteria; phylum Acidobacteriota; class Terriglobia; order Acidiferrales; family UBA7541; genus Palsa-295. Next base: position 47,983 of record CAZRKW010000001.1, read on the forward strand.
TGGCTTGGGAGGCGGCGTTGGCCAGGACGTTTTGCTTGCCGGCCCCTTGTTCAGCCCAGCGGTGATTCAAGGACTGGACTCGATGGGAGGCTGGGTGCAGTTGAAGTTCAAGCCCGCGCCTAAGTTCGAGATCAACGGCGCGCTGGGAGACGACAACCCGTTCGCGTCAGAACTTCGCCGGTTTCCCTCCAGCGATTCGTATTATGGGCTTTCGCTGTCGAAAAACGTAAGCCCGTTCGTAAACATCATATATCGAATGCGGTCGGACGTGATGATGTCGGTGGAATACCGGCGGCTGAAAACCTACGTGGTCAATGACGATGCCTATACCGCGAATCACATCAACTTCAGCCTGGGATATCTCTTCTGATGAAAATCTTCGCAGATCGGAGCTTCCCGCGAATCGGCGCGTTGTTCGCCGGGCTATATATTTGCGGCGCAATCTCGTGCTGGGCGCAAGCTCCTCCGGTCACCGCGCAATTTCAAATCGTCAAGCGTAGCGGCAACCAAAAAGTCAACTCGGGCTCCGCCTCCGGCGATGCGTCGAATGTGGTGCTATGGCTGTCGCCGCTTGACCGCCCTGCCGCCCTCCCGACAGCCGCGGCCGGCATTCCCCAACTGGTGCAGCGCAATAAGGCATTTGAGCCGCATGTGCTGGTGGTTCAGGCCGGCACCACGGTTCAGTTTCCGAATAAAGACCCCTTCTTTCACAACGTGTTTTCGCTGTTCAACGGAAAGCGATTCGATCTGGGGCTATACGAGGCGGGATCCAGCCGCTCGATCCGTTTCGATCGTGCGGGCGTGAGCTTCCTGTTCTGCAACATCCACGAGGAAATGAGCGCCATCATCGTGGCCGTCGACAGCCCCTACTTCGCATTGTCGGACCGGGCAGGAAACGCGACAATTTCTAAGGTGCCGGATGGACGGTATGAAATGCACGTGTGGTACGAGCGAAGTCTAGGGGATGATCTGAAGGACCTGGACCGCCCCGTGACAATTTCCGATTCTGGGCGAAGGCTGGGGACAATCCAAGTGCCCAACAACCCGGATTTCACGCTGGCGCACAAGAACAAGTACGGCGAGGACTACGTTCCTCCCCCGGCCATGGGGTATTCCAAATAGATTCTCTGTAAGAACCTTAGCCGCAGAGACCGCGGGAACCTAGTCGACTTCCATGATGCGGGAAGACTTGACGACGGGGGATTTCTTTTGCCTTTCGGCAAAGCGCTCGGCGCGCTCCCGGTCGATGTAGACACGGGCGAATTTCTCACCGTCGTGGTAGTAGACGGTTACCTGCCAGTGCTTGTGCTTGCGCCGACGGTCTTTCTTGACGCGGCTTATCTTTGGGGCGGGTTTCTTCTTCACGCGAATCCCTCGAAATCCCTGCGACTATCACAAATTTACCGCTCTCGCGCAAGTAGCAATTTCGAGGTTAACCCCCGAGATATGTGGCGATTCCGGTACCCGTCAGTACGCTGGCCTTATTGCGCGAGAGACGAAGCTTCGTAATTCAATGGGTCGTAATCGGGTTTCTTCAACGTGTAGACGGCCGGATCGCCGCTCACCTGAGCGTAAACAACGTCATTTTCAGGCTGCGTGAGACGCACGGTGACGATCTTCTTGTCCTTGTAAGTAAGCTTCACTTCAATCGCGGGCTTGGCGGTCTTTGAAGCGATGCTCGCGGGAGGATGGTCGATGATCTTATCGGAACGCAGCGCGTTGAGCGGATCGAACAACATCGAAGACGGCGCATTCTTGCCCTTCAGATTCGCGGGCGCTTCGATCACCCACATGCCGCTCCCCTGGCTGTTCACAGCGATGTCGCCGTGCTCGTTGTGAATCTCAAAGCGGGTGATATCGGCGGCGTCGACGTGAATCACTTTTTTGTCGCGCAGGTCGGCAAGCGATTTGGTCAGCTGGGTATCCAAATCGGAGTTGACGTGGAAAATCATGGGGCGCGAAAGATCGCGGGCGAAGTAGTCGTTGCCGTCCTTCTTGCCGATCACGAGCGTGGATTGCTTACCCGTGTCGTCGGTGGAAATGAAGGTCACTGCGGGATTCGCGAGTCCGTATTTCGCCAGGTCGTCGGGTTTCTCGTTGGCGACCGCCGTGAACTTGGCATTTTGTACCGCGCTCAGCAGTGAATCGATGGAATCCTGATCGCCGCGCACGTCCATGGGCTTCGAGAAATTCCATTGGTCCTTCGCCTTGGCAGCGGCGAGCTCGCTCGAACCGTTCTTGATCGTGAACGACTTCACCTGGCCGCTCGTGATATGGAGCGCGGCGTGGTCGCGCCAATCGTCGAGGGACTTGTCGGCGCTGGTGAGCACGGAACCCGGCAGCAGCAGCACGGTGTTTGCGCCATCGGCGACCGCGTACACGGAGTCTCCGTCAAACACTTTCTCGCCAACCAGCAGCGAGTGCTTTGCGCCATTCTTGGTCTGGAAGGTGACCGATACTTTTGCGGGATCGAGTCCAAACGCCTTCAGGCGGTCCGGCGTGCCCGGTTCGGTTTGGGTGCTTCGCGCAAAGGCGAGGTTGCTGAGGGACCCGTCGACTACGGTGGAGTCCGCCGCTGTGTCCACGGGCTGAACGATCTTCCAGTTGCCACCGCTCTTCTCCATGCGGACGGGAGGCACGTCCGGTTTCGACGGATGACTCACCGTCACGGAGGTGACGTCGCCCGACGAAAAGGTGAAGGCGGGCTTGGAAGTATCGAGTAGAGCGGTCACGTCCTTGTCATGCTTCTTGTTAAGAACGTAAAAGACGCCGCCGAGGATGGCCGCGCAAACCAGCACGATTAAGGTAGATTTCTTGATCATTTTTGCTTGTCCGCCGGATGCTTACCGGCGCTTCCACCAGATATAGACACCGGAAAAAATCACCAGCCCGGGAACGAAGATTAAATCGACCCACCGCAGGCCGGCCGACTGGCTTTCGGTGAGCGTGAGATGGCGATCGGTGGCTTCCTTGGGACGGATGGAAATCAGATTCTCGTCCTGCGCCAGCCAGTCGACCGTATTGAAGAACAAGTCGCCGTTATGCTGCAAACCGGACCATTGATTCGCGGCGAAGTCGGAATCCCCGATCACGACCAGGCGCGCATCCTTCTCGCCCTGCTTTCTATCGCCCGCGATTCCGAGCGTAAGAGGTCCAGCCGTGTCCGTCTTGGGATCGAACTTCACTTCCTTCTGCTGCAGATTGGGAATCGTGAAGCTTTGCTGCGAAGTCTTCAGAAGCTCGACGTCCTGGATGTCGGCCTTGCTCTTGTCCGCGACGGACTCGGTGCGGGCCAGGGGGAAGAACGTCATGCCGCCTTTCAGGTTCTTAGTGATGGGGCTGTCGCCATAATCGACAACCAGCGGCACAGCGGGCCCCGTGCCGAACATGCGGCCAACGCCGCTTGCATCGACGACAACGTTCGAGCCCTGGTTCACGTTCCAGGCTTGCAGGATGTCGTCAAGCTTCGGGTCGGTCTGGGGATCGATTTCGATGAGGGCTTTCCCGCCGCCATCCAGATACTTGCCGACCATGGCATCTTCCTGCGGGAAGAAGGCCTGCGTCGGACCGGCAATCACTAGGACGTCGCAGTCGGACGGAACCTCGTTCTGGGAAACCAGGTTGATCGATTTTGTGGTGTAGCCCTCTTTCTTCAGGCCTGTATCCACCGAGCTGTAGCCGTTCGCTTGCGTGTCAGCGAGGCCCTTTTCGCCATGGCCGGTTACGAAGCAGACCGTCTTCACCTTATCCTGGGTGATTTTCAGGAGCGCGCTGGTGATATCAGACTCGCTCACGGGCGCTTCCGGATTGGGAGGGATGGTCTGCTTCTTCGCGCCCATGGAGACAATCACGTCGCCGATGTGACTGGCGCCGTAGTCCTTGGCTACTTCGGGCTTCTCCTGCGGGTCGACATTCTGGAAATGGATATGCGAATTCAGGGTGCGGTATTCCGTCATGATTTCGTCGAAATGCGAGTCCGGAGTCTTGGCGAAGCGCACCACGTTGACGTCGTTCTTCAACCCGCCGACGATCTTCTTGGTCTGGTCGGAAAGCGTGTAGAGCTTCTCGGTGGTCAGATCAAAAAACTTGTGGTGCTGGTAGCCGATCACGTTGGCGATCACGAGAATCACGAGCACACCCAGCGCCAGAACGGACGTGTTGGTGCCCAGTTTGGAGGAACGCTTCGAGAAAAATGAGGCAATGCCGCTGAATCCGAACACAATGGCCGCGACCACGAAAACGGCTCCCGCGATGAGCAGAATCTTGCTCATCGTGAGCAGCTCGGACTGTATGGAATACCGCAGGTACCCGGCCACCAGCATGGCCACGCCGATACTTCCCAAGAACTTCCCGATTTCTACCCGGTCCCACTTCATTCTATAAATCCCCTCCCGAGCCGCACGCTCGTTTACGATCTTCGATCAGTCACCGGATGAATGATTAAGCGCGGCGCCATCGCATGGAATCGACTGCGCGCACCGTCAAGAAAACGAACAAAATCATGAAGCTTGCGTAATAAATCAAACTGGACGAATCGATCACCCCTCGCGTGAAGTCGTCAAAGTGACGGATCACGGACAGGTACTCGAGCACATTCCCCGCGCCGCCGCCGGCGTTGCGCCCCAGATCGATCACCCACACGCCCAGGAAGGCGGCAAACGTGAGCACCGCGGCGATCAGCTGATTTTCCGTGAGCGAAGAAATAAACGAGCCGAGCGACAGGAGGCAACCGCCCAGCAGCATCACTCCGACATACCCTGCCACAAGCAATCTCCAGGGCGGAACCGGATCGCTGTGAAGGTAGATGAAAACCAGATAGGCGGCGGTGGGCAGCAGCATGATGGCAAACAGCGTGACTGATGCCAGAAACTTCCCGACCACGATCTGGACTTCCGTGATGGGCGAGGTCATCAGCAGCTCCATCGTTCCGCGCTTGCGCTCCTCGGAGAACACGCCCATGGTCAGCATCGGGGTAAGGAATAGAACCAGCGTGGAGAGCAATCCGAAAAAGGCGCGCATCACCTCCATGGTGACGTCGATATTCGGGTGCATGCCCATTTCCATTTCCTGCATCTGCATTTGCATGGCCTGCTGCATCACGGCCGCGAGGAAATAGTTGAAGAAGAAGGCGCTGAGCGCCAGAAAAACGCCCACGACCACATAGGCGACCGGCGAAACGAAGTAATGGCCCATTTCCTTGCGATAAATAGCGTAGAGACCTTTCATCTTTTCCGTATCGCTCCTTTAGTCCGCTGCTTCTGAATGAGCTGAATCTTCGGTAGTCAACTCCAGGAAAATGTCCTCGAGGCTGAGGCTTACGCCGCGCAACTCGAAAAGCGGCCAGCCCTTCTGAACAACACCTGCGGCAATCTGGCTGCGGACGTCCTTACCAGCGGCGGCTTCCACAGTGGCCGTCACATGGCCGTTCGCGTGAGCGGCTTCGATCTGCGTCCGGCTGACGCCGGGAATCTGCGCGAGCAGCTCCTGCAAAGAACGCTCCGGGGCCTGCACCTCGACGCGAATCTTCTGGCCGCCCTTGAGCTGTGCGGTGAGGTTTTCGGGCGTGTCCACCGCGGCGACTTTTCCCTTATTGATGATGACGACGCGGTCGCACGTCATGCTGACTTCGGGCAGGATGTGCGTCGAGAGAATGATGGTGTGGTTGCCCGCGAGGCCCTTGATCAAATGCCTCACCTCGATGATCTGCTTGGGGTCGAGGCCGACGGTAGGCTCGTCGAGGATGATCACGTCGGGGTCATGGACGAGCGCCTGGGCCAGCCCTACGCGCTGCTTGTAGCCGCGGGAGAGGCGCTTGATGAGCTGGTCGCGCTTGTCTTCGATATTCGTTTTGTGCATCGCATCGGCTACGCGTTCGGCGCGGCGTTCCGAGGGAACGTTCTTGATGCGGGCCACGAAGTCGAGGTAACTCGCGACCGTCATATCGGGATAGACAGGGGGCGCTTCCGGCAGATAGCCGATATGGCGGCGGACTTCCAGGGAATCGTCGAAGACATCAAAACCCGCGATGCGCGCCGTGCCGGAGGTCGCCGGCATGTACCCGGTGAGAATGCGCATCGTGGTGGTCTTGCCGGCGCCGTTCGGGCCCAGAAAACCCAGGATTTCTCCTTTATTTACGGTAAACGATACGTGGTCCACGGCGATTACCGAGCCGTAGGACTTGGTCAGATCCTGTACTTCGATCAATGCATTCTCCTCCGAACAAAAGAAAAGGACGACTCCCGCATAGCCTCAGAGCGGGCGGTCCGTTATACTAAACTTTACTCAAAATTGGTATCGCCGATTCACGAAACACCGGTGCAGAAGGGGTTTGGAAGCCCCGCCCAGATTGAAGTTTGCAGGCGCATAACGATTTTTCGCCTCTCACTCTTCCATTGGATAGACGCACCAGAACTGAAAATGGTTAGGCAACGGTGTTTCCGGGCACCGCATCCACATGCCTTACCAGCTGCGTTCCGACTCCGGGCCTGCCGGGCGGGCTCGTAAGTGATGGAGATGAAATGGAGATGTGCGTTGACACACTCCGGCTGTTTTGTTATTCAGCTCGTTTGTCTTAATATGGCCAGGGTTTGAATACGGTGATCTAGCCGCCGCCTGGGCTTATCGAAAAGCAATCCAAAGGTGATAATGACGAGTCCGAAGGTTTATGCCCGCACTGGCGGGAAATCCGCGAAGGTCGGCGGCGCGCACGACCAGGGGTTTGGCGGTTGGATGAGGGTGCGGGAATCTCTCTTAGCTCTGCTGGTTATCTGCTGCGGAATCTTTCTGCTGTCGGGATGCCACAGCGGCTCCGCGGGCATCACGGTGCAGATACTGCCCAACAGCACGGTCTCGCTGGACTCGGGGCAAAGCTACAACTTTACGGCGACCGTCGCCAACGACATTCACAACCAGGGCGTTACGTGGAGTCTGACTCAGACGACCAGTTGCTCGGGAAGCGGATGCGGCACGCTGAGCAAGGTGACCAATTCTTCGGTCACCTACACCGCGCCTTCCAACCTTACGGCAGCCTTGTCGGTTACTCTTACCGCGGCATCCGTATCTCAGACCAGCGCCACTACGACCGCAACGATCAGCATTGCTATTCCCGTGACTTTCACAACGACCACCCTGCCGAATGGCGCCAATGGTGTTCCTTACAACCAGTCCATCACGGTCACGGGAGGAGTGACTCCGCTTACGTTCTCGCTTCAGTCCGGCACATTTCTTCCACCAGGTCTGGCGTTGAATTCCACCGGAAGCATCGTGGGAAAGCCGACCGCTCCCACGGTAGGCCAACAGATGACCACATCTTCCTTCACTGTGGTAGTCACAGATAACGGTACACCTCCCGTGGCGGTGAACGAGCCGTATACGATCTCGGTTACGCCGCCGCCAGTGCTCGCGATTACGTCCACTTCCGTAAAAGCCGCGGTTACCAATACAACGTACGCCGCTCAAGTGGCGACGACCGGCGGCGTTTCGCCGTTAACGTGGACCCTGCTGACGGGAACCGGCGCCGCGCCTTTCAACACTTTGCCGCCTGGTCTCGGCCTGGGGACGAATTCCGGCCAGATTACGGGCGTGGTGCCGCAAGGTACGGCGGTGGGAACCTACAATTTCAAGGTGCAGGTGCAGGATTCGTCGCTGCCGTCGGCGCAGTCGTTGCAGCAATCGCTTTCGATCGTTGTTACGACACCACAGCCACTGACCATCTCCTCGACCGTGCTGCCGACAGGCACCACGGCCACCGCGTATAACGCCTCTTTGCAGGCGGCGGGCGGGATTACACCGTATGTGTGGACAGTGACCAGCGGCCAGCTTCCCTCGGGTCTCACACTCGGGCCGGATGGGACCATTTCAGGGGTCCCTGTGCTGGCTACAACGTCACCGAACAATTTCACAGTCAAAGTGACGGATTCGGAAGTGACTCCGCAAACCTTATCGCAAGCCCTGAGCATTTCGATCACGGCTGGCAGCACGAGCGGCGATTCGCTGATCAATGGCTCTTATTCGTTCCTGTTTAACGGATTCGATTCCAACGGATCGGTGGCCATCGCGGGTTCGATCGCAACCGACGGGAACGGCAACATTACCTCGGGAGAGGAAGACAGCAACCGGTCGGGAACCAATAACCTGATCACCGCAATCCCGCTGCTGGGATCCTACTCGCTGGGATCGGACGGCCGCGGAACGATGGAACTGGTCGCTTTCAACCCGAGCACGCACGTAAGCCTCACCACCGATTACCGGATCGTGCTCGATTCATCCGGCACGATTCATTTCATCCAGAATAACGACATCACCACCGTCGGCGTGGGCACCGATACCCTCGGCACGCACGGCGAGGGCATCATGAAGCCCATTGTGGGAAGTTTCTCGGGCGTCAGCTTCAATGGAAACTATTCGTTCCTGTTCGCCGGACAGGACACGAGCGCCAAGCCCGCAGCGCTTGCCGGAGCGATCCGCGCCGACGGCAACGGCAACATCAACCCCGCGGCGGGAGGCGTCAGCAGCGATTTCAACGATAATGGCACTATCAGCTCGCAGAATATTTCGGGCACCTTTTCCGTGGGAGCCATGAACAATCGCGGTACCGCTGAATTTCTTTTCCAGATTCCCGGAAAATCGGCGAGCACGCTGCAATTTGCGTTCTATTTCGTCACACCCCTGGATATTTATTTTGTGGAGACGGACAGTTCGACCACCGCTCTTTCTCCCGTGTATTACCGGCTGAGCGGCGAAATGATCGCCCAGAATTCCAGCTACGCGTTTTCGAACAGCTCCCTTTTGGGTACCAGCGTGGTGAGCGGAAGCGGATCGAACGGCAACAACGCGAGCGTTCTGGCGGGCTTGCTCACGTCCACAGCGGGAGCCGGAGCCGCCACCCTGACGTATGATGAAAACAATGGGGGCGCGATCACGTCTCCCTCGCCAAGCTTCAGCGGAGCCTATTCAGTGGCGGGGAATGGCCGCACGCCGTTCACCAGTCTCGGGTCGCGTGCCGCGGTGGCTTACCTAACCGGTCCGGGCCAGGGCTTCTTACTCGGCGGCGATGCCGCGGTAACCACCGGCCTGCTCGAACAACAATCGGGCGCTCCTTTTGCTACTTCGTCTGTGCAGGGCGGGTATACGATCAGCACATCTTTGCCCGTGGAAACCAAGGTTCCAAACTTGCTGGGCCAGGTCAGCTCGGACGGCGCAGGCAGCGTGACGGGCATCGTGGATGAAATCGATCCTCCAGTCACGGCCACACCTGAGGGCAAGGCGAATTTGAACCAGTCCTTGATCGCGCACATCAACTTTATCGGCACAAACGGCCGGGGAACAGCCACGACGAATTCGCCTACCGGGATTCCGGCCACGATGATCTTCTATTTGGTGTCCCCGGCGCATTTCCGGGCGATCTCGGCGGATTCGAACCCGGGCAATAGCCACCCGGACGTGCTTTTCTTTGACCACTAGATTGGTTTGTAGTGCAACGGGCGGAAGGATGCCGACGTTTATAGGCTTGGCCGCGCGAACTTCAAATCACCGGCTGCACACTAGGGTCATCCTCGAGGTTATCGCGAAGCCATAAAGAGCGAGCAGATTTATGCTTTTTTCTTGCCTTGGTCTTCGTCTTCTTTCTCGACCAATTGAAGCGCCGCGGAGTTAATGCAGAACCTCAATCCTGTGGGCTGGGGTCCGTCCTCAAATACGTGCCCGAGGTGCGCGTCGCACCGGCTGCATAGAACTTCCGTGCGGGCCATCCCGTGGCTGGCATCGCGCTCCATCTCCACATTTTCCGCCGCGATCGGCTGCCAGTAGCTGGGCCAGCCGGAACCCGAGTGGAATTTTGCTTCGGAGCTAAAAAGCGGCTGTCCGCAGCAGACGCAGACATAGGTGCCTGGAGTCTCGGTATCTTCATATTCGCCCGAGTAAGGGGGCTCGGTGCCCTTTTTTCGCGTTACGTGAAATTGATCTTCGTTCAGCTGGGATCGCCATTCCGCATCGCTTTTTCGAATTTTGTCGCTCATGCCTCTAGGTTACTATCAGCCGCGGGAGGCGTCCAGATGAGCCTCGATCGGTCGCGTGGTTCTCGCCTCCCGTGTTATTTGCCACGGTAAGGAAAATCTAATGCGTCCTGCCCCGGTATGGTGTTAAATTCCGCATAGAGGAAGGCTTTTGCTTAAACCCCGATTCTTCGCCGTCTGCACGCTCGGCCTCCTGCTGGTTCTTTCGGCTGGCGGGGCGCTGGAGGGGGCTCGGTTACTCGCGAATTCCGCGGGTTCGTGGAATTCCCATGCCATCGAAAGCACGCTCCAGGGAGTGCGCGTTCGCGAGATCGATCCCACCCGGGCAGAAATCGTGTTTCTCTACGATCTCGAGAACAAAACCGACAACGACTACCTGCTCTCCAAGGGGCCGGCCGTTGTAATTATGAGCCGCCTGAAATCGTCGGGCAGCCTGAGTTCGGAAAAGCAGGTCACGCTGAATTCCGGCGCTTTTGTGCCGGCAAGAAACCGCACCCGCATAGAAATCGCGATCACCCAGCCGTTCCGCTGGCCTTCGCGGATGGATGCAGCCGGGCAGATGCGGATACGGGAGTTGGTGGCGGGTGAGGTCGCAGACCTCGGGGGATTCGCCCTGTTCGACCAAGGGACGCGCTATCAGATCGACTTACCTGGCGCCTGGCCGGAGATCGAAAAGGCTCCGTAGGGTTCCGACAAGGTATCGCGGGCCGGTCCTTGCCCTCGCACTCGGCCCTTGAGGTCTGCGTTTGCGCTCTTGCATTATGGCGAATATCGGGCGAACATAGGCTGCCGCGTCGAAGAAAATGCGGACCCCCTCCCGCATCAAAGGAACCGATTTAGGAAATGTCCCAGGTCTCCGCACACGTAGACGGAAGCAAACAGGGTTTCGATCGCCGTGTGCACGCGCGCCGGTCCGTGCGCTCCCTCGCCTATGTCGAATTGGGCGAAGGGAACGGAGGAATCGTACTCAACGTCAGCGAAGGCGGAATCGCCGTACAGGCCGTCATGAGCCTGCTCGGCGATGAATTGCCGGCCGTGCGGGTCCAGCTTTCGCACTCGAAGAAAAGCATTGAAGCAAGAGGGCGGATCAGCTGGACGAGCGGCCTTCGCAAGACCGCGGGGCTCGAATTTGTCGGGCTTTCGCCGGAGGCTCGCAGCCTTCTGCGCGAATGGGTAGCGATGGAAACCCCAGCGGGCGACTTGATCGAGGAGATGACCTCGCCCATCGAGAAAAGCTCCCTCGAAGCCGCGGCGCCGCCTCCAACGGAAGCAGCGAAATTGGACTTGAAACGCGGATTCGCTTTGTCGCCGGCTGAAAAGCCAAGCAAGCTTACGGAATCGCTGTCGGTGGCGAAGGAAGAAGTCGCCGAACCTTTTCCCCTGCGCCGGATGTCTCGCACCTTAACTGATATCGACGCCATTCCTGCTCCCCCTGTGTTGTCAGTTCCGGCCACGCCGGCCGAACCCACGGTGAATGTATCTGTGGCGGCGACAGCGCCGTCCGCATCGCAAGCCGCCGAGGCTGACTCGGTTGGCTTGCTGCATTCTTCCGCCTCCTTGCCAGACGACCGTTTTGGGTTCAAGCAACTTAGCGCCTTGTCGGGCTCGCCAGCGGCTACCCCTGCGGAGGGTCGCTGGAAAATGGCGAAGCTGGTGGCCATTTTTGCGGGAGTGTCTCTGGCCGCGGGCTGGTTTGCCGGACACGGCGCGTTGCATGGGAAGTTCGGTAAAGCCACGAAGGAAACCTCTAATTACGCTGTTGCGGCCGAAAATCCCGAAGTGGCGCCTCCGGGCAAACCAAACATTTCCAACATCGAAGTCGTCGATTTGAATAACCAGCATTGGCTGATCCCGATGCAAGGTCCATTGGGACCGCCGCGGTCTTCAACCGGGCAAGGCTCGAGCAGCTCTTCGGAGCAAGTGCAAAAGAGCCAGTTGAAATCGGACGTCCCGCTGCCGACACCCGAGCATGCGAAAAACCAAGTAACCGGCGGCGAGGATAAGGCGAGCAGCCCCTTGCTGAATCCCACTTCCGGCGGCCCGGAAAGCGTCTTGTCCGGGAGCGCCGCATCCAATTCGCAACCGGTAGTTCCACTTCCGACCCCGGCAGCGGCTGCTGATGATCCGGAAGCCAAGAACCTGCGGTCCGGCGAATTAATCCACCGCGTTGACCCTGTCTATCCCCCCAGCGCGCTGGCACAGGGCATCGACGGCACGGTCACGCTGTATGCCGTGATAGCCTCTGACGGTACAGTGAAAAATTTGCAATCGCTGGATGGTCCCCCCGCGTTGGTTCCCGCGGCATTGGCCGCGGTTCGGCAGTGGCGTTACAGCCCAAGCCTTCTCAACGGACGGCCGATTCAAACGGAGAGGCAGATCAAGATCCACTTCGAGCTCTCTCCGCCCCCGCAGTAGCTTCCATTCCTCGTCGTAACCGTCCGCCTAAACTCCCACCCTGTTTCTACCGATAGTTTCAATGAGTTCCCTTATGTCTGAATTGGAAAGTTCCGAGATATTTCGCGTGGTTCTGGAGAACCTCCAGACGGGGGTCTACTTCGTGGACCGTGACCAGAAGATTCTCTTCTGGAACCAGGGCGCGGAGAAGATTACGGGCTATCTGCGGCAGGAAGTGGTCGGATGCTTTTGCCGGGACAATATCCTGGCGCTCGGCGACAGCAATAAGAGTGTGCTGGCAGACGCAGCCGAGTCGATCACTGGGGTGCTGCGTGACGGCAAGGCGACAATCTCCGAAGTATCGCTTCGACACAAGGCAGGGCACCGAATTTTCGTCCGGCTCCGAGCTGTTCCAATTCGGAACGCCCATGGCACGATCATCGGCGCCGCCGAGAGTTTCGACGAAAGCCTGTCCGCATCCGATTGGGACCGCCGCCAGAGACGACTCGCCGATTATGGCTGCCTGGATGAAACGAGCGGAGTCCTGAGCAAGGGTGTGACGTTGGCGCATCTTCGCGAAAATCTGGCCACCTTCGCGGAGCACCGTGTGCCTTTCAGCATCCTCTGCATTGAAGTGGACCAAATGGACCACATGCGGGCGACCTATGGCCTGGCGGTATTGGGCTCTATCCTGCACGTGGTGGGACAGACGATCGAAAACAGCCTGCGGCCTACCGATTTTCTCGGGCGCGTTGCGGAGAATCGTTTTCTCGCGATCCTCACCGAATGCGGCCCAGCGGACATCGAAAAAACGGCCCGGCGCGTGAAGAAAATGGTAAGCACATCGGAAATCAAATGGTGGGGCGATGAGTGGTCGGTAACGGCTTCGTTTGGGGGTGCCACCGTTCAGACGGGCGACACCTGCGAATCCGTGCTGGAGCGCGCGGAAAAATCGCTCGCCGAAAGCATCGCGTCGGGCGGAAACCACGTCCACGTCGCGGCCTGAAAATCTCGCGTCACCGGAGGCGCTTTTCGGATGTTCACGATTATTGGAGTTGTCGTTGTATTCGGCGCGGTCCTTGCGGGCTACCTTATGGAAAAAGGCCCGCTGGCGGTGCTCATCCAACCGGCCGAGCTGATTATCATCCTGGGCGCGGCGATCGGAACGGTGCTGATTGCGAATCCTCTGCATATCCTCACAAAAATTGGCGGAGGCATTGCGGGTGTTTTCGGCAGCTCTCCGTTCACGAAACAGCGCTATCTCGATTCGCTCAAGATGATGTACGAGATCTTTGGCCGCGCGAGGAGAGATGGAATGATGGCGCTCGAGGCCGACAGCGATGCCCCGGACAAGAGCGTGGTCTTCTCGAAGTACCCCGCGTTCCTCAAGGACCATCACGCGCTGGCGTTTGTCTGCGACTCGATTCGCATGGCTTCCAGCGGAAGCATCGAGCCCTTCGATGCCGACCAGATGATCGAGCTCGACATGGATGTGCACCATCACGAAGCGACGCTGCCCGTGGCGGCGTTGTCGACCATGGCCGATTCCCTTCCCGGATTGGGGATCGTGGCGGCGGTGCTCGGCGTAGTTATCACCATGGGCGCTCTCGGGGGACCGCCGGAAGAAATCGGCAAGCATGTGGCGGCGGCGCTGGTTGGAACGTTTCTCGGCATCCTGATGTGCTACGGGCTGGTGGGGCCGATCGCCGCGAATATGGCGAAAACGGCGGACGAAGAGCATGCGTATTACAACGTGCTGCGCGTGCTGATTATCGCGTTCATGAAGGGATCGGCGCCCGTGCAGGCGGTGGAATTCGGACGGCGCGCGATTCCGGGCCATGTCCGGCCTTCGTTTCAGGAGACCGAAAAGTTCATTCGCGAGAAGTCGGCCGCGCCGGCCGAGGCGGCTGCGGCTTAGAAAGCCCGCTGTCCGCGCACAAATCCTATGGCTGCCAAACCGATCATCGTCATCAAAAAGAAGGGCGGCCACGGCGGGCATCATGGCGGTGCGTGGAAGGTCGCCTACGCCGATTTCGTGACGGCGATGATGGCGCTTTTCATCGTTCTCTGGCTCTTGAACAGCAGCAAGAAGATTCAGGACGCCGTGGGCGGCTACTTTCGCGATCCTCATGGCACGGCGGACAAGGCCGGCAAAGATATCGTCGGCTCGGCGGGAGGTTCGATCGTCCCGCATGACAATATGGAACAGCTCAAGAAGCAGTTGGAGAAGGCTATCAGCGGCGTCCCCAATTTCGACAAACTGAAAAGCCACATCGAAATGACGGTCACCCCAGAAGGCTTGCGTATCGAGCTCTTGGAGGCCGATACGGCCCACGGAACATTTTTCGAGAGCGGAAGCCCGAAGCTCAGTTCCGATGGACAGGACATTGTCGTGGTTCTCGCGCAACAGCTGGGGAAGCTGCCGAACAAGCTCACGGTCGAAGGCCATACGGACGCGAAGCCCTACGCAAACTCGAGCGCCTACGGGAACTGGGAGCTCTCCGCGGATCGCGCAAATTCGGCGCGCCGCCTCATCCAGCAAAATGGCGTGCAGCCTGACCAGGTGATGCAGGTGCGAGGCTACGCGGATCAGAAATTACGCAAGCCCGATGCACCGCTGGACCCTTCTAACCGGCGAATATCGCTGATCGTCCATTATCTCGATACGCCGGACGGCAAGAAGCAGGATTTCAGCGGGCTCACCGGTGCGACCGCCGCTTCGTCCGCTCCAGGTGCGGCAACTGCTGCCCAAGAGCGCGCTCCGCTTCAAATCGGCCCCTCCCACCACTGAGCCACCGCCTTAGCAACGCTAATACGTGCGAAAGCCTCGTTCATTCAGCCTTAATAGATGGACGTTAGCTTCGTGTAGCGGGGATTTGATCGACGGGTACCGCGAGCCGAATTGATAGTCTGCTAGGATGAGCGTGTGAGCCCCGATGTGCCAGGCCGCGATGGCGCCCGAATACTCACGATGAATCGCGGCTCGTCGAGCTTGAAAGCTGCGATCTACCGGGCGGCCGCGGACGAGAAATTGGAGCTGTCCATTCAAGTGGACCGCGCGGACTCCTCCGGCGGCCACGTGACCATCACCGATGCCGGCGGAAAATCATTGCTGGATACGGCAGCTGGGCATGAAGATTCTGACGCGGCCTTAAACATCGTGTTCGACTGGCTGGCAAAACAAGGCTACCTCGGGAACGTGGCTGCGGCAGGGCACAGAATCGTGCATGGCGGCACACGATTCACGGAGCCACAGCGCGTGACGCCCGATTTTCTGACAGAGCTTAAGACGCTGGCGCCGCTCGATCCCGATCACCTGCCCGAAGCGATCGCGGGAATCCGGTTTATCGCGCGAAGACTTCCGCAGCTTCCTCAAATCGCGTGCTTCGATACTGCCTTCCACATCGGGCTTCCCACCGTGGCCCGCATGTACGCAATTCCGCGCCCCCTTTACGACGAAGGCATCCGGCGCTATGGCTTTCACGGGCTTTCCTACGAATACGTCCTGCAGCAACTGCGCGCGATGGACGACGGCCTGGCCGAGGGACGGGTGATCATCGCGCATCTGGGCAATGGCGCCAGCATGGTGGCCCTTCGTGGAGGCAAAAGCGCGGACACCTCGATGGGCTTCACTCCCCTCGAAGGGCTAGTAATGGGCACGCGCTCGGGGGACGTGGATCCCGGGGCGCTCATTTACCTGCTGCAGCAGAGGAAAATGCCTCCCGGGGAGCTGGGCGAGCATCTAAACAAGCGCTCGGGACTGCTGGGGGTTTCCGGTTCGAGCGAAGACATGCGCGATCTGCTGGCGAAATCTCCTGGCGATGTTCACGCCGCGGAAGCCGTCGAACTGTTCTGTTACCGCGCCAAAAAATATATCGGGGCCTACGCGGCAGCCTTGGGCGGACTCGATCTGCTCGTCTTCACCGGCGGCATCGGCGAACACGCAGCTCCGGTGCGCGACAAGATCTGCGCAGGCCTGGAATTTCTCGGCATTCAACTTGACGCTCCACGCAACCACTCCAATGCACCGCTCATTTCATGCGCGGACGCCGCAGTAAAAGTGCGCGTCATCGCAACCAATGAGGACCTGATGATCGTCCGGCACGTTCGCGCCGCGCTTGGCTGGGCCTGACCGAATTCCCGAGGTAGCCATGTTCCTATTCGATCCGAAGTTATCTTCAGCTGTAGAAGCACCGAAAACGCCTCCAAAGCAGGGGGAGCCACCCTACGCGGGACCGCTCTCGCCGGAACTGCTCGATAAAATGCACCGCTACTGGCAGGCGGCGAATTTTCTGACGGTGGGGCAAATCTATCTGCAGGAAAATCCCCTGCTGCGCGAGCCGCTTCTCAAAGAGCACATCAAGCCACGCCTGCTCGGACATTGGGGAACTTCCACTGGCTTGAGCTTCATCTACGTGCATCTCAACCGGCTAATCAACGAGAAGCAGGCCAGCGTCCTTTACATCGCCGGCCCCGGACACGGAGGGCCCGCCCTCAACGCAAATTCTTACCTGGAGGGAACCTACTCGGCCGTCCACCAGGAAATCACCCAGGATACTGCCGGCATCCGGCACTTTTTCCGCGAATTTTCCACTCCCGGAGGAGTGCCCAGCCACTGCGGACCGCATCTTCCGAATTCGATCCACGAGGGCGGTGAATTGGGCTACGCGCTGCTGCACGCCTTCGGAGCCGCGTTCGATAATCCGGATCTGCTCGTCGCTTGCGTTGTCGGCGACGGCGAAGCGGAAACCTGCCCGCTCGCGGGAAGCTGGAAATCGAACCGCTTCCTGAATCCGGCGCGCGACGGCGCCGTGCTCCCGATCCTTCATCTGAACGGCTACAAGATTTCCGGCCCGACGCTCGAAGCTCGCACCCAGGACGCAGAACTCACCCAGCTCTATTTCGGCCATGGATACAAGCCGTACATTGTCGCGGGAGACGATCCGTCTTCTATGCACCAGAAATTTGCCGCCGCCCTGGACACTGCCTACGCCGAAATCCGCGCCATCCAGGAAGCCGCGCGCAAGGACGGCGCGATCAAAGTTCCCTTGTGGCCGATGATCATCCTGCGCTCGCCGAAAGGCTGGACCGGGCCGAAGGAGGTCGACGGACTCCCCATCGAAGGCACTTTCCGCGCGCACCAGGTTCCGCTCGCGACCGTGCGCGAGCATCCGGCGCAGCTCAAGCTTCTCGAAGAGTGGATGAGAAGCTACCAGCCGGAGAAACTCTTCGACGCGGAAGGGAATTTCGACCCCGCCTTGCAGGCGATCGCGCCGCAGGGAGCGCTGCGCATGGGAGCGAATCCCGTGGCGAACGGCGGCCGCCTCCTGAACGCCCTGTCGCTGCCCGACTTCGTGAACTACGCACTGGAAGTTCCCGAGTCCGGGTGCGTGATCGCCGAAGCGCCGCGCAAGCTGGGCGAATACTTTCGCGACGTGATCAAATGCAATCCGGATAACTTCCGCCTGTTTTGCCCCGACGAAACCAATTCCAACCGCCTGAATGCGGTCTTTGACGCCACCGACCGGTGCAGCATGTCGGAAACGATTTCCATCGACGACCACGTGGGGCCCGCCGGCCGCGTAATGGAAGTGCTTAGCGAACACTGCTGCGAAGGCTGGCTCGAGGGCTATCTTCTTACAGGACGC
>CAZRKW010000002.1:0-65955 GCA_964600355.1 uncultured Acidobacteriaceae bacterium
GCGGCATTCCTCGGGCCGCAGCCCTTTCGATCGCAACAGGACGCTGTGGTGCGGTTATGTGATCGAGGGGCCCGCGGGCACGGTTTTCTTTGCGGGCGATACGGCGTATGGACCGCATTTCGTGGACATCAAAAGGCGGTTCGCTCCCATCGGCTTGGCGTTTCTGCCTATCGGTTCGTTTCAGCCGCGATGGTTCATGCAGGCGGCGCATATGTCGCCATCAGAGGCGATCCGCGCCCATGAAGATTTGGGAGCAGAGAAAAGCATCGGAATTCACTTTGGGACTTTTCGGCTGGCGGACGATGCGGAAGAGGAGGCCGTGAATGAACTGCGGACGCTTGTCGATTCTGCTTCGGAGCCGAAGCCTGATTTCCGCACCATCCCCGCTGGGGAAGGTACGCAGATCACCTGAAGTGCGGAGTGATTGCGTGGCCCCTCTATTTGGTCGCCCTGCCTTGAACCACCCCATCGAAGAAGACGCCGAGCAAATGGCGGGTTTCATTGTTTGGCAGAGCCTTCGGGTCCACCAGGTGCTCGAGCAGAAGTGCGTTGGAGAGCGCTCCCAGGCCGGCGGCAGCGGCAACTCCTGAAATAGGAAGCGACCCGCCAAGTTCGTCCACGATGCGCGAGAGGATTTCTCCGCCGCAGGCGCGAAGCCTTTGCTGGCGCGCGCGAAGGCGGGCATGCGCCCTGGGATGGCGAATGGCGAAGAGTTTGAATTCGAGAGAAAGCAGGGCGAGACGGCGATCCTTGGCAAGCTGCGCGTAGTGCTCGCGAAGGGCGCGCAGGCGTTTGGCCGGAGTATGGTGGCGGCGGAGCAGGGAAGTGACCTCCTCGATGCGGCCTCCGATCCAGCGTTCCAGCAGAGCGAAGAAAATGTCCTCTTTGCTTTCGAAATTGGCGTAGAAGGCCCCCCGCGTATATCCCGCCATCGACGCAATATCTTCCAGGCGCGCCGCTTCGAAGCCGTCGCGAGCGAAAAGAAGCTCGGCGGAGTCCAGGAGCTTCGTGCGCGTGGCTTCAGTGCGAATCTGCTGTCTGGACGCGCGGTGCGGCGGCAACGCAGCAGTGGCGCGCCGCATGCCCCTTAGTTTCGTTTGTTTACTGCGCTGTAGTGTGGGCATTTACTTCATACATACACGCATGTATATTATATTGAGACGCTCGCAGCGCACCAGGGAAATTTGTGGCCGCTACCATAACCGCTACCGCCGACACGTCGCACTGGCACCCTCGCTACAACCCGTGGCTGATCGCGCTCACGGTGACGCTGGCGACGTTCATGGAGGTGCTCGACACGTCCATCGCGAATATCGCGCTGCCGCACATTGCCGGAAGTTTTGGGGCGAGCTCGGACGAGTCCACCTGGGTATTGACGAGCTATCTGGTGTCGAACGGGATTGTGCTGCCCATTAGCGCGTGGCTCGCTACAAGATTAGGACGCAAGCGCTTCTACATGTCCTGCGTCGCGCTATTTGCTACCAGCAGCTTTTTGTGCGGGTTGGCGCCGAGTTTGGGGCTGCTGGTGTTCTTTCGCATTCTCCAGGGCGCAGGCGGCGGGGGCTTGCAGCCGAGCGAGCAGGCGATTCTTGCCGATACGTTCCCGCCGGCGAAGCGCGGAATGGCGTTTTCCATTTACGGGATGGCGGTGGTGGTGGCGCCCGCAATCGGTCCTACGCTGGGCGGCTGGATTACGGACAATTACAGCTGGCGCTGGATTTTTTATATCAACGTGCCCATCAGCTTGCTCTCGCTTTACCTGACGCACAAGTTGGTTGAGGATCCTCCGTACCTTCGCGAGGAACAGGAGAAGCGAAAGGGAATTCGCATCGATTACGCCGGGCTGGGGCTGATCGCGCTGGCAGTTGGCAGCTTGCAGATGGTGCTGGATAAAGGGCAGGAACTCGACTGGTTCGGCTCGAATTGGATTATTGCCGGGGTCTGCGTGGCGGTTATGGTGTTCGTCGGCTGGGTCTTCTGGGAATGGCGGCACCCGAATCCGATTGTCGAGCTGAAGCTATTGAAGAATCGAAACCTGGCCACGGCTGTTTTCTTCATGTTCATTCTGGGATTTGTGCTTTATGGCACCACGGTGCTCATCCCGCAGTTTTTGCAACTGCTCATGGGGTACCCCGCGGTTACGGCGGGCGAGGCGCTGGCGGGAGGCGGCTTTATCATGATGCTGATGATGCCGCTCTGCGGCACGCTGGTGTCGCGAGTGGACCCGCGGCGGCTCATGTCGTTCGGGTTCGCGGTGACGTCTGTGGCGCTGTATTACATGGCCAGGCACCTTACGCTGAGCATGGATTTTCGCACCATCGCGATGCTCCGCGTGTATCAGACGATGGGGCTGGCGTTCATTTTTATCCCCACGAATGTGCTTTCGTACGTGAATATCCGGCGCGAAAACAACAACCAGGTATCGAGCATGGTGAACTTCGTGCGGAACATCGGCGGAAGCGTGGGGATCGCGCTCGTGAGCACGTTCATCACGCGCACCACGCAGGTGAGGCAGAATTATTTGTCGGCCAACATGCGCGACACGAATCCGAAGTTCGAGCAGATGGTGAACGGAATGAGCAGCACACTCCGCAATCATGGTTTGGGTCCCGGACAGGCGCTGCATCAGGCGTATGCGCGAGTCGGCATGATGATGCAGCAACAGGCTGCG
Organism: uncultured Acidobacteriaceae bacterium; assembly: GCA_964600355.1. GTDB lineage: Bacteria > Acidobacteriota > Terriglobia > Acidiferrales > UBA7541 > Palsa-295. The sequence goes on from CAZRKW010000002.1 coordinate 2,672, forward strand.
TCGCTTGCCTACAAGGACGCGGTTTCAGCCATGGCTGTGCTGATTGCGTGTCTCATCCCGCTGACCTTTCTCATGAAGCGGCCGCCGGCTCACTCCGCGGCTCCCCCGATGCACTAGAGCCTCGCCCCAGGCGAGGCGCCACCTTATTCCGGGAGTTCGTTCATAAGAGTCATCTGAGTGTCACCGCCGGTCTTGGGGTAGGTGATTCGCGTGCCCTCGACGCGAGCGAATGGAGTGAGCTTGTGCTCGTGGGCAGCTGACTCATTCACGATTTCGCGGACTTCGATGCCGCGGGTGACCAGGGCGTCGGAGACCAGGGAGCGATGGCAGCGCCAAGGCACAGCCTCGGCACACATGAGTGCCGTAGGTTCCTGCTGCGCGAGGGCGATTGCGCGGTCGAGTGCCGCTTCGAATTCGTTCGTCTGCATATAGTCGGCATAGCCGCGGAAACTGGCATTACGCCAGACCGTGTTCACAGAATCCTTGCACGGGTGGCGGAGTCCTCCGAGCGCTTTCAGATGGACGTAGCCGATGCGGGCGGCGTGCAGCGAAGCCGCCAGGTTATCGGCGCTGAACTGCGGGTTGCGGCGCGATTTAGGGATGGTGCGGATGTCGATGAGTTGGCGGATCCCGGTTGACTTAAGTAGCCCGATGAATTCCTCTATCGGCCGGGTGGAGTGGCCGATCGTGAATACCACACTCTTCAGCTTTTGTTCTCCCATAGGGACACCTCATGATGATAGCGGCGCCGGGAACTAGGTGGAAGGCTGACGGGCCCGTTTCGGGAAAGGTTCCGTAATTAACCGGGGCGGGGCGAAAGCAACATTCGCGTTTTGCTGGATATTCTTGAGCAACTCCCTTTTTCCACTGTCCGGCAGCTGGATTGCTACCTGTCCTTGTGTACCATTGACCCTTTCTGGGACTAGCCGCTAGTCTAGCCCCCGCTGTGTTATGGCCTTCAGAAAAGACGCAGATAGCCCCTGTATCATGCTCGGTTTGAATGGGTTACAAAGCGAACCATGTGGTCTCAAGACTATCCCTCCGACCTTCGGCCTGCTTCCAAGCGGCGCGGCCCCCGAATGAACTGCCGCGTGCCGGTGACGATTGCGTGGAGAGGTGACCAGCCCGGGGTGAGGCACTTTGAGGCTGGCTTTACGCGGGTCGTCAACAACTACGGCTGCCTGCTGGTAAGCCCAAAGGAAATCGACGTGCAGCAGAGGCTTCGGGTCACGAACTTGAGCACGCGCCGGGAGGTAGAGGCCGAAGTGGTCTGGAAAGGCACCCAGAGGCCGGACGGCTGGGACCTGGGCGTGAGACTGGTTCAATCCGAAATTGATTTTTGGGGAATGGAATTCTAACCATGGAACCTTTGAAAGCCGTGGCATCGAAGATACTGCCCGCGATTGCCCGGACGACGGCAACCAGTTCGCGCACGCCAGGCTCGGGTAGCGGCGAGTCGTACTCGAAAGGGCCGATGGGTGAAGAACGACGGCGCAGCCAGCGCGTTCTGCTCCGCGTGCGCGCGAAAGTGCATGTCGCCTTGAACGGGACGCCGACCACTTTTGACGTTACAACGCTGAGCGTAAATTCACACGGGGCGCTGATCGCCGTGCAGCAGAGCCTTCCGACCGATACCAGGCTCGTTCTGGAGCATGACGGAACCAAGGAGCGGATGTCCTGCAGGGTGGTTCGCCCCCCTCGAGAGACCGCAGAGGGCTTTCACACGGCCATCGAATTCGACTCTTCGGATTCCGACTTCTGGCGCATCGCTTTTCCGCCTGCCAATTGGAGTCCGGAAGACGCCGACTCATAATCCTTCCTTTTGTGCTCGCCGATTGGCCCGCCTTCTGCGGGGAAACTACATTAAAATTCTTGACTGAATCCTGGCCCGGTGCGATTCTGCCGAAACCCTTCCGGAAGTGAATTTCCCAAAATATTCAGGAACCGAGGATTTCAGGAGGAAACATGGGAAACAAGGAACGGCGTATTGCGCCCCGGAAGGAATGCACAGTGCCGCTTCGATTCCGAGTCGCCAAGGGCGTGGATTCATCCGCCAGAGAAGCAGGTGTGTCTGCCAGAACGCCCTTTGGAACCATCGAGGGCGAGTCGGTGAACCTTTCGGAACGCGGGATTTACTTCAGGTCGCGCCAGCGGGTGAACGTGGGCGAACCGCTCGAAATGTACTTTACGATCCCCCGCGAGCTGACCGGACGCGGCGCGGAGCAGGTGCGATGCAGCGCCAGGGTGGTACATGTGGAACCGCAAGCCGACCGGCAAGGTCTGGTTGGCGTGGGCGCCGCCGTAGAACGCTTCGAGCCGATGTCTTCCGCGCGCGATTGGGGGAATTGAAGGCGCGGAGACGGTCACTTCGTAGCGCGGGCCGGAACCGTGAAAGTTACCTTGGCTGCGGTGGTGTTGTTGAAGCCATCGGTCACCTGCACGGCGACCACGTGTTCTCCCGCAGCGAGTCCGGGCAGTTCGAAACGGTAGGCTTCCTTCGGCGCATCGGAAAGTTGTCCAACGGGCGGAACGATCTGCCAGTCTCCGGCATCGACACTGTATTGCGCCTCGGCGATCGCGCCAGCCGAGCTGATGCCGGCAAAAGATACCCTTACCGCCGCGGCGCTGGCGTCCGCACGAAGCTCTTCGATACGCGGGGGCGTGTTGGCGATCTCAAAGCGATCGCTCTGGCGCTCGGTGGAGAGCGCTTGATCCGGCGGATTCGAAGGGGAATCCGTGACAGCGATTTTCAGGTAATAGGCGCCATCCGGCATTGAGGTTGTATCCCAGGAATAGAACTTCTGCGCGAGCTTGTCCTTAAGCAGATGCCAGTTTGTTTCGCCTTCGCCGCGGTAATAGACTGAATATAAGAGATCGTCGTCGTTGTCGTCGTGCGCGCTCCAGAGCACGGCCTGGTAGCCCTTCTCTTCATATCCTTGCGGCGGGACTTCCACTTTAGGAGTCCTGGAAGCGGAGTCGGCGCCGGCCGGCGACGAGGAAGGATTCGCGCCCGGCCCGTGAGGGTTGCGAAGCTGAACTGGCTGGGAAGTTCCGGGTCCGCCAGGCTGCGCAGAATAGCCGACCACGCGGACTCCGGGGTCCTGCACGGCGACATCGTCGATCATGGGCGCGACGTTCTTTGGCTGATAAGCGAGGCCGATCCAGGAAGCGGTAGGCGGTTTGGCGTCATTCGTATCGAGAAAAACGGCTTTCCACTGCACAAAGCGAGCCGGCGGGCAGCTTACCCCGTCCGCATCGGAGGTCTTGTACGGGCCAGCCCACGCGCTCCAGTTGTTATCGGGATTCGAGGTATTGCCCGAGCGGGCGTAGAAGGCCACTTTGCCTTGCATGGCGCCGTTGTCGCCCCACCAGGTAAGGCGTCCCCAGCGGGAAAAGATCTTGGCGTCAAAGGTGTTGGATTCAAAGCTTCCGTTGGATTCGTAGCCGGGGCCAAGAGAGAAGACCTTTCCCGCGTTGGCGGTGGCCGCAAAAATTTTGCCTCCCGGGCCGGCCACAAAGCTCGTTACTTCCGCCGAAGCGGTCTTAGCAACGCTCGAATAAATCTGGTCGCCTTCGAGCTCGATGATGGTCCCTTTGTCTCCCGTGCCGAGGAGAAGCTTGCCGGCCGGCGTGAGGCCCAGCGCGTATACGAGGTCGTCGCGGGAGGTCCACAACGTTTCCGGAGATCCATCGGGAGCAATCTTTACAACTTCTGCCCCTCCGCTGACCGTTGGAAAGGGATAGGGACCGGGCTGCTGGCTGACGACAGGCTGGTCTTGAACGATGATCACGCCCTGCGCGTTTCCTATGGCGGCGGAGCTTTGCACCGGGACGCCGGGGATCACGCGGGGAACTCCCTGGATCGCGATCTTTTCGCCAACAGATGCGGCATAAAGATTTCCGCTGGAATCGGTGACGAGCGAAGTCACTTCCGATTTGTTGGTCTCGTAGATCACAAATGAGGCGCCGGCCGCGGGCGCAGCGTCAGGGGCCTTGCGCTGGACTTCGACACGCAGAATGAGCCCGCTGGGCTCGGTGCCGATCAATAGGTTTCCCTTCGAATCGAAAGCGAGGGAACGGGCATGGCGCTCATCGCTCTGATAGAAGGCCTGTCCGTTGCCATCGGGGGTAACGACAAAGACTTGCCCTTTGTCGCCTGTCGCCACAAACAAGGAACCCTGGGAGTCCACAGCGAGGGCCCAGATATATTTTGTTTTGGGATCGAAGAAAACGCTCTTTTGCCCGCCGGGCGTGACTTTGTAGACCTTGCCATCCGGGGAGGTGCCCACGTACAAATTGTCTTTCGAATCGAAGGCGATCGCCTGGGCGGCGAGTTCCGAGGATTCAAAAACCGTGGTCGCCTTGCCCGCGTCGTCAAAGCGCAGGACCTTCGCGTCGGAGCCGCCGGCGGCAAACAAGTGCCCCTGGGAATCCATCCGCAGCTCCCAGAGGTAGGCGAGATTTGGATCGGCAAAGGCGTCGAATTTAGGAGCGGGGAGTAGCTTTCCGTCGCTGCGAATGGCAATGCCTTTTGCGGTGCCCTTTTGGAAATCAGAGAAATCCGTCTGGCGCCATTGGCGGGTGTGCTCCGCGCGGGAAATGAAGGGAAGCAAGAGCGCGGTGGCGGGCAAGCACACCAGCAAGAACACGAGATTGAGTCGCCGCATCATGGACGAGAATCTCCTTTGGATGCCGCCATTCACTTCACGGTGATTGTAAGCATGTGCTGGCCGGCAATTACCTGATGCATGTCCACCGACCATTCGCCCGCAGTGGATTCCCGGAGCAGCCGCGCGCCGCCGGGATTCTGGCGCTGGTTCAGGATATTGATTTCCGAGGCGGGAACGTTGGGCATTTCCTTGTCTTCGACCAGCATGGTGGGCGTCGACTGAAGAAGGGTCGCGTACAGGCGGTCGTTATTTCGCTCGCGGTTGACGAGCTTGATCAGCTCTTCCAGCCCGGGCAACTGGCCCTGCGAACTTGAGGTGAGCGACTGCACATTGCGGTTCAGGAATTCCGCGTCGCTGACCATAAGCTGCAGGGTGCCGCGGGAAGTTTGCGCCGGAATCGTGACCGGGATGTCCTGCGTGAAGGCGGCGCCCCGATAAGGGCGAAGCAGAACCTTCACGGCAATAGTCTCCCCCGGGTGTACTTCGCTCTTTTCAAGCCAGGCGCCGTCGATCATGGCCGAGCGGCGCTCGGTCAGCATCGTCACGTGCAGATCGATGTGGCCGATTTGCGGGATCTCGTAAGGATTCGAGTAAATGCGCGTGAACACTCCCTGCACGGCCGTGGCGGCAAAGAAGCCGGTGGGAATGGGCGCGTCGATGGGCGCGAACAGGTCATCGATGTGGACGGGCGAGTGGCCGTTGATATCGATGGTGCCGTCGAGCTGGAGGGTGGAGCCCTCGCCGTACGCGGGGTTGCCGACGATTCCATTAAAAGATGCCAGAGCCACGAGCACGGGCGTCAATTGCGCGTTCTGCACTACCTCGAAGTGGAATTTCTTTTCGGTGATGGGGGTCGTGAGTGTTAGATCGAGAGGAATCATCGAGGGGCCGGCTCCCAATGTGCCCATCACGGCCGTCTGGCGGTCCTGCGTGAGCGTGCCGATCGTCCCGCCCGTGGTGATGATTTTTGTGGAGGCCTGCGATGAGGCGAGCGTCATCACCACATGCGCGCGTGAAATCGGAATTGCCACGGAGCCGAAACTGAACAGCGGATGTCCGCAGGCGAAGAATCGATTTCCTTCGACGCTCGTGACCGTGCAGCCGGCGCTCAAGGAGAGATCGCCTCGCACCAGGTCCATTCCGACCATATCACCGGGTTTGATCTGTGAATCAGTGGGCGAGGCAGGCGCGTTACCGCCAGCCATCGCCGATATTCCGAAAGCCGCCAACTGGCTGCCGAACTGGGCGAGCGTTTGGGGGTAAAGTCCGGCGGTGATCAGGGGCGTCTCAATCGGTATCAGGAACTGCTGGGCGCCAGCCGAGGTAGGTTGCGCGAACTCAGCGGGTATAGGTGCGCGAGTGGCGTCCATGCTTGTGGAACCGGTGATTGCAGCCGAGTTTTTGGGCAAAGGCAGAGCGGTAGAGGATTTCTCTACGTCAAACATGTTCTGGATGGGCGTCACGCCGCCAATCGCATCTTTCGAGAAATTGCCGATTTTCAGCGAGAGAGCGCCGGCGAGCCTGCCGTCAAAGTAAACGGGGCTGCCGCTCATTCCGGCGGCAACGCCTGTCTTGTCCGCCTTGTCGCCCAGGAGCTTTACGAGGATCACATCCTGCTTCGGCCCCAAGGCGTTATTCAGAATGCCGATGACCTCCAGGTCCACCTTCTCCACCTGGTCGCCCTCGAAAATTGTGTACACGACGCCCTTCATTCCGGGCTTTACATCGCTGAGAGGAAAAGTGGGGGGATCGTCGGCGGCTCGCACCGGCAGACCGGGAGTGACCAGCAACAAAGCCAGCACAGCCAAGCACAATTTCCGGGTCGCCGAGGGCATGGAAATCCTATGATACAAGGCTGAAACGCGCGAAGCAAACTTACCTAATTCCTGAGCTGTGATGATGTTAGAACGCATCTGAAGGCGATATTTCCCCCGCTGGTCACCGTTCGCGGGCCGCACCTAAGGAAACTTCAAAAAACATCATCGGTTTATTAGACGGGACCTGCATCACATCCGGTACATACAAACTCGAGTGATCCACCAGCGACATCTGGTGGTTCACATCAAAAAACACGAAACCGTGAATCATGGCCATGGGGGGAACGACGTCGCCGTCGAGCGAGAGAGGCCGCAAAATATCGAGCATGCCAGCCACCTTCTTGTCCTTGCTTTCGGAAGGAAGCGCGATGGGCGGGAAACGACGAGTCGAAGGCGTCCTCGATCCTTCGGGATGCACGATCTGGTTGGCCACTTCCACGGGAGAGAGCGAATCGACATCCTGGCGTTTGCCTTCGGGCGGGCGGACCTCCAGCTGAATTGTGCTTAGATCGACGCGGATCGGCTGGCTGGTTTCGTTGCGCAGAAAGACCTCGATGGGAAGTATGCCGGCGGGAATCGGATTGGCTTTGCCGAATTTCTTTTTGGCACGCTCGACGTCGATATAGGGATCAGCTGAGATATTGAGGCCATCGTGCCGGTCGTGCGAGAGGGACTCCTCTGCGCCGGACGGAGCGGTGGAGGGGGCACTCGACTGACCGCCGCCTCGCGCGAAGGCGGGGGCGCAGACCAGAAGTGCGATCGCAAAAAGCCAGATTGTTCGCATCTTTTTGAGTTCCGATGCCGCAATCGTGCGGGAAGTTGTGCGTGTTTTACGCGGCTGACACTATAATACCCGGTCCGCGTGCGGCAAAGAGGTTCGTCAGCCGCGCGCTGCCTTCCCATGTACTTCCTTTATCGGATTCTCACAGCAGTCGGCATGCTCTTGGTTGGGCCCTACTATGCGTGGCGCGGGTGGAGGCGGGGAGAGCCTGCCAGCACACTGGCGGAACGTTTCGGCGGAGTGCCTGCGGAGATCGCCGAACGCGCGAGCGCAACTCCGGGAGCTATCTGGATTCACGCGGTTTCGGTGGGGGAAGTGCTCGCCGCGCAGCCGCTGGTGGAGCGGCTGAAGGGCAGCGCGGGGCGTTCCGTGTTTGTCTCCACCACCACCGAAACGGGCCGGCGCCTGGCGCGCGAGCGGCTGCAATCGGCCGACGGGATTTTCTATTTTCCGCTCGACTGGGTGGTTCCGGTGCGCCGCGCCCTGCGTGCGATTCATCCGGCCATTGTGATTATCATGGAAACGGAGATATGGCCGAACTTTCTGCGCGAGTCGCGGCGAGCCGGAATTCCCGTTGTTTTTGTGAACGCGCGGATTTCGGAGCGGTCGTTTGGGCGCTTCGAGCGGTGGAAATTTCTGGTGGGCGAGTTTTACCGGCGGGTTCTGCAGGATGTGGAGCTTTTCCTTGCGCAGACTCCGCAGGACGCGGAGCGGCTTCGCGAAATGGGCGCAGCCGAAGACCGCGTGGAAGTGATCGGAAACCTGAAGTACGACAGCGATCCGCCGAAGATCACTTCGTTCGGCAGGTGGCTCGAAGAACAGATCCGGCAGCAGGAGCGCTGGCCGGTGTTGATTGCCGGGAGCGTGGTCGCGGAGGAGGAGGCGGCCGTGATGGCCGCTTACGATATCGTGCAGCGCCAGTGGCGACGGACGCTGCTGGTGCTCGCGCCGCGCAAGCCGGATCGATTCGCTGCTGCCGCCGATATTGCCGCCGAGGGTGGCTGGACGGTGATCCGGCGGAGCCAGGTCAATCTCGATGCGCAGCTGGACGAAAATGCGGACGTGCTGCTGCTCGATTCCATCGGGGAATTGGCGGGGCTTTACCTTTTTGGAGACGCGGTTTTTGTCGGAGGCTCGCTTGTGCCGTCGGGCGGACACAACATTCTCGAGCCTGCGTGGTTTTCGAAGCCGCCCGTATTTGGCGCCTCCATGGAAAATTTTCGAGACATGGCGAATCAGTTTCTGGCAGCGAAGGCCGGTGTGCAGGTGGCAAGCGGACAGCAACTCGGAAAGGTGTGGGTGCAGCTGATTGAAGATAACCTCCTGCGCGAACGCATGGGAAAGGCGGCCCGGCAACTTTCCGAACGGAGTCGCGGGGCAACCGACCGGGCCATCGGTCGCATTACTGTATTGCTTGGCGGCGAGGGAAGCGGGGAATGAGTCTTCGCGATTCGCTTCTATGGCCGTTGACCCTCCCGTACGGGCTGGTTGTTCGCGCGCGCGGACAGGCATACCGGCGCGGCGTTTTTCGGCCCAAGCGAATCGACGGCGTGGTGATCAGCGTCGGCAACCTGACCGTGGGCGGCACAGGCAAGACGCCGATGGTGCTCTGGATCGCGCAACGCCTGCTTGCGGAGGGAAAGAAAGTCGGAATACTGACGCGCGGCTATCGCGGCGAAGTTACGCCGCCCGGGCGGGGACGGAAAACCGGTGCAAACTCCGAAAACACCAGCGACGAGGTTCGCCTGCTGAAGGCGCGATTGGGGGAGGGCGTTGCGTTTGGCGTTGGCGCCGATCGCTTCGCGAAGGGACGCGAGCTGGCTCGCAGCGGCGTGGCTTGGTTCGTTCTGGATGATGGATTTCAGCACCGTCAGTTGGCACGGGACGTGGATATTGTTCTCATCGACGCCACAAATCCCTTCGGGGGCAGGCATCTGCTCCCGGCGGGGCGTTTGCGGGAACCGCGCTCGGCGCTGGAACGGGCGGATATCATCGTCATCACGCGCAGCGACCGTGCGCCCGCGATCGAAGCGGCGGTGAGCCAGGACTCGGCGGCTCCCATCTTCTATGCCAAGCCCTATCTTGATTCGATACAGGCTGTGAACGAGCTCGGGGCTGAAGCCGTGTCACTCCCGGAAGTGCAGAAGAAGAAACTTTTTGCTTTCTGCGGTATCGGCAATCCTTCCGCTTTCCTGGCGAATTTGCACGATTGGGGATTTCAATTGGTGGGACACGCTTTCTTTCGCGACCATCACCGGTACACCCAGCAGGACGCGTCTGCAATCGAGGGAGAAGCGCGGAGACTTGGCGCCGAGGCGCTGATTTGCACGGAGAAAGATGCATTCAATCTGGACGGCGTTCGTTGTAACGAGCTGCCCGCGCTGTATTGCCGGATTTCGCTGGGTATCGCCGACGAAGAAGAATTCTGGCGCACCATCGTCGCAAAGTCGAAATCCGGCAGCGACATGTCGAATAAGCCTTAGCTCTCCCGTTTGCCGCTCGCAAGCCGCTGTGCTATTTTGCGTCGCGACCATTTTTCCCAAACTTCGTTTCACGAGGAATCGGATTGAGCGCGGATCGGAAGAAAGTAAGCCAGCGAACAGCGAAAAGAGCCGCCGCACAGACTGCCGGGGCGAGCGTCGATCTTACGCGCCTGCTCGATATCGTCGGCACGTTCTCGCGCCAGACGATTGGCGTGGTGGGAGATTTCGTGCTGGACGAGTTCGTGTCGGGAGAGATTTCGCGTGTTTCCCGCGAAGCGCCGGTTTTGATCCTGCGGCATCGCCACACAGAGGCCTATCCCGGAGGCGCGGCGAATGCCGTGAACAACCTCGCGGCGCTGGGTGCGCGCGTTCTTCCCGTGGGCGTGGTGGGTGAAGACGAAGGCGGAAAGAAGCTGCTCGAACAGTTCCGGCAAAAAGGTGTCAAGACCAGCGGAATATTACGCACGCGCGAGTGGGTGACGACCACGAAGACTCGCTATCTCGCAGGATGGACTCACACCACCGAACAGCAGGTGCTGCGCGTCGATCGCGAGCCGAGCTCGCAATTATCCGAAAGCGTGCAGGGAGCGATCGAGCGGAAGGCCCGGCAGGTCGCGCGCAACGCGGACGCAGTGATCCTTTCAGACTACGGGTTCGGAGCGGCGACGCCCGCTCTCGCACGAAAGCTCAAGGCAAAGCGCGTCACGCTCGATTCCCGGTATCGCCTGCTCGAATATGCGGACGCGGGTATTACCGCGGCGACGCCGAACGAGCCGGAACTCGAGGCGGCATACCACGAGCAGGTGGGAACGAATATCGAAAGGCTGGAAAATCTCGGAGATCGATTGATGCGCGACCTCGGGCTTCAGGCGCTTGCAGTCACGCGAGGCAAGGACGGCATCGCGGTGTTCGAGCGCGGCGCGCAGAATGACGGGAAAAAGGCCGGTGCGAGCTACATTCCCATCTACGGTTCTGATACTCCGGTTGATGTTACCGGCGCGGGCGACACGGTGATCGCTGTCTTCACCCTGGCGCTGGCGGCCGGCGCTTCCTATCTGGAGGCGGCGCACCTGGCGAACTATGCGGGAGGCATCGTGGTGATGAAACGGCGAACCGCCACGGTGACGGCCGCGGAACTGGAAGCTGCGCTGCGGCGCGAAGCCACGGCCGTCCGGTAGGGAATCCGCGGAATCGCATGGACACGCGCGCCAAAATTCTCTCCCGGGAAGGATTGCACGAGGTGCTGGAAGAGCATCGCCGCGCGGGCCGGAAAATCGTCTTTGCCAATGGGATCTTCGATTTGCTCCATGTGGGCCACGTACGCTACCTGAAAGCGGCGCGCGCGGAAGGTGATATCCTCATCGTCGGCATCAACTCCGACGCCAGCGCGCGAAAGCTGAAGGGCGAAGGGCGGCCCATTCTTACGGAACGGGCGCGCGGGGCGCTGGTGGCCGCGCTCGCCGATGTGGATTACGTGATCATCTTCGACGAATTGGATGTCAACTCGCTCCTGCGCGAATTTCAGCCGGACGTTCACGCGAAGGGAACCGATTATACCGCCGAAACGGTTCCGGAGCGCGAGCTCGCCGCTCTGTTGGGAATCCGCGTGGCTATCGTCGGCGATCCCAAGCAGCATTCCACTCGCGGTCTCCTTGCGCGCCTGCGGCAGCGCAGCGATGGCTGATCCGCGTTTTCTGCTGATCCGGCTTGGTTCGCTCGGCGACATCATTCACGCGCTTCCTGCGGCTTCGGCCCTGCGCGGCGCGTTCGCCGGGGCCCGCATCGATTGGGCAGTCGAGCCGCGGTGGACGAGGCTTCTGGAAGGGAATCCGGACATCAGCAAAGTCATTTCGGTGGATCGCAAGAGCGCCGGTGGAATTTCCGCCACCGTATGCAAACTGCGTTCGGCAAAATACACCTGCGCGATCGATTTCCAGGCGCTTTATAAATCGGCAATCCTCGCGTATGCGTCCGGGGCAGCCCGCCGCGTAGGATTTCAAAGCAGCTATGCGCGCGAAGGGCTGGCAGTACTTTTCTACACCGACCGGCTGAATCCTCGCGGGCCGCATAAAGTGGATCATAACCTCACACTTGTGGAGCACGTTGGCGCAAGAAAGTCCGGGGCGCGCTTTCCGCTGGCGATTCGTCCCGAGGATGAGGAGCGCGTCCATTGCGAATTGGCGGCGCACAAATTACAGGAATATTTCGTGCTGAATCCCGGAGGCGGCTGGCGATCGAAATGTTGGCCTGCGGAGCGTTATGGCGAGTTGCACCGGAAGCTGGAGGCGCGCTTGGGCTTGCGCGGGTTGGTCAGCTTTGGTCCCGGTGAGCAGCTTTTGGCGCAGAGAGTGACGGAAGCGGCAGGGAATTCAGCACCCGTTGCAATATCGCTTGGTCTGGGGCCGCTCATGTCGCTTTTGAAGCGGGCAAAATTCTTGGTTTCGGCCGACACCGGGCCCTTGCACTTGGCCTCCGCGCTGGGAACGCCTGTTGTGGGACTCTTCGGGCCGACCGATCCATCGCGCAATGGTCCGTACTCGCCGCAGGATATTTGGATTCGCGATCCTCGATCGTGCGAAACCACTTACCGCCGGGGCAAGGACTATGCACCCTCTATGCTTTCCATCACCGTCGAGCAGGTGTTTAACGCGGTTCTGCGCCGTCTGGAGCGGTGTTCGTGAGCCAGCAGCGGAACTTCTGGATGCGCTGGCGGGTGCGGGTAGGCTACCCGGTAGCCATCGTCTATTGGGTGCTCGCCGCTCCTACGCCCCGCTTTATTTTGTGGGGAGGAATCGTTGCTGCGCTGGGCTTGATCATTCGTGGAACTGCCTCGGGGCATTTGCGGAAGTACGAGCAACTCGTGACGGACGGGCCTTACGCCCACACGCGGAACCCGCTTTATCTTGGCAGCGCATTTCTCGCCGCGGGTTTCAGCATCGCGGGACGTTCCTGGTGGGCGGGAGGGATCGTCGGGGCCTACTTCGCAATTTTCTACTACGCGGTGATGCGAAATGAGGAGAACGATCTGCGGGCGCGTTACGGCGAGTTATTTGCAGAGTACGCCAGGCGCGTGCCCTTGTTCTTTCCGCGGATAACGAGCTCAAATGCAGACACGGTTCCCGCTGCTGCGGGGGGATCGGCGAAATTCTCCTGGGCGCAATACCGGAAAAATCGGGAATACGAGGCGCTCGTCGGGACGCTGGCAGGTCTGGGAATTCTCTGGGTGAGGATGTGGCTCCGGGCGCGTCTCGGACACTAAATTCGGAAACGCAAGCCCCGGAGTTCTTCTCAGGACACTCCCTGATTGGCCTCTGTCTGGCGCTTAGACTATGATGAACTCCAAGAGCGGAGTGCGAAATATACTGCGAAAAAGGCGGCAAGCGGCCGCCGATAGGAGTGTGGTTCGATGGCGGAAAGTAATTCCGACAATTATCTGGTGAAGGTTTTTGAAGCGGCTACCGCTTCGGAGGCTATGGTGGTCCGAGGCTTGCTGCAAAGCGCCGGCATTTCCGCGCCCGGTTTCCAGGGAGCCGAGCCGTTTCCGATGAATGAGCCTCCGGAGGGTTCGCACGATGCGGAAGTGTGGGTACCCGAATCGCAGGCGGAAGACGCCCGACGCATCCTTTCGAGCTATTCAAAACCTTCCACTGCGGGGGAGTAGCTTTTTTGTTTCGATTGCTTCCGAAGCCGGAAGTGACTACTTGGAATTTTCTTCCGCGAACGTGCTGACGGAAAGTTTTTGGCCGTCGGTGAGCGCCGTGACGGCTCCGTCGCGATCGGTCCGCAACAACCGCACCCTTGCCCTCGTGTAGCGTTGGACGATATTCTCCGCTGGTTGCCCGAAAGGGTTTGCTTCGCCTACCGAAACAACGGCCACGCTTGGCGCTACCGTGGCTAAGAACGCCTCCGTCGAGGATGTTTTGCTTCCATGGTGGGGCACTTTGAGGAAATCCGCCGCGAGCGCGGCGTGGCTGCCGACGAGTTCGTCCTCGGAGCGCTGCTGAGCGTCCCCCGGCAAGAGAAAGTGGAGACGGCCATCGCCGATGCGCAGGACGAGGGAATCGTCATTGGAAGCCTCCTTGACAGGGCCCACGTCCCTGGGCCACAGGAACTCGCCGCTGACGCCGTTCCAATCGAAGTTTGATCCCGAGGTCTTGTGCGCGATTCTTACGCCGCGCTTTTCCGCTTCCGCGAGCAAGGCCTTGAAAGCCGGCGTTTCCTCGTCCCGGCCGATCCACAATTCGCGGACGCGGAAATTATCGAGGACGCTGTACAGGCCATCCAGGTGATCGTGATGCGCGTGGGTAAGGGCGACCACGTCGATCTGTTTGAGCCCCCGCGACCATAGGTAGGGAGACACAACCTCTTCGCCCACATCTGAACCGGAGCGATATCCGCCAATTCGCTCCGATCCCGCCAGGCCGCCGCCATCGATCAGCATTGTGCGGCCATCCGGAAAGGCCACGAAGATCGAATCGCCTTGACCGACGTCGAGCACGCTTACTTCCAGTTTCCCGCGCGCGAAATCGGGCGAGAAGGGATGGGTTGCGACAAAAAACGTAAGTGCCGCGAGCATGGCCAAGGGAATCCACTCGGTCGCGGCGATCGGATGCGCAGGCTGTTTCCGTGCGGCTCGGCTGGCACGCTGGGCGGCGATGGCGCGAGCCGCGGCAGCCACCGCAACTAATGCGATAAAGAAGCAAATCGTGAGCCACAGAGGCGGTCCGGGAATGCGGTAGGAAGCTTGTGGAATGCCGCTGAACCATTCCGCGGTCGCGAGCAGCAACCCTGCACAATGCCCCAGAGCTTTTGCGAGGAGAATCGCGAGCCTGGCCCACAAAAAGGTCGCGCCAAGTGTGACGAATCCCAGAGGGACGATGACCCCGGTTAGCACGACGGCCGGAATGTTGCTGACTGGCCCAATCAGACTTACGCGATGAAAATCGCTGGCCAACAACGGAACCATGCCCCACTGGATTACCAGCGAAAGCAGAACGATTTCCCAAAGCCGCAAGCCCAGCCGTAACGGAACTGCGAGCAGGAAATTCGCGTGAGGGGCCAAACTCTGCGGGGATCGCGACGCAAGCCATTTGATCGCGGCGCGCAGCTCGATCCGGAATTGCGCGATTTTGGGCGGATGCACGCCATCGCGAGTCACGTCTGAAAGGTGCCGAAGGCCGGCTCGGTAAGGCGCGCTCGTGCGCTCCATCCAAGGCAGTGCGATGGCTGCGATCACTCCCGCGGCCACGAAGGAAAGCTGAAAACTTGAATCGCCCAGCGTCGATGGCTTCCAGAGGAGTATGCCGAGCGCGGCGAGTGCGACGATGTTGAGCAGGTCAATGCTGCGAAAGAGGGGGCGGGCACACAGATAAAATGCGGCCATCAACGCGGCGCGCACAATGGGCGGACGATCCTGAACCACGCCGACGTAAGATGCCAGCACGGCCAGAGTCAGCAGGCTGGTGAGGGCAATCGAAAGTCGCAAGCGGCGGCAGAGCCAGAGTAGAAAAACTACCAGCGCGCCGACGTGCAGTCCGGCAACGACCAGCACGTGATAGGCCGCGATCTTCTGAAACGCGGTGACGGTGTCGGATTCAACGAAGCTGCGGTCGCCGAGAAGCATGGCCCGAAGCACGGCGGCACGCTGAGGTTGTCCCAGGAAGAGCGCATCCAGACGCGAGAGCAGAACGCCCCGGAGCCGGGCGAAATGCTGCGAAAGGGTTGGAGGCGGACGCTCGATCAGCTGGAGGAGTTCACCGCTTCGCAGCGAGCCCGTCAAATCAATCGATTGCAGTGCCAGATAGCCGTGAAGGTCAAATGCGCCGGGATCGAGGAAGTTGCGCGGGGGGCGTGCGCGCAGCAGAGCCTCGACGCGATCCCCGGCTCGCAGATCGTCGGGTGCCGCGATTGTTCGCGGGCCATTATAGAGATTCGCGCGCAGGCCGCCTCTCACTGGGAGCGAGTTGCCTGAGGCTTCCACTTCCTCCAGGTCAATTTCGTAGCGCGTTCCCCAGGGGAGAGCGATGGGATTCTCGCGCAGGCGGCCGCGCCACCGCAGGGGTTCGTTAGTGTCCAGTTGACCGGCGGCGATCAATCGCGAGATGTGATTTGCCGGAACGGCGGCGCGCTCGATGCTCAGCGCGGTGCCTCCCAGCGCGAACCACGCAAGGAGGGCGAAGGTGGCGCCAGGAATTGCGTGGTGGCGAAGCGCGAGTATGACGCCGGCGGCGATCGCTATGGCAGTCGCGGCGATCCAGATTCCCAGCGGCAGGTGAGTGTGGCCGGCCAGCACGATTCCGGCTGCGAAGGCCGACGTCATCCATACCGCTGGAATCTTCATATGCGGCGCTTGAGCCTGACCACCGCCTCCATATGAAATGTCTGGGGAAACAAATCGAACAGGTGCACTTCGGAAATATCGTAACCGGCTTCACGGAATCCCATGAGATCGCGCGCTAACGTCGGAGGCTCGCAGGAGACGTAAGTAATACGCGGCGGTGCGATTCGGGCGAGCCTTCTGACCGTGTCCGGCTCCAGTCCTGCGCGCGGAGGGTCGAGAACGATCAAATCCGGTTTTTCCTTGTAGCGTTCGACAAAACGATCGACATCGGCGGTGCGAACCTCGATGGAGCCGCCCGACCGGACATTCGCTTCGAGATCGCGCGTGGCCGCCGGATTGGACTCAACGGCCACGACGCGCTCGAATCGCCGTGCCAAGGGGATCGAGAAGAGCCCCACGCCAGCGAAGAGATCGAGAGCCAGGCGTCCGTTTTCTTCGCGCTCGCACACTTCGCGCGCGAGATCGTTTACGAGAAAACGGTTCACCTGGAAGAAAGAGAAGTGCCCCACGCGATACTTCGAACCTTCCGCTTCGTATTCGAGGAACCCGGGACCGGACAATTCCATGCGTTCGCGGGTCGGATCAAAAAACAGAACGCTTTCGATCTCAGGAACGACGGCGCGAACTTTTTCGGCTAGTTCAGCAGCACGCGAGGGGAAGCCCGCGAAAGTCAGGGTCAGAAGCAGTTTTGTATCGTCGGCGTTTGAAAACGCCTCGACTTCGCGAAGCGTGCGCGGAAAAACTCCCGCGGCGGGGGCCTCGCGCAGCGAGAGAAGGGTCTTCAGGAGCAGGGGAGAGACGATGGAGCAATCTGTAACGGCGCAAAGTGCCGTCGAGTTTGCCTGGAAGTAGCCGATTTCGAGCTTTGCTTCCACTTTTGCGGCGCCGCTCGATTCCGCAGCGCTCTTCGCGTCCTCAGACTTGTCCGCGTCTGCGCTCTTGACAGGGCGCACTTTCCACTGGGCGCGGTTGCGATAGGCCCAGGGCGGTGACGCGTGCGCTGTGATCTCCCCCGGCCAATCGATGCGGCCCAGGCGCCGCAGCGTCTCGCGAAGAATTTCGGTTTTGAATTTGAGCTGCGCCTGATAGGGCGCGTGCTGATAGTCGCAGCCGCCGCAGATTCCAAAATGCGGGCAGGGCGGAGTGACGCGCTCCGGCGAAACGGTCAGCACCTTGTTGAGCCGCGCGCGCACGAATTTCTTTTTCTGCTCAACGGGCGCGGCGTCGGCCTGCTCGCCGGGCAGCACGAACGGCACGAATACCGTGGAGCCTTCGTGGTGCGCGAGGCCTTCGCCGCCATAAATCAATTTTTCGATGGTTACGATCATGAAGGGTTTAGTTCTTCGGGCGCGGACAGATTGCGCTCAGATGACAGTACTACACACTACGTTAGATAAAAAAAGCTGAGCCGAGGCACCCCGAAATGCTCGAACAGTCTTTTTTGAGTGTATTGCCGCTCGAGCTGCGCCAATTGCTCCGCAGACATCTTACGCCTGTACGGGGCGAGGGAGCGATCCATTTCGCGGCGGATCGCGAGCATCGCTTCCTCGTCCACGTCAGCGGAGAGAACTGCGGACAATTTGTCTTCGAGAATCGTCACGCGGCGTTCGAGGTCTTCGAGATCGAGTGCCTCGGGCGAGTCGACTAGCGGGATCAATTCTTCCAGTTTCTTCGCTGTCTCCTCCAGCCGGTCACCGAGCGCGGCGTGGCTGCCTTTCTGCTTTTCCGACGCGGCGCGCAACCGGGACGCGTTGCGTTCGAGATATTTCCGCAGCTCGGTGCGCGAAAAGGGCTCGGGTGCGGGGCCTGTGCGCTTGAGTTCGGGACCAGTTCCGGCGGCGGCTTCCTGAGCCTCCGCGGCGGCATCGAGAACGGCATCGACGCAGTAGGCGAGGGTTTTCAGTTGCCGCCCGCCCGCCGCTCGCTTGGACCGGGTCCAGCTTTCGAATGCGCGGTCGATTCCCTTGAGCACCACACCGAGAGGAATGCCGGCCTTCTGCCACGTTTCGACGATGGCCCAGTCAAGCGGGGACACCAGGAGGTGCGCGCCTCTTTTCTTCCAGAAGTGCTCTTCGATCTCCGTGTAGTAATTGAAATAGTTGAAGGATTCCATGCGTCGCGGGAGAGATTATCGCCGAGGGAAAAGCATCCGGCAACTTGCGAGGAGGCTGAGCTGCAACGCCTGGGGTCAGCGGGGTATGTCGCGGACACTCGCGCGGGCCGACATCCGCCCGATCGAACGCGGGTTGAGAAAGCCGCGCGCGATTTCGGAGGCGGTGATTCCAAACTGGTTCCACACGCGCCGCTTCAGCGTGCGGTAGTCCTGCGAGCCGCTGAAAACATCGCGAATCAGATCGCGAAACGCGGGTGAATAGTTCAGGATTTGTACCATTCGCGTGGTGATGGCGCTGCCCAGAAACGTGCCGAGAAAAAGCTTCCGCGCCAGGGTGGCCGCGAACTCCAAGTCCTCGGAAAACGCCCCGCGCAGACGCTCCGGATAGGCCTGCGGCTGGTTCTCGATGAGCGCCTGAGCCAACAGGTCTCCGGAGCGGAGAGCATAATAAAGGCCTTCGCCGGTGACGGGATCGACGCATGCGGCGGCATCCCCTGCCATGGCCCAATTCCTTCCAACGATGCGCCTGCGGCGAATCGTCTGCGCCTGCGGCGACGGCAGCACGTGGCTGTAGAATTTCGCATCCTTCAGGGGAATCTTTTCTTCGCTTACGAAATCTTCCAGATGGCGGCGGAGCTGCTGGCTGGAACTCTGTCCCATTTTTCCGCAGATACCCACGGAGAGGTGGTCGGCGCGGGGAAAAGACCACAGGTAGCCTTCGAACTGCTTCAGAAACTTTACCTTGATGATGTCTTCTTCGGTGGGCACGAAGTAGCCGAGGGTAATCTCCAGGTCAGACGCACCCAGGGCGGTTGTTTCCGGCAGGAGGCTGTTGCGCGCGCCTCCGGCGAGCACGACGAAGTCCGACAATTGCTCCTCGCCGCCGGAAATGAAGCGCACTTTATCGCCGCTGGTGTCTACGCCGGTGACCCGCGAACAGACCGTCTTGCATCCCGCAGCTTCGGCGCGGTCGAGGAGGAGCCCGTTGAGCACCTTGCGGGCGTAGATCACGATGGGCTTGCTCATTTCGAAGCGAGCCCGATGCCCGCGGCTGGAGATCAATTCGGCGGTGCGGACGATCTTTTTGGGCTGATTTGCTTCGAGCAGGAAGGGATACGCCTCGATTGCTTTGTGCGTGAGGCCGCCGCCGCAGGGCTTCTCCCAGACGAGGCGTTCGTCGAAAATCGTTACGTGAAAGCCCGCGTTTGCGAGGCGCTCACCGCAGAGCGCTCCCGCAGGCCCTCCCCCGACAATCGAGATCTCTTTCATGGACCCTTGTGGCGGGCCTACCGCGGGGTGTGGTCACCGGAGCGGGAAAACCGCCGCTATAAACCAAGCCGCGAGTATAGCATCAAAAGCAGCGGCAGCCGTCGCGGAGCTGACGGCGCGCACAGGACTTTATCGAGGGCTCGTCGGCCGTGAAGGGGCGCATGATAGAATTGATTTTTCACCAGTTGCGCGAACTGTAAGAGGGACAGCGAATTGGCTCAGGTGGTCTCGCAAGACAGCTTGATTCTCCAACGGCGCAAATGGAAAGACAACGGGCAATGCGTTGTCTTCGTCAGCGGCTGCTTCGACTTGCTGCATCCCGGGCACATTCGCCTGCTCGAACAGGCTCGCTCTCACGGCGACATTCTGATCGTCGGCGTGCAATCGGACGCGGGTGTTCGTAATGCGCATGCCGGTGTAGCCGGCACAGGGGAAATGTCGTCGAATCGGGCTTCGCGCCCAATTACTCCCGGCGCCGAACGCGCAGAAATCCTGGCGGCCCTGGCAGCTGTAGACTATGCGGTTGAATTTGACGATCCCTCTCCTGCGCGGCTGATCGAGAGCCTCGGCCCCGATATCGTCGTGGAGGGCGCGGCCGCTCCGATGAAGCCGGAAAAAGACTCAGCGGTGCGTTCGGCAGAGCCGCTGAGTTCCAAGCTTGTCAGAATTCTGCTGGAACCCGGCTATTCCACTTCGCGATTGATCGAACGCATTCAACAACAACCAGGCGCATGATTCTCCCCGTCGTCTCCGAGCTTCTGTCGAAGGTCGCGCGGCAATCTGCCGTTGAAGAAGCCCTCGACACACTTCGCCGCAGCGGCAATGAAGTTCATCTGGCGGGCCTCACCGATTCCGCCAAGGCGCTTGTGGTGCCGATGGCGCTGGCCGGGCTTGGCCGCCCCGCGATCTTTCTCGTGGAATCGAACACGCGCGCGGAGGCGCTGCTGGAGCCGGTTCGCTGGTTCTACCGCGCGGTTACCGGCAAGCCCGGAAATCGCGTAGTGTATTTCCCCGCGCAGGAAATTCTCCCTTACGAAAAGCGCTCGCCCCACGCGGAAATTTCCGAAGCTCGCGCGGTCTCGCTCTGGCGTTTTGCAACGGGCGAAGCCGACCTGCTGATCGCTCCCATCCACGCGGCGCTGTGGCGGATGCGGGAGCCTGATTTTTATCGCAGGCTGGCCCGCACGATCGAGCGGGATCAGGATATCCCGCATGCGGAACTGCTGAGCTTCCTCGCAGGCGCGGGCTACGAAAAGCACGTCACGTGCGAGATGCCCGGCCAATTCGCGGTTCGCGGCGGCATCATCGACGTGTTTTCCCCGGAGGCTCCGCAGCCGGTGCGCATCGAGCTGTTTGGCGACACGATTGAGTCCATTCGGGCTTTCGACCCGGGAACGCAGCGCTCCACGAATCCGATGGAACGCGCCACGCTCCTCCCGCTTACTGAGTTTCCGTATCCCACCGAGGTGCTGCAGCATTCCGGGATTCGGTCTGCATCCGGACGCGACGAGGAGCTGAGCGAACGCGGTTTTTATCCGGGGTGGGAATTCCGCGAGATTCTCCGGGAAGACCGCAAGTCAGTGCTCTTCGACCTGTCCGCGGATCCGGTTCTCGTGCTGGACGAGCCTGCGACGCTGGCATCCGAGGTCGAGAAGTATCGAACGCGCCTCACGCAAGCGTACGAGGACGTGGAAGACCCCCTCGCCGAGCCGGCGGAGCGGTACATTTTTGGCGAGGACGAGTGGTCGCTAGCCCTGCAGCTTTTCCCGCGGCTTGCCTTGGAGCAGCTGGAACTAACGCGCGAGGGAGAGGCTGTGAATCGCGCCCTGCGGACGCAGCCGACTACCCGCTACCACGGAAACGTCGCCGCGTTCATGGCCGAAGTGAAGGGGCGCGTGATTGCGGGCGAGCAGGTGATGGTTTCGGCGGCGAGCACGGGCGAACTCGAACGCTACGCGGATATCTGCCACGAGTACGAGCTTCCTTACCGGCTGGGCGAGCTCGAAGAGAATGTGACGGTCACACGGCTCGCGGAGGAGGGCAGCGGCGGAACGACCCCGGCGATGGTTCTGGTGAAGGCGCCGCTGAGCGAGGGCGTTGTGTTTGCGGACGCGCGTCTCGTTCTCTTTGGTAACTCGGATTTATTCGAGACTCTCGCACCGACTGCGCAGCGGGGGCGCGCGCGTCCCAGAACGGCCAGTTTTTTCAGCGATCTTTCGGATCTGAAGCCTGGCGACTACGTCGTCCACGTCGATCACGGGATCGGCCAGTTTGAGGGTCTCCGGCAAGTGGGCACGGACGGGGCCACCGGCGAGTTCATGCTCCTGGTTTATGCGGACGATGCCCGCCTCTACGTTCCTCTCGCGCGTCTCGATTTGATCCAGAAGTATCAATCTCTCGGCGGCGTGAAGCCGACTTTAGACCGGCTGGGCACGACGATCTGGGAGTCGCGCAAGACGCGCGTGCGCAAGTCGGTCGACGACATGGCGGATAAGCTTCTGGCGCTTTACGCCGAGCGGAAGACGGCCGTGGGGCACGCGTTTCCTCCCGACTCGAACTGGCAGCGCGAGTTTGAAGATGCGTTTGAATTCCAGGAGACGGTTGATCAGCTCAAGGCCATCGACGACGTGAAGCGCGACATGGAGTCTACGACGCCGATGGATCGCCTGCTTTGCGGCGACGTCGGCTACGGCAAGACCGAAGTCGCCATGCGCGCCGCGTTCAAGGCCATTGCCGATTCCAAGCAGGTCGCGATCCTGGCGCCCACCACGGTGCTCGCCTTTCAGCACCACCAGACCTTCCGCCGGCGTTTTTCGGCTTTTCCTGTGCGCGTCGAAATGCTGAGCCGGTTCCGCTCCGAACAGGAGCAGAAAAAGACTCTCGAAGAACTGGAAGCCGGGAAAGTGGACATCGTGATCGGCACGCACCGGCTTCTTTCAAAGGACGTCAAGTTTCAGGACCTTGGCTTGCTTGTCGTCGACGAAGAGCAGCGGTTTGGCGTGACCCACAAGGAGCGGCTTAAGGAGATTCGCAAGAACGTTGCGGTGCTGACCATGTCTGCCACGCCAATTCCGCGGACCCTGCACATGTCGCTGGTGGGCCTACGGGATATGAGCCTGATCGAAACGCCGCCGAAAGACCGCCTCGCGATTCAGACGACCGTAGCGTCATTCAGCGAGACGCTGGTTCAGCGGGTGATCGAGGAAGAGTTGGAGCGGGGCGGGCAAGCCTTCGTGGTTCACAATCGCGTGGAATCGATTGCCTCGATCGCCTCTTTGGTGAAGCGCCTGGCGCCGCACGCGCGTGTTGTGGTGGGGCATGGGCAAATGCGCGAGGCGGAACTAGAAAAGGTAATGCTGAAATTTGTTCGCAACGAGGCGGACGTGCTGGTCTCGACCACCATCATCGAAAATGGCCTCGATATCCCGCGTGCCAACACGATCATCATCAATCGGGCGGACCGCATGGGGCTTTCGGAGCTGTACCAGCTTCGCGGCCGTGTGGGCCGCTCGAACCAGCGGGCCTATGCGTACCTGCTGGTGCCGGCGGAAGGGTCGCTCACATCGATTGCCCGCCAGCGGCTGGCGGCCCTCAAGGAATTCAGCGATCTGGGCGCGGGTTTTCGCATTGCCGCGCTCGATCTCGAATTGCGCGGGGCGGGAAACATCCTGGGAAGGGAACAGCACGGCCACATTGAAGCGGTTGGATTCGACATGTACTGCCAGATGATGGAGCGCGCCGTCGCTGAGCGCAAAGGCGAAGCGGTGGAGCCAGAACGCCACACGACGCTCAACCTGGGGCAGGAAATCCGCATCCCACCTGAGTACATCGAGAGCGAGAATCTGCGCCTGCGAATCTACAAGCGGATTTCCAGTGTGTCGTCAGAAGAAGAACGCGTGGAGGTGCAGCGGGAACTACAGGATCGTTTTGGCCCGCCACCCCCGGCTGTCGCGAACCTGCTCGATTACGCCATGCTGAAGGCGCTGGCGGAAAAGCTTTTCGTCGCGTCCGTGGACCGCCGCGGCGACCAGGTGGCCATCAAGTTTTACGATGACACGCCGCTTGGCCCGGAGCGGCTCGTCAAATTGATACGAAAACGCCGGGATATGCGCCTCGACCCCAGCGGAGTGCTGTGGCTGGGGTGGAAGGCCGAAAAAGGTGGGCCCATGGGGGCCGTCAGAAACGTGTTGCTACAGCTACAATCGTAGAGCTAAGATTCCATCGAGAATGAGAACATCCATGAACCGAATTTTGACTTCCTTCGTTACATCCATTCTGGCAGGTATCCCCGTGTTTCTATCCGCGGCGGCGCCCGCGGTCGCGCAGGAAAAGGGAACCGTTGTCGAAGAGATCGTGGCACGCGTAAACAACCAAATCATCACGCGGAGCGACTTGCAGAAGGCCGATTCGTCGCTGCGCGAGGAACTCAACCACGACTGCCAGAACTGCCCCGCGGACAAAATTGCCGGCGAATATAAGGACAAGCAGAAGGACCTGCTCCGCGATCTGATCGACCAGCAGCTTCTGGTCGAACGCGCCAAGGACATGAGTCTCAGTGTCGAGACCGATCTGATCAAGCGCCTGGACGAGGTCCGCAAGCAGAATGGCCTGGCCACGATGGACGACCTCGAGAAGGCCGTCGAGTCTCAGGGAATCGCCTGGGAAGACTACAAGACACAGCTCCGCAACGGCCTGCTCACCCAGGAAGTGATTCGCCAGCAGGTGGGCGGACGGATGGACATCGGTTCCGACGAAGTGAAGAAATATTACGAAGATCACAAGGACCAGTTCACTCGCCCCGAGCAGGTGGAACTCGGTGAGATATTCCTGAGTACCGAAGGGAAGACCCCCGAGGAGATCGCCGCCGTCCGCACCAAGGCAGATGACCTGCACAACCGCGTGGCGAAGGGTGAGAACTTTGTCGAAATCGCCAAACGCTACTCCGAGGGCACCACGGCACGAGACGGCGGCGACCTTGGAAGGTTTGAGCGCGGCCAGCTGGCGCCGCAGCTTGAGGATGCAGTTTTCAAGATGGACAAGAACGGCATCACCGACGTGATCCAGACCAAAACCGGCTTTGAAATTCTCAAAGTGCTGAATCATTTCGACGCGGGTCTGCAGCCTCTCGATAAGGTCGAGGGCGAAATCACCAACCGGCTCTATTCGCAAAAGATGGAGCCGGCTCTTCGCACCTATCTCGCCGAACTGCGCGAAGAAAGTTACGTGCTCGTGAAACCGGGCTTTACGGACTCCGCAGCCGTTGCGGGCGGGACGGTGATCCAGGAAGTGGCGCCCACGCCAGACTCGCCTAAAAAGAAGAAGAAACTGCCAGCGCCGAAAGTTTGAGGGTTATGAAGTCCCATTTTGTTGTCGACCTCTCGGACGGCCAGATCGTGGTTTCGCATTTCCTCGTGCGCGAGAAAGAGGTGCGCACGTCGGTCCGCACGGGCTCTTCCTGGCTGCACCTGGAGCTTGTCGACCGCACCGGCGCCATTTCCGGGAAAATGTGGGATAACTTCACGGCGCTTGTTCCGACCTTTGACCGGGACGACGTTGTTCAGATTCGCGGCCGGGTGAAGCTGTTTAATGGGCAGAAGGAACTGACGCTCGAACAGATTATCCCCGTCCTCGAGCGCGACTACGACCTCAGCGACTTTCTTCCCCATACGAAACACGACATCGAGAAAATGTACGCCGAGCTGCGTGCGGCCGTCGCAGCGGTGAAAAACCCCTGGTTGAAGCGGCTGCTCAACGATGTGGTCGAGGATCCATCGATCGTGCCACGGCTGAAACGCGCTCCAGCGGCGATGACCATGCATCACGCGTTTCTGGGCGGTTTGCTGGAACACGTGGTAAGCCTCCTGGGGCTTGCCGCTGGGGTGAGCGCTCATTACACGGAGCTGGATGCCGATCTGCTGGTGGCAGGCGTGATACTTCACGATATTGGCAAGATCGACGAACTAAGGTACGCTCGTGGCATCGATTATTCGACCGAAGGGCGGCTTCTGGGCCACATCATGATTGGAGTGTCGCTGGTGCACGAAAAGATCAAAGCGATACCCGGGTTCCCGCCTCAGCTGGCGGTGCTGCTGGAGCATCTGATTGTGAGCCACCACGGAACCCACGAGTTCGGCTCGCCCTCTCTTCCGCAAACGCGGGAAGCCGTGGCACTGCACTTTCTGGACGATATGGATTCAAAAATGGGCGCCATGCGCGCGACCCTCGATTTTGCTTCCGGCGCGCCCGGCAGTTCCGTCTGGACGGAGCGCAACCCGTCCCTGCGCCGCGCCCTGCTACGCCCCGATAAATTCCTCGGCATCGATCAGGTTCCCGGCGAAAATCAGCGGCCGGGACCGAATGGCGCGCCCGCAGCGACTGCGCCCAAACCGGCCGAAAAGGAATCTTTGCAAAAGGACACCCGGGGGCTCTTCCATGAATGAACTCACTGACAAACCGGCGGCGCTTCCCGCCGAAAAAAGCCGGCCTCCGCGGCGTGCGCTGCTCGATCTGGCGCCGCTCGAACTCGACTGCCTGAACACGCTTTGGCCCATGGGCGAGGGCACCGTGCGCGAAATCCGCGACCGGCTGGCCGTGCGCCTTCCGCGGGCCTATACCACGATCATGACGATCATGGATCGCCTTGCCCGCAAGGGAATCGTCGAGCGGAAGAAGACCGGACGCGCCTATGTATATCGCGCTAATTTGACTGCCGAGGAAGCTCGCACCCAGGCTTTGGGGCACGTGGTGGATAAATTCTTTGGCGGCTCGAAAGACGCTCTTCTTGCGCAGCTTGCCGCCCCGCCACCAGTTCCGCTCGTTCGCGCGGCCGCGGCTGCAGCTTCAGGATCGGGTGGCGTCAGTGCCAGCGCCGCACCCATTTCCACCGCGCCTGTTTCCACCGCGTCTATGTCCGCTGCGCCCGCAGCCGGCGAACCCTCGCAGATGGGCGACCCGGCTGTCTCCGATTCGATGAAAAGCTAGCCATCTGAATGCCTGACGCCGATCCCTCGATATCCACAGGTTTCTTCTGCACATTTACATCCCCAGGAGGCATGCCTTGCGCAGACCGGTGATTGCCGGCAACTGGAAAATGTATAAAACCCAGGCGGAGACGCGCACATTTTTTCAGGCGTTTCTGCCCATGGTGGCCACCTCCCGTCATTGCGACATTATCGTCGCTCCGCCCTTCACCGCGCTGGGTGTTGCCGTCGAGGCGACTCAGGGCACCGCCGTCGGGATCGCGGGCCAGAATAGCCATTGGGAGCGCGAGGGGCCGTTCACGGGCGAAGTTTCGGCTCCTATGCTGGTCGAGGCCGGCTGCCAGGCCGTAATCGTAGGCCACTCCGAGCGGCGGCAGTACTTCGGCGAGACCGACGATTCGGTGAATCGCAAGCTTCGCGCGGCGCTCTATGCCGGGCTCACGCCTATCGTCTGCGTGGGCGAGACGCTGGCCGAGCGCGAGGGAAGCCTCACGAAATCCCTGCTGCAGCAGCAATTTGAAGGCGGGCTCGCTTCGTTGACCCCGCAGGACTTCTCGCGTATTCTGTTGGCTTACGAGCCAGTCTGGGCCATAGGCACCGGCCGCACTGCGACGCCGGAGATCGCCGAGGAAGCTCACAAGCATATTCGCGAGCTGGCGGCGGCGCGGTTTACGCCTGAACTGGCGTCCGAGCTTCGAATCCTCTACGGAGGAAGCGTCAAACCCGACAACATCAAGGGATTGATGCTCCAGCCGGATATCGACGGGGCGCTGGTGGGCGGAGCGAGCCTGGACCCAAAATCGTTTGCGGCAATTGTGAATTACCCGGCTTAAGTCTGCGATGCGCCCGGCTGCAGGATGGCCGGTCTGCGGTTGCTGAATCCGGAAAATGTCCGGGGAATGCCCGGAGAATGTTCGCCAGAGCGCGACAGGGAGTTTCAGGAAATGCCATCTATGGCAAAGTGGGTTTTGTCTCTGCTGGTTGCGATCGCGCTGATTTCCATCGGCTGGCGCTACACGGCGATCCTGATGACGCTGCACGTGATGGTGTGCTTTGTGCTGGTGGTCGTCATCATGCTGCAAAGCGGAAATGCGGCGGACCTGGCCGGCGCCTTCGGCGGTGCGGGCAGCCAGACGGCTTTCGGTCCGCGCGGCGCGGCCACCTTCCTTTCCCGCGCGACTACGTGGTGCGCCATCGTGTTCATGATGACCTCGCTCACGCTTTCCGTGAAGCGCGCTCCCACGGGATCGTTCAGCACCGGTTCCATCCTCGAACAGACGCAGTCCTCGACCCCGGCAAAGAGCGCCGCACCGTCGCCCGCGAAGCCAGCGACACCGGCTCCCGCGCAGGCGCCGTCTGCGCCAGCTCAGCAGTCCGCTCCGGCTCCGGCACAGCCACCAGCCAAGAAATAGCAGCCTCATCCATGGGCTAAGCAGACGCTCGATTTGCTTTGGGCGATCTCGCGTAATAAATCGCCCAGGCGATCAGCGGAATCTGCAACGGCAGCCGGGCCCACTGCACCCAGGCTTTTCCCAGCAGCCCCGGAAACGCGACGTGCGCGACAGCCATGTAAACGTTGGCTGGAAACACGGCGATCAGCAGGAGCGTCAATCCATAAGCCGCCGCCCGCCGGAACTTTCGCAAAAACAAGCCAGCGCCTCCCAGGATCTCAGCCGCGCCGCTGATACGCACAAGCATCAGCGGCCAGGGCAGCATCGGAGGCATGATGCGCACGTAGGGAGCGGGGTAGACGAAGTGCAGAAAGCCGCTTACCAGGAAGATGCTCGCAAACGTGCCAATCCCTATCGCGAATCCGATACTTTTTCTGCTGTCTGCCATTCAACCCCCGGGATGCCTCAACTCCTGAGAACGCGAGTGGTATGATCCATCCGTCTAAAGAAACCACGCCGCGACCGCAAGGTTTCACGTTTTGAGACTCAGGGCAAATAATCCTCAGTGAAGATTTTTATGGATTAGAAGTCGCCAGGCGCGAATTCACGAGGCCGTATTTGGTAAAGTACGCCTGTGATTCTGGCCCACCCTTGAAGTTTTCGAGCAGATCATCTTGCAGCATCTTTATCAGGCTCGCCCGCACAATGAAGCTTGCTGCTTCCTCCAATACTGCCAGCTGATTCGTCTCCGTCGTGGTGTATCCCGCCGAATGACTGAATTGTGAAAAATATTTGTCGGGTACTCGGTCGCCATGCGCAAGGAAATTGCGTACATCGTACAGATCGTCAAGGACGTTACCGATTGTAGGTTCTTTGCCCCTTAGGACGAATGACGGCACGTCGCCAGGCGCGTAGATTGACGTGTTTTCGCCGAGGAACCATTTAATGCGCGCTTTAACCAATCTGCCTCCGCTGTGCTCGTGATCTTGCGTCTGAGAACTGAAGATGGATTCAATTGCAGAGCACGAAAGACTCATTCGCGCTTTCCACTGATTGTCAATGAAATGCGCGGCGTCCTGGAGGCTCAGGGGCATTCGGAATTTCCAATATTCGCCAGCCAGTCCCGCCAAGTATTTGGGGGCGAGACTCTGTAACTCGGCTATGTCTCGGTTTCGCAATCTAAAATCCTTTTGAATGGACGGCACCTCCCATAAGATTAACCGGATGGTCGAATCCTCCTACGTCTAAGGTTCCGTCGTCTTTGAGCGCACCGTGTATCCTCATTGCAAATTGACGCATTGGGCGGATGAGCCTCAGGCAGGCGGAAATTTTGTAAACAAGCTGCCCCGATTCCAGTTTTTCAGTCTCTGCGTCGTGATAACCCGTCGTCCGGAGACGATGCACGATCGCATATTTGACGGCCTTCAATGATCTGAGATCGTCCTCGCTTAGGCCGGGTTCGAAAACCCTGAATGTGTCCGGCCTGAACATCGAAGTGACATTCTCGATGGTAACGGTCGGAATAATCGGGGCAGGCAACTTCGATTCGTCGAAGGGCTCGTCGTCCCAATCGTGGGCTACACCGTAAATCGCATATAGATTGATTTTGTTTTGCATCTGACCTTGCGCTCTGGGTCATACTAACACGCCGAAAACAACAGCTTCGAGATGCATAGGGGTAGGCGGCTTTCGATGCGTTTCATCAGCAGCTACCGCAATATCAGCACAAAAACCGAAGTGTGTTTGACAAATCAAATCGCGGGCGATTAGGATTGAGACGCGCGGTCGTGGCGGAACTGGCAGACGCACCAGCTTGAGGGGCTGGCGGTAGCAATACCGTGGTGGTTCGAATCCACTCGACCGCACCATCTTTTCTTATCTTCCATCGGCCCTCTTCGCAGCATTTTTCCTGACACTCCGAACAAACTTCCAAAGGTATAGAATGCCATTTCCCCGGGCGCGATCGAGCCCATCGGAAGCACTGTGACAGAGCCAAGAAGTTCAGCGCTGATTGGGAAGGTGGCTGTGGTGACCGGAGGCAGCAGCGGCATTGGCGCAGCCACGGCGCGGGCCCTGGCGGATAAGGGCGCGAAGGTGGTGGTGGGATACCACAAAGGCGCGGATCGCGCCGAACGCCTGCTGAAGGAATTGCCGGGGAGCGGCCATCGCGCGCTTCCCATCGTTCTCGAGGATTCGGAGACGATTCGACGCGCCGCCGCGGCGGTGCGCGAAGCCTACGGCCGCGCCGATATCCTGGTGAACTCGGCGGGATTCACCCGCGTGGTGCCGCATGGCGATCTCGAATCCCTCACGGATGAGATCTTCGACGCGATTCTGATCGCCAATGTGCGCGGGACGTTCTCCGTGATTCGCTCGCTGGCCCCTCTGCTGCGCGAGAGCGGCGCGGGCGTGATCGTGAATGTCTCGTCGATCGCCGCGTCTACGGGAGCAGGCAGCAGCATCGCTTACTGCGCTTCGAAGGCTGCGCTGGACGCGGTAACTGTTTCTTTGGCGCGCGCTCTCGGGCCGCAGATCCGCGTGTTGGGCGTGGCGCCTGGTCCGGTGGCCACGGAATTCGTGCCGGGGCGGGATCGCGACGCGCACGAGGCGCTTGCGCAGAAAACACCATTGAAGCGAGTGGTCGAGCCCGCGGATATCGCGTCAGCGATTCTTGCCTGCGTGACTCACCTGAAGGCGGCGACGGGCACCACGATTGTGGTCGACGGCGGGACACATCTGTAGAAGAGCTTGTGGCCTGTAAGGGGAGAGAGAGCTAGAGGCCCTTCCATGCTACGTAGGCGGCGCCTATTAATGGGCACTCTTCGTTCAGAACCACGCAGATCGGGACTGTGGCGAGGAAGTCTTTCATCTTTTCCTTGTCTCTGGCGGCTGCGGCGAAGCGGCCGTCTTTCAGCTTGGGCAGCACCTTGACGGCGATTCCTCCCGCCACGTAGACGCCGCCGCGAGCCAGCGCTCGAACCGCGAAGTTGCCCGCTTCCGCGCCGTAAATCTCCGTCCACAGATCGAGCGTCGCGGCGCACACGGGGCACTGGCCGGAAAGTCCTTGCTGCGTAATCAGCGGGGCGGGATCTTTCGCGGGATCGTCGAAGCCGGGATGTTTCATCGCGGGATCGAGAAATTCGTGCACGTTCTGGAATCCGCGCCCCGATAAGAGAATCTCCGCGCTGGCATAGTCGTAACGGTTACGGAGATATTTCCAAAGATCCGCCTGCTGCGGGGTGTGCGGGGCGAAGTCCGCGTGGCCGCCTTCGGTGCCTATGGCCAGGTGCTGCTTTCCATCCCAGAACAGGATCGCCTCGCCGAGGCCGGTGCCGGCGGCGATCACGACGCACGTCGCGTCCTTCACTGGCACGCCCTCGTAGATCACTTCCAGATCGGAGGGCGGCAGCACGCGCACGCCAAACGCGGTGGCTTCGAGGTCGTTGAGAATTCTTACGCGGCTGAGGCCGAAAAGCGCAGCCATCGCCTCGCCGTCGACGGTCCACGGCATGTTTGTGCCGCGAACCCGGTTGTTCACCACGGGCCCCGCAACACCGAAGGATGCCGCGGTAATCGTGGCCGGATTCTCCCGCAAAAACTCTTTCACGATGTCCTGCAGGCCGGCGCGTTCGTGGCTGGAGTAGCGATGGTGCGCGATGCGGACGAGTTGGCCGTCGCGGACGTCGAACAAGCCGATATTCGATTTTGTGCCCCCGATGTCTCCCGCCAGAATCATCGGGATTCCCCTGGCGCTGGCGTCGGTGCGGCAAGCGCGGCAGGCTTCATCGACACGCCCGCGTTGTTCCGCGCTACAGGGGACGCCACTGGCGGCCCTCTGACGCGATCAGATCGTCTGCCTCCTTGGGTCCGTGGCTTCCGGCGGCGTAATTCGGGAATCGCGGAGCAGGGCCGCTTTTCCATGCATCGAGAATGGGATCGACGAGCGACCAGGCGGCTTCCACGCTGTCCGCGCGATCAAACAGGGTGGCATCCCCGCGAATGCAATCGTTGATCAGTGTGGCGTAGGCGTCCCGGGTAGCCTTCCCGAACGCGTCGCTGTAGCGGAAGTCCATGGTGACCGGGCTGATGTGCATTTGTCCCCCCGGGGCCTTGGCGCCGAAGGACAGCGAAATTCCCTCATCCGGCTGAATATTCAGCACCAGCGAATTGGGCTGCAAATTTTCTCCGCGGAAAACCATGTGCGGGGCTTCCTTGAATCGAATGGCGACCTCGGTGCGCGACTTCGGCAGTCGTTTCCCGGTCCGCAGGTAGAAAGGAACACCGCTCCAGCGCCAGTTGTCGACCAGGAGTTTCAGGGCCACGTAGGTATCGGTGGCGGAATCCGGTTTGACGCCCTTTTCCTGGCGGTATCCGGGCACCGCGGCGCCTTTCACCATTCCCGGTCCATACTGTCCGCGCACTACAAATTTTGAGACGGATTCCTGCGTGAACGGGCGAATCGACTGCAGCACTTTTATTTTTTCGTTGCGCACGGCGGTGGCATCGAAGTTGGCCGGCGCTTCCAGCGACACGAGCGAGGTGAGCTGCAGCATGTGGCTCTGCAGCATGTCGCGCAAGGCTCCGGTGTTTTCGTAAAAGGAGGCCCGCTGTTCGACACCCAGCGGTTCCGCGGCGGTAATCTGCACGTGGTCGATGTAATTGCGGTTCCACAGGGGCTCGAAGATTCCGTTGCCGAAGCGGAAGACCAACAGGTTCTGCACCGTCTGCTTTCCGAGGTAATGGTCGATCCGGTAGACCTGCGATTCGTTGAACACGTCCAGCACGTTCTGGTTCAATTCTTTGGCCGAAGCGAGGTCATGCCCGAAGGGCTTTTCGATGATGATGCGCGTCCAGCACTTATCCGAGGCGGGCTTGGCCAGGCCGGCCGCGCCGAGGTTCTTGATGATTTTCGGATACACGTCCGGGGGAGTGGCCAGGTAAAACAGGCGGTTGCCGCACAACTGGCCCTCGTGGTCGATTTCATTGAG
This sequence comes from uncultured Acidobacteriaceae bacterium, assembly GCA_964600355.1. Classification (GTDB taxonomy): domain Bacteria; phylum Acidobacteriota; class Terriglobia; order Acidiferrales; family UBA7541; genus Palsa-295. The sequence goes on from CAZRKW010000002.1 coordinate 35,504, forward strand.
GCGCTTCGCGAGCTGGCGGAAGGATTCCGGGTCATCGTAGTTGCCGCTGAAGTAGAGGAGCTGCTGCTGGAATTCCTGCAGCTTGTCTTTGTGCTGCTGCCCGCCGTCGGTCTTGGATAGAGCCTCTCCCGCCTCCTTGCGGAAATCGTCATCGGTCATTTTCGTGCGCGCGAATCCGAGCAAGCGGAAGCGCGGAGCCAGGCAGGAATGCCAGGCGAGATCGAAAAGAGCGGGAAGCAGCTTGCGGCGGGTAAGGTCGCCCGAGGCGCCAAACAGCACGATGGCGCACGGATCGTTGGGGACCTCGCAATAATACGCGTCCATCTGAGTGGAACTGGCGGCGATCGTCTGGGTGCTCATCTTTTTTCTCCCGTGAAAGCCAGTGAAATGGAACGGCGGAAATCGTTGACCGTGAAGATTGCTGGCGACTCTTCGTACAGCTCGCCTGTACTCGCTACGGACATCGGCAATTGGCTTTCCCGCATTACGGCCGCGCCGTATGACCGCCCAGAGAGCAACAGAAGGCTACCACAATCCATGTGGATGCTTTGTTACACAAATTGGGTTCAGAGATATCTCTCGAGTCCGCTCAAGCCTGCCGAGCGCGGCCCTGGCGAGACTGGAAAATCGCCCATGCTTCAAGTATCTTCAATATCTTAAACAGCAGACACTTTCAACGGAGGCGTTCGAATGGCCGATGACAAAGGGCGGGAAGCCGGTGGGGCAGCCGCTTCACCGCAGCAGGAAGTGCGCATGGTGAAATGCGTGAAGTTCGGGCGCGAAATGCCTGGCCTCGACCGCGTCCCCTGGAAAGGCGAGATCGGCCAGCGCGTTTACGACAACGTTTCGAAAGAGGCGTGGCGCATGTGGGTGGAGCATTCCAAGATGCTGATGAACGAATACCGGCTCAATCCCCTCGATCCGAACTCGCTGAAGATCATGCAGGATCAGATGGAACAATTCTTCTTTGGCGAAGGAGCGAAGCTTCCCGACAGCTACGTCCCGCCGAAGCATTGACCTGATCGTCCAGGAGCGGCTTGAAACTTTCGCTTCGTTGCGCTTTCGTTCCGCCTTTACGCGAACGCCGCTTCTTCCTGCACTTCCTCTGTGACCACGGTGAACTTCTTCAGGTTGGCCATTCCAAATGACGTGGTGATCGCCACATCCGAGGCATCGCGTCCGACGGCCATCAGCACGCGGCCGATGCGGGGCGTGTTGTGGCGCGCGTCGAACGTCCACCAGCGGTCGTCCAGATAGACCTCGAACCACGCGCTAAAATCCATAGGCGCCGGAGAAATGGGCACCCCGATATCGCCCAGATAGCCGGTTGCGTAACGCGCCGGAATGTTCAGGGCCCGGCAGATCGTGACGGCCAAATGCTGAAAATCCCGGCAAACGCCGCAGCGCTCGGTAAAAACGTCGAGAGCCGTCTTGGTGGCGTTTGCGAACTCGTATCCGAAGCGCACCCTGTTGTGAACCCAGTCGCAGACCGCTTGCACGCGCGCCCAACCCGTTGTTACTCCGCCGAATAATTCCGTGGCGATGTTGGAAAGCTTGTCCACTTCGCAGTAGCGGCTGTTGAGCAGGTAGCTCAGCACTTCGTGGGGCAGATTCTGCACGGGGACTTCGCGGGCATAGGGATTTACCACATCTGGCTGGCCGCAGTCATATATGAGAGCGGAGCCGCTGAGGCGCACGTTTCCTCCCGGCGTCAGAAAGCGGCAGCAGCGGTTTCCGAAACTATCGAGATAACATTCGACCGGCGTACTTGGCTGGATGAACAATTCGTCGCGGCTGCGCAGATCCGCGACGCGCGACGGGTGGACATTGAGAAGCGCCACCATGGGCACGGGAAAATTCGTTTCGAAAACGATATCGTATCCCAAACGGATCAGCACAATGTCCAGAGTGACACAAACAGAGCGCTTCCTGACGAGGATTTAGTGATGGGGCCGATAGGCCGATTCGTATCCGAACCCCGTGGCGGCGCAGACCAGGATTATGGCGTTCCAGCTTGGCGCAGGCTCATTTACGGAACTGTTATGCCAATCCACATTTCAATAATCTATGTTTTCCACAACAAGATTGAATTTGCATCGGCCGCTCGATCCCCGCTACCCTGAAACATGAGTGAGACCCTCGGGTCCGGCGCAACTCCGACCGCAAGCGCAATAGGGTCGGGTCCTCACGCTCGTACTCTCCACTCGCTTCCCCAGAATGCCTGCATCCTTGGTTCGTTCCATTTAGGCCCCAGTCCATACCCGTTTTCAAAAGGTCTGTTTTGGAAGAAGTGCCATTGGGCCGGTTTTCCGGGGAATAGCGCCGCACCCTGGGAAAGGACCAAACAAACAGGCCATGCTCCAGGAAAACTTCGTCCGGAAAGAAGATCTGCAACCGGCAGTTGATTTACTCTGCGTTTCGTCACCCACAGGCCCAGCGACCAGCGACCTCGGGACATTCTCCCGCGCGATCGTAGTGGAAGCACCGGGATACACCGAGCGGCGAGCGCTGCATTCGGTGCTTTCGTTCGCGGCGCACCTCGCCGCCCTTATGGCCATCGTGTGGTTCTGGCCGATTGCTTTTCCTCAACGGCCGTACGTATTTGCGATGAGCCGGGTAATGGTCACCCTGCCGCTCTCGCTTCCTGTAACGTCTCCGCGTGCGGCGCTCTCGTTTGGGCCTGATGCATCGGGAAACCCGTTCCTGTCGATGAAACTGGTAGCTCCAGTCAGAAGGATCTCGCTTTCCCACGCTGTGATGGCGCCGCCGGAAGTAGCCCTCAATTCACGCCCGCTAAAAACGACGGAGGCTCTTGGCGCCGTGCTCGGTGGCATCGTGAACGAGGCAGCGCGGCCCGTCATGCCTGCTCTGCCGATTGATATTCCGCGGGATGCGCAGGTTTTTCGGGCCGGGGGCGATATACGTCCGTCGCGATTGATCGAGCGGGTTTCGTTTGAATATCCCGAGATCGCCAAGGTGGCGCACGTCTTCGGAAAAGTGGTGATCGCGGCTGTTATCGACGAGACCGGTAAGGTTACCGAAGCCCATCTGGTGAGCGGCCCTGTAATGCTCGCTTCCGCCACAATCTATAATCTATATCGGGAGCGGTTTCAGCCGACCATGCTCGATGGCCGGCCGACGAAGTGTGACTTAATTTTGCAGGTCAGTTTTCATCTCAAGGGATGGGAAGACCAGGGACCTCCCCGATAGGACGATTGACGCGCTGGAAGGAGCCGAGCAGCGAGCCCAGTACGGCTAGTTGTCGGCTCGCTTTTTCAGGACGGGTCGATTGTCCGACCCCGTATCGGTAGTTGTCGTGGCGGATTTCGTCGGGGCGGGCACCTGGTTTGACGCAGCCAGCGGCGTGATGTCGCCATTAAAAGGTTTCTGCAGGTAACGTCCCGCTTCCTGCTGTGCCCCGGCTGTGTCGTCGTTGGTGTGCTGCGCGAGGCTGTATTCGTTGACGGCGCGCTCGCGTTGTCCCAACAAATCATAAATCTTGCCGATGTAGATGTGGCCCCACACTTCGGTCCACCTTGGGTCGCCGTCTCCGCCAAGCGCGGCCCGGAAAGCGTTCGCCGCCGCCTGATAGTTCTTCTGATAGAACATTGCTTCGCCCATCCGGAAATGGGGAAGCGCGTAAGTCGGCTGCACGTCGAGCGCTTTTTGGTACTCCTGAATCGCTTCGTAGTATTTCCCCACTTGCGCGAAGGCCTCTCCGCGCGCCACCGAAGCGCGCACGCGCAAGCGTGGGCTCGACTTCAGAAGATTATTGTTCGGGTCAACCGCAATTCCATTCGGTTTGGGCCGCCCGAAGGTGTCGATCAGGAAGGAGGACGTGGTGCCGGTCACCAGAATTTTCTTCGTTTCCGGATTGCCTTCGGTCTCCACCTTTACTTCCACCGGCATGCGGAATGTGTCGAGGTCCTGATGGACCTTGCCCACCACCTTGAAGCCTTTGGGGGTGCGGTAGACGATGTAATCGATCGTGAATTCCGGCACGCCCGTCGAGTTCAGCCATTGCGCGTAAAAGGATAGAAGATTGAACCCGGCCTGGTCCGGAGAGGAGGGCGGCACCTTCTCGGCGGTCAATTTTTCGAACTCGTCGATGGTGGCAAGCTTACCGTCATGCTGCTTGTAGAAGTCCCGCAGGAGCGACGTGAAAGCCTCGTCGCCGATTTCGGTGCGCAGCATGTGAAACACCATCGCGCCTTTGTCCGCGACGATGGATTCGTAAGAGGCGGAATAGGGGCCGAGGCGCTGCGCCTGCGCGATGGGCGTCCCCGCCTCGTACATGAGCGCGCCCACGGCATTGTCTTCCAGCGCCTTGTGGAGTCCCGCCGATCCGTCGGACTGCTCGGCGTACATCGCCTCGGCGTAGCGCGACATGCCCTCGGTGAGCCAGGCATCCGCAAAAGTTGCCGGCAGCACGTGGTCTCCCCACCATTGCCCCGCGGCGAGTTGTGAGAGCAGCGGATCATTCGGTTTCGTGGTCCATTGGCGTTCGCTGATCAGCAACAGCCCCGGAGCGGAGAATCCATTGAGCGAGCCGTTGGGCAGCTGAGCAATCGTCATCGTGGTAGCATTTTCCATCTGCCCAAAAGTTTCGGAAAAGTAGCTCAGGATGCGTGCCAGAGAATTCGCGTAGGGAGCGGCGGTCGCTGCTTGCGCTTTGGCCGTATAGACGGAAATGTCGTACCCCTCAGCTTGCAAGGGCGAGAGCTGCAGGCTCCCAGCAACGAACGACCCATTCGCCGCCGGGCGGGTGCAGTGGAACACGTACGCCGCCTGACCGGGCATTCCTCCCACCGCGGGCATCATGGTCGGAGCGTCTGCTTTGCCCGTGCCGGCAACGGCGAACGAGTCGGGAACGATAACCTTGAAGGTACCGGTATAGCGGTTGGAAGGGTAGTTGGTGAGGGGGAACCACCGCGCGGGCAGCAGGAGATACGCGGAGGTCTTGTCCACGGAAGCAAATCGCACGCCCCTCGTGGGACTGTCCTCCTCGCTTGATATTGGCCCGCTGTAATCGAAGGTAAGCGTTACCTTGGTGCCTGGAGTGGACGCTCCCGAAAGCCCTACGCTGAGAAACAGGGGCGAATTGTTATCGCGCTCAAATGTCAGCGTCTGGTTGCCGGATTTTACCGAGTTCACGTGAAGATCGGGGTGCAGCTCGACCAGCAGGGTCTTCGCCACTTCGCTTGCGACGAATTCCACTTTGGCTTGCGCCGAGATGGTCTGATTATCCGGGTGGAGAATCACCTCGACGTCGTAATTCGTCGCGCGGAAAGGGAACCGGTGCGCGCCCTGAGCGAGTGCGGAAGAGGCCGCGATCAGTGTGAGTAACAGCGTCGCGAAGAGCCGGTTGACCCTGAGCAAGAGGAAACCTCTCTCGAAGAAGAACGTTAACTAGAATACTAGGATACCAGAGAAGCCCGCCTAGTTGCCCGGACCAGAGGCCAAGCCAGGAGATTAACCAGGCGGCGATTACAACATTGCCGCGAAAACGTCCGCAGCACGCTCGATAGCGCCGCCGGATCCCAGTTTGGCGCGGACTTCCGCGACGCCGGCCTTGGCCTCTGCGCGAGCGGACTCCGATTCGAGCAGCTTCCGAACCTCTGCCTCGACCGCCTCGGGGGTAAACGCGTCCTGGATCAACTCCGGCACGACGCGCTTGCCGGCAATCAGATTCACCATGCCGATGAACGGTGTACGGATCATCCGCCGCACGATGGCTGCCGTGACGCGGTTTACCCGGTAGACCACCACCATGGGCGTGCCGAGCAGCGCAGCTTCGACGGTGGCCGTCCCGCTCGCCACGATGGCGCAATCGGCCGCCGCCAGTGCGTCGTAGGTGGCGCCTTCCACGCGGGTTAAGTTGAGCCCCGGCCGCGAATAAGGCACGAATAACTCGGCTTTGAGGTTCGGCGCCACGGCATGAGCGAATTGAACGCTCACTCCTGCGCCTACGCCGTGTCGCAATCGCTCGCACGCCTCGATTATGGCGGGATAATTTTGTTCAATTTCGCTGCGACGGCTTCCAGGCAGCAAGGTAACGATTGGCCGGGCGGCATCCAGCCCATAGCGCGCCGCAAATTCGGTCCGCGTCATCGTAGGCCGCACGACATCTACCAGCGGATGCCCCACGAAATTCACGGGCACCCCCGCGTCCCGGTAGATTTTCTCCTCGAAGGGGAAGATCACCACCATTCGATTCACCAGCCGTTTCACGATGCGCACCCGGCCCGCGCGCCACGCCCAAACCTGCGGTCCGATGAAATAGCCGACCGGTATCCCGCGCTGCTTCAGCCGCCTCGCCACGCCCAAGTGCGTCCCCGGAGAATCCACGAGAATGGCCAGCGACGCTCCTCGTTTGGCCGCTTCGACGGCCAGGCGGTTCTGCACCCGGACGACGGTGGGAATTTTGTGCAGCACTTCCGTGATCCCCACGACGGCCACCTTATGGTAGTCCAAGATCACGTCGACGCCCGCCTCCGCCATCCGCGGTCCACCCATTCCGAAAAGCTGCGCACCCGTTCGTTCGCGCAACGCTACGGCGAGCCGGGCGGCATACATGTCGCTCGAGGCTTCTCCGGCCGAGATCAGAATCTTCGGCGGGCTCATGAGAAGGGCGGCAAATCGGCAAGGAAGAGAAATACGCAGAAGGCCGGAGCCGAAGGGGTCGGAACGACTTGCGGCGACGCTTCAGTCATCGGCCGGAAGCGGCTGAGGGAATCCGCCCGTGCTGCCACCGAGTATGGGAAAGGCTAATTCCTGTTCCTTGTACTGGAGCTGATACAGCCGGTAATAAATTCCGCGCAGGGCGAGAAGCTCCTGGTGCGATCCCTGCTCGCGCAAGCGCCCCTTGTGGAACACCAGGATGCGATGCGCGTGCTGGATGGTGCTCAGGCGGTGCGCAATCACCACGGCGGTGCGCCCCTGGATGAGCCGGTCGAGCGCCTCGCGAATCATCAGTTCCGTTTTGGTGTCCACGCTCGACGTCGCTTCGTCGAGAATCAGAAATTTTGGGCTGTGCGCCAGCGCCCGCGCGAAGCTTACCAACTGCCGCTGGCCGACCGAAAGTGTCGCGCCGCGCTCGGTCACAGCAGTCTCGACGCCCTGAGGCAGCGAAGTTACGAATGGCCCCAGGCCCACCTCGCGGAGCGCTTGCTCCGTGGCGGCACGATCGATCGTCTCGGTGCCCAGCTTGACGTTCGATTCGAGCGTCCCGGTGAAAAGAAACGGGTCCTGCAGTACGATTCCGAACAACCGGCGCAGATCGTGAATTTCCATCTCGCGGATATCGATCCCGTCGAGCAGGATCTGGCCGCGCTGGATATCGTAGAAGCGCAGCAGCAGCTGGATGATGGTAGTCTTGCCCGCGCCCGTGTGGCCCACGATCGCCAGCGTTTGCCCCGGTTCCACGCGGAAGGAAACGTCGCGCAGCACCCAGTCCTCTTCGCTCGGGTTTGCGCCGCCGCGATACGCGAACCACACGTTGCGGAATTCGATCTCGCCGCGCGGAGCCGGCAGCGAGCGTGTTTTCTCTGCCGAAAAAATGGTGATCGGCTCATCCAGCAGCCGGAAGATGCGCTCGGAGGCGGCCATGGCCGTTTGCAGGATATTGAATTTTTCGCTGAGGTCCTGGATAGGCCGAAAGAATCGCTGCGCATACACCATGAACGTGAACAGAAACCCGATTTCCACCGTCCCGCCGATTACACGCACGCCGCCCACCCAATAAAGCAGCGCTATGCCGCCCATGCTCAGGACTTCCACGGCGGGGAAGAAAAACGAAAAGGCGTCGATGGCATCCTTGTAAGCGAGCATGTGGATGCGATTCAGCTCGGCAAACTGCCTGCGGGATTTCTCTTCCCGGTTGAAGAGCTGCACGATGGCCATGCCGCTGATGTGCTCCTGCAGGAACGCGTTGATTCTCGCGATGGCCGTGCGAATGCGCCGGTTGGCGTCGCGCACGAACGTGCGGAAGAAATACGTGAGCACGATCATGAACGGAAGCGGAGAAAGCGCCGCCAGCGCCAGCCGATGGTTCAAATAAAAGAGCCAGCCCGCCAGCCCGAAAAGCATCACGAAATCGTTCAGCATCGCGGCCACGCCGGACGCGAAAAGGTCGTTCAGAGCGTCCACGTCGGTGGTGGCGCGCGTGACCAGCCTCCCCACCGGGCTGCGGTCAAAAAAGCTCATGGGCAGCCGCTGCAGATGCTCGAAGATTTCCTTGCGCAGGTCGTACATCGTCTCCTGGCCCACCCACTGCATGATGCGAACCTGCGCGTATTGCAGCCCGAAGCTGGCCACGATCGAGCCCATAAACACGATGACGACCCACAAAAGCCCCGCGGAGGCTTTTAGCCTCGGGATGTTGCCGGAAAATCCCGGGACGATGTACCAGTCGATCCCCACGTGGAAAAGATACGGGCCCACAAGTTCAGTTGTCGTTACTCCCAGGGCCATCGAAACCGCGAGGGCTACCCACCAGCGATAGGGACGCAGATATTTCAGCAGGCGCCGCGTGAGCTGCGCGTCGTAAACTTTCCCGAGCTTTTCTTCTTCGCGAAAATCGCTCATTCGCGCGCCGCCAGTTCCTCTTCGAGCAGTTGCTTGCGGTGCAGGTCGGCGTAATACCCGTCCAGCGCCAGCAACTCGTCGTGGCTGCCGCGTTCGACGATTCGCCCGTCGCGCATCACCACGATCTGATCGGCGCCTTTTACGGTGGAAATACGATGAGAAACCAGGACCGTCGTGCGCTGCTTCATCACGTCGCGAAGCCCGCGCAGGATGCGCTCTTCGGTATCGGTGTCCACGCTCGAAAGCGAATCGTCCAGGATCAGGATCTTCGGCTGGCGAAGAATGGCACGCGCGAGCGCAGTCCTTTGCTTCTGCCCGCCTGAGAGCGTGACGCCGCGCTCGCCCACCATGGTGTCGAGCCTCTGCGGGAAGCTTTGAATCTCGCCCGAAATGCTGGCGAGTTCGGCCGCCTCGAGGATGTGTTCGTCGGCCGCTTCCGATACTCCAAAGGCGATGTTCTCGCGCAGCGTTTCGCTGAACAGAAACGTGTCCTGGGGCACGTATCCGATGGCGCGCCGGAGTTCGGCCAGCGGATATTCGCGGATCGGTCTTCCGTCGATCAAAAGCGTTCCCGGCGGTGCCTCCCACAGACGCGCGATCAGCGCGGCAATCGTGGACTTGCCGCTCCCGGTGGGGCCGACGATGGCCAGCGTCGATCCGGCCGGCACGTGAAGGTTGATGTCGTGCAGCACGTCGATATCGCCTGAGCCATTCCCGGAAGTAGGGTAGGCGAAGGACAAATGGCGGAATTCGATCTCTCCGCGAATCGGTGATTCCTCGCCCGCGGACGCCGGAGCCCCCTGCGCACTCGTGGGCGAAGCGCCATTTCCGCCAGCCACGGCTTGATGTGCCGCCAGCGGGACGTTCGCGTCGCTGATGTTTGGCTCGGCGGTCAGAATGTAGCGCAGCCGGCCCATGGATGCCGCGCCGCGCTGGAAAATGTTCGTCACCCAGCCAATGGCAATCATCGGAAAAATCAGCTGGATCAGAAACGCATAAAAGGCCGAAAAGGTTCCCAGGCTTACCCGGCGGTCGATAACCTCCATGCCGCCGGCCCCCAGCAAAATCACCACGGTGATCCCGATCAGCGAGGAAAGGGCGGGGAAGAACAAACTCCAGGAGCCGATCAGCTTGATGTTCTGGTTTACATAATCCCGGTTCGCTTCGTCGAACGACGCGATCTGGGGCTTTTCCTGCACGTAGGCGCGTATCACCCGGATCCCGGTGAGATTCTCCTGCGCGCGCGTGGAAAGCACGCCCAGCGATGCCTGGATCTCTTCGGAGAGGCGGTGAATGATCTGGCCGAAATAGCGTACGGCGATTACTACGACGGGCACAGGGATGAGCACCCAAAGCGTGAGCGCAAGCGAAAGCTTGGCCATGAAGTAAATGGCCAGCACCATCGTGGCAAACGTCGTCGCGCTGTACATGATCCCGGGGCCCAGAACCATGCGCACCGCATTCAGGTCATTGGTCACGCGGGACATCAGGTCGCCCGTCCGGTTCCTTACGTAAAATTCTGGTTCGAGCCTAACCAGTCGCGCCAGCAGATCGTTGCGGAGGTCGTATTCGATCTCGCGCGAGATGCCGATGAGAATCCAGCGGCTCCAGAACGATAGAAACCCTTTCAGGAGCATCGCACCCAGGAGAATCGAGCAATAAAGCCCCAGGGCGTGCCGGTTCAGCGGCGCGTACAGCGCGAATAAGGGATGCAGCATCGACCGCGATACGCCGGAAAGCGTCGCCAGCGGCTGGGGGGAGCCTTTCAGCAAATCGACGACGGAACCGATAATCAACTGTGGGAGCGCGCCGACGATTCCCATCAAAGTAAGCGACAGCAGCCCGAGGGCAACCATCCCTTTGTAACGAGTCATGTAGGGAATGAGGTGCTTCAGCTGTTCCCAGCCGGAGGGTGGTTTCGGCTTGTCTTTTTCGCGGGTGGTTCCGTCCACGGATTGTGCGATAGCGCTCATCAATAAGTAGCGTGCTAAGTAGCGTGCTAAGTTGCGTGCGAAGTTGCGTACGCCCCGAGCGTGATCCTGGCGACCCCGCGCTGGCTTTGCAGCTGCCAACCACCGCGCGGGAAAGTCCCCAACTCGCTCAATTGGACGTGGTACCGTGATTCTAGCGCGTCATCTGGGTGGACGGAAGCCTGGTTTCCCGCTTTCGATCCTCTGAATATTGGCATCGGTCAGTGCGCCACGAGAATTTCTTCGACGCGGGCCTCGAAGTTCTCCTCGCCCTCGGACCACAAGCGCACCCGTTCCACCGGCACGGCTTTCTCGATCTTCCGTATCCAATCAAGGAGCTGACGGATATTCTCCCTCGTCTTTTCCTGGTACCTCTGCAGATTTTCCGGCCAGGCCATCAATTCCAGGAACCGCGCTTCTTCGGGGCTTTGCGCCGGCGTTCGCTTGCCACGACGCATGCCCAGCAAACCGGCATGCCCGGTGAAGAAATGCTCGAATCCCAGGTCCACTTGGATGTGCCCGCTTTCCCGGAAGATGCCGTCGTCGTACTCCTCGCCATGGCAGAAAATTTCAAGAGGTTGCGGCTCGAGTTTCGACCGGCCTTCCGTGTCAAACAACCACAAATCCCAGTTGCAATGGACCTCGTAGGCGGAATCGGGGTACAGGTAGTCTTTGGCCAGCTCAATAATTCCTGACCCGTCGAGAGGGAGCGCCCGCAAATTCTGTTCGAGCATCGGAGACTCGCGGGCATCTACCGCGCGGACGATCAGATACTCGAAGCCGGGCTTGGCGGCCGAAAAGGGAACCGTCCCGAGAAACTTCGCGAAATCCTCGAGCACCCGCTCTTCGGCAAAATTCTTGCACCACACGCTGAGATAGGCCCGATTCGCCATAGGCAGCATTATACCGGGATGCCGCCCCGCGACGAAAATGCCACGGGATTCCAGCGGGAAGGGGCCAAAACCGGCGCTCTTGGATCGAGGTTACGACATCGAGGCTATTCCATCGAAGTTACGCGACCGAGGTCACGCTAGGACCAACGTTTCGCCAGGAGGGGTTACTTCTTGCCGGACTCGTCTTCTTCGGAGAAGTCGGTGGAGATGCCCATCATCCGGTTCCTTAGAAGGTCGCCCATTCCGGACAGCACCTGCGAGCAGGTATCGCGCATTCTTTTCTCGGCGGTTTTGGCGAGATTATCGAGAACGGCCTGCGAATTCTGCCCCAGCGTGGCCGCCGACGCGAGCAGCCATGCGTTGGTGGCATTCTCCAGCCGGGCCTTATACGCTTCGAGAGATTCCTCGGAGGATTGCTTGACCTGAGCCATCCATTCTTTCTTTTCCGCTTCGCGCTTGGCTTCCCAGGATTCGAGCAGCGGGATGAGCTGTGACTGCAGGTAAGTGCTCGCCTGCTCGACGCCATGCGTCATTTTCTCGTCGAGCGTCTTCTGGAATTCCGCCAGCGAACACTCGCGATTGAACTCCATGTCCGAGCGGGATTTTTCGAGAGCCTCGCGGGACGAATCCTGAAAGCGCTGCAGCGATTCCTGGGTAACGCGCTGGACGCGGTCGGAAAACGTGGCGTTGGCAATCTCGGCGGTTTCGTTGAGCTTGAGCCTTTCGCGCTCGGTCACTTCGTTGCCTGCTTCTTCGATCTCCGCACGGCTGTGTTCCACATAGCTGCGCCGGTAATGATCGAGTTCGGAGGCGACCATGCTGGAGACTTCGCCAGCCTTCGCGTGCATCGCATTTGCCGATTGCTCGACCAGTCGCTCCATCGTCGAGTGCATCGTCGTCTGCGCCTTCTTCTGGTACCACTCCGAAGTCTTCAGAAGGGCTTCGTGGGACGCGTGCTGCATCTCCGAACTCTTCTGGTCGAGTTCCTCCTCGATCTTTTTGACGGTCGCGCGGCAGCTTTGCTCGATTTCCGCCGGCAACTTTGCCGTTTCCTGCTTCATGCGCCCGAGGGCTTCCTGTACCGCCTCCTCCGACGCTTGCTGCACGCGCTCGCGCGCGAGCATCTGAAGCTCGGCGGCGTGTTCGGAGGCCTGCTGCGCTTGGTCGCGAAGGTTCTTTTGAAGCTGCGCGGCCAGTTGCCTGGCGTTCTCGACCTCTGATGTCACGAGCTGCGCGGCTTCCGAAGAAGCGGCCTGCAATCGTTCCACGGTGCTGTGGCCCAGATGGCTCACTTGCTCGGAGGCTTGCCGGATTTCCCTGCGGATGTCGTTCTGACGTTCTGACGCTTGCTGCTGGACGTTCGCCAGTTCCGAGGCGGCGCGCCGCACTTCCTCCACTTTAGGGGCAATCTTCTGGTCCAGCTCGGCGGAAAAATGCTCCAGCGTCTTTTGCGCGGAATTCTGAAGAATCGGGTCGATATGCTGGATGCGTTCCGTAATCACTTGATCGGCGCGCTGTGCGATCGAATCGTGCTGGGCGGCTACCATCTCGTCCATTTGCCGGCGCGTTTGCTCGACCGCCGCCTTTGCAGCTTCCTGGAGCTCCGCTTTCGCTTCGTCCGTCTGAGCGCGTTCTTGCGCGAGTTGTTGCGCGAGTTCCGTGCCGAGGGACAGAACGGCCGCCTCAGCCCCTGAGACCACCTCGTCGATCAGTCCGCGAAGGCTGGAGCCGCGGTCGGCCATCTGCTGTTCGCTATTCGCAAGCGCCGCCTGCGAGACTTCGCTGAGCTTCTCGCCCAGTTTCTGCGACGTCCCGGCCAGCATCGCTTCGAGTTCCTGGTGCCAGCGCCGGCTCGCGGCTTCCGCTTCGGCTTCGGTCTGCGCCACCATCTGGCTGTGAACGCCGTGAGCGGCCTCTTCCAGATTTTTCTTCCATTCGTCGAGATGCTGACTGGCTGCTTCCGGCGACGTGAGCACCTGGAGCGACGGAGCGCTCGCCTCACGCTCCGCAATCGCGCGCCCCACCATCTCTTCGACGCTTTGCTTCAGGTCCTGCGCGACGGTTTGCTGCACCACTTCTTTCGCCGCCTGAGTGGCGGCTTCGTGGGCCGACTGGCGAACCTGTTCCGCGAGGAGTTGCGCGCTCGCCTGATTCGCTCGCCGCGTCTCCTCGACGATGGCGCTCGCACGGTGGGCCGCCTGTTCCGCGGCCTGGCTCGCCGCTTCCTGAGCGGCTTTGCGTGCCTCTTCCGCGATGGCAGCCGTCTGAGCGGCTGCTTGCGATGTCGCCTGGCTTACGGCTTGCTGCACAGCGTCGCGAACTTTCGCGTCGATCTGCTGGATATTTGCCTGGCTCGCTAGGCGCGCTTCTTCGACGATGGCTGCGGTCTTGTTCGTCGCCTGAAGCACGACCTTCTTGACCTCCGCCTCCGACACGCGTTCCATCGAAGACTTGATCGCATGCTCCACGGTCTCGTGCATCTGCGCGTCGAGCTGCTGGCGCACGATGGTCATTTCTTCGTTGATGGCGGTCTGCGCGCCCCGGCGCAGCGTTTTGTCCAGAGTGTCCTTCGCCTCGGCCACGATTTTCGCCATTTGCCGCGCGATCACGATCTGCGCGTCCTGACCTCCGGCGGCCGGCGAGGGCATCACGTGAATCTTCGCGTCGGCGGTCGTCGTGGCGGGGGGAACCGCGGCAGCAGGAGCAACCGGAGCCGGCGGCGATGCCGGTTTCGGCGGTGCAGCGGGTGTGGTAGTGCCAGCCGCTGGAGTGGCAGCCTGAGTGCCCGCTGGAATGTTCGGTGGAATGGCCGATGGTGCGGCAGGTGCTGGTCGCGGCGCCGTCCGCATTGCCGGTGGCGGAGGAATAGGTCCGGACGCGGCGGCTGGTTTTTCCGGCGTCACGGCAAGAGGGACTGCAGCCTTAGGCGGTGCCGCGACTGGTTTTGTCTCCACGATTACTTCAATTTCGGAGGCCGCTGCGTTTGCAACAGCTTCATCTTCGGCACTGGGAACCCAATCCTCAGGCGGGAATGCGATGCCCCACACGTTGCCTGCTGCCTCGAATTCAAGCCCGATTTGAAACAGTTCACGCACGGTACGCGGTCTTTGCACCCAGACCACATGTCCCGGCACGATACGCGGAGGCACGCCCGGCTCCATGCGCGGAATTTCCAGCGTGACGATCGAGTTCTTCGGAACGTAGTGCTTCGACTGATACTTGCAGCCGTGGCAGTTCACCATCACCGTGGTCGTGCGTTCCTTGAACGGCTGGCCAAGCGCGTCGACTCCCGATACCGTGATGGGAACTGCTTGCACGATCCGCGTGCTCCGGCGCTTCTGTGTGCCGGGATCGCTCGATGGCAAAGTAGACTCGCTCAACTGACTCCTCCACCCAGGTGAAACTAAAGCGTAACACTGCGGCTTCCGATGGTCGAGCGGGCGTTGCTTCGGGCTTGTGCTAAAGGGTACATTGTTACCCACTCGGTCGCCGTTGTTCGCCCCTGCAAGGATCGCGGGGCCATTCACGGACAACCAAGTCGGCCCCTTCAACGTCTCATGCGTGGGGTAAACATCACAAGCGAGGTTACTTAGTCTTGAATCACATGGCCCGAAAATTGGCGCTGTCCGTTTTATCGCTTCTTGCTTTTGCCTGCATGGCCCGGGCCCAGAGCGCCAGCGGCTATCTGGCGGCTGGCACCGCTACGGATTCCTCTACGGGTCCGCTGAATACCCTTGGCGCTGGAGTGACTTTTAACACGCCGAGCATGGGTGGTCTCTTTGGCACGGTCGGAGGAGACCTGATCTTCTACCGCCACCGCCTCGGAGTGGGCGCCGAGTACTCTTTTCGCAAGGACCGGGGGGCCTACGCCGGCCTTCAGTACCGTCAGGCGTTCTACGACGTGAACGCCGTCTATTATCCCCTCACCAATGTCGGCCGCCGTTTCACGCCCGAGATTCAAGGTGGCGTGGGCCGGAGCGAGTTGACCTTTTACGATACACCGCAGTTTTGTGTGATTGCGCCCCAGGGATGCCGGTCTACGAATGCTCAAATAGAAACACAAAACCGCCTTCAACTGCACTTCTCCGGCGGGGTGCGAATTTCCATCTGGAAGGGCATCTTCGTGCGGCCACAAGTGGATGTTCGCTATATCCACAATTTCACGGACTTCGGTAGTTCGTTCGTGCCGGAATACACCATCGCGGTTGGCTATACCTTTCAGACAATTCGACTCAGAATGAAACACTGACGCGGCTTTTGTGCCGGGCATCGACGCGAGTCCGGGATGATATCGACGATATCGGGGCCAAACTACGCGCCTTCGGTTAGTCGCTTTCGATGTTTACGGCATAATAGGCGATCGTTGGTGTCGAGAGTTCCTTGAACCAGTGCGGCGTTTTTGCCGGAATCGTAATCACGTCGCCTTTGCTCAAATGGTAGGTCACCCCGCCTTCCACTGAGTCGGCCCGCTTCTGATCCGCGGCGGTCTGTTGGGCATTCACCATCGTTCCTCCCACGACCAGAGTTGCCTCGCCTTCGACGATGATGAAAACGTGGTTAGTGCGTTCGTGATATTCCACCTGGCCCGCTTTCCTGCGCTGGGCCAGCACAACCAACCCCGGATCGCTCACGATGGATCCGCCCTTCGCCATAACCGCTGCGACTTTATCGTGGTCGATATAATGAACCGCCGCCGGGACGCCGCTCCCGAAAGAAATTACCCCCGCGCTGAACAGTGCCGCTATCGTCAAAAATGTTCCCTTCGTTAGAAAGCGCATTTGTCGTTTCTCCGTTTCCTCAACACTTCGTCCGCTCGATTGCCCACGCCTCAGCGCAGCTTTACGAACATGACCCAGTACAAGAGCTTCCCCTTCGTATCCACATCGCTCTTCGAGACGAACGCTAGCTTGCCATCGTCCTGCACGTGGAAGACGGTGAGCCCCGGCAGAACCGTGCGAACGGTATTGCCGTCGCGCACGTGAAGGGGGTCCTGATTTCCCACGACCAGCAGCCGCCCGGATGGATCGATCGAAAACGTTCGCGGATGAAACCCCTGCGTCGGGGCATTCTGAATCAGCGTTGGCTCACCGGTAGCCGGATCGATTCGAAAGACGGCAATCGTGTTCTCCCCGCCACTCGAGACGGGCGTGCCTTGAAAATCCTCGGTGTCTTCCGCGCGGTTCCCGACGTACACGAACCGTCCATTGGGATGCACGTGGACGGTGCTCGCCGCCTGCGTCGAATGAATATTTGCCGGATCGGCGACGGTATCCTTCACAAACAATGGATTCGCGCTCAGCGAGTCGCCGTTCAATAGCTGGTAGACCTCCAGCTTGTTCTGCGCCTCGAGCGAAAGAAAAACCCACGGCTTCGATGGATGGAAATCCAGATGCCTCGGCTGAAAACCGAAGCCCCCTCCGGGCGCCACGGAGGCCGTCATACTGAGTACCCCGTCGTGATATCCCATGATTTTCAGCGCGCCGGGATCTTCCGGTTTTCCGTTGGCCGGCTTATTGCCGCGGGTCACGAATATCACGCCTTTATTGGAAGGCATCACGCGCACCTGATGCCCGTAGACTCCCGCGTCGAGCGCACCCTCCGGCTTCACTTCCGTCGAGAGCGTTCCGTCCGGCGCGATGGAATAGACGGCAATCCCGCTCGGAATGTTGTATCCGACCAGGATGTGCGTGCCGGTGATATCGCCGGTTATAAAGATCGGGCGGGAGATGAGCGCGATATCCGCGCCGTGCTGATGGAGCGCCCCGGTTGAATCGACAGCGAAGGCTGTGACGCCACTTTTTTCGCCGCTGGATTTTGCTTCGGACGTGCCGCGGTTGCTCCAGGCCACGTAGAGGTAGCGCCCCGAAGGATGAAGCCATCCCTCCTGCACGTAGGCGGGGAGAATCACAGAGCTCTGCGGCACAAGCGTGGCGGAGGCGATATCCACGCCGTATTGAGTCAATTGCTCGCCCACGCTGGCATAGAGCGCCACACGGCTCGGGGGCACGCCAGCCGCCGCGCCTTCTCGCAGGAGTTCGGGACGCGCCGCACGGTTACTTGCGGCCGTCTGCTGTATCCCGGCGAACGAAGCCCCGAGGGCCACTAGCGTCAGTACCCAGAGCACGAAGCGAATCGCAAAAGTTCTCATGGCATGGACCTTTCAGCGTCGAGTGCGGTCAGTGGGAGCCTGATTTCACCGCGATGCGTAGCGGATGGCATCTTTCTTCATCCAGTTCAAACCGAGAGCACTCTACTCCCCTGGGGCCAATTTGCAAATTCGAAATGTTTGTGCCCGCAAGGTGTTTGCAAGAAGCCTTGGTGACGGACCCTCCGGTGCTATACTGAAGTCCCACCCGTCGCAAGCGGTTTGCGACCCGAGTAACCTCACGGCTATGCGAATCAACTACTCTGCCGTTCGGAAATGGATCGTCGCATCCATCGTAATTGTTGGTTTATTGCTTGCCGTGGGCGCAATCGTCGCATTCTACGCCTTGGGCCCGAAGCTTCACCGCATCGCCCGAACACGCACCGAAGATTACTTGCGGGTGCGATTCAAAAGCAGCGTCGAATTCGCGGATTTTCACGTATCGGTGTATCCGCGGATCCATCTTGTGATTGACGGCCTGATCATGCGCCACGAGGGCAGGACGGACATCCCGCCCTTGATCCAAATCAGCACGATCACGATCGACGCCAATTTCGCCAGTCTCTTTGCCGCGCGCCCGGTAATCTCTCACGTCACACTGGCTGGTTTGCGCATAAACACCCCACCGCACCATCCCGGCGGCAAGCCCGTGATCCACGGGACTCAGGTGGACCTCTCCTCGAAATTTCCAGTCACCATCGCAACGATCACCGCGGATGATGCGCGCCTCGTAATCCTTCGCCGCGACACGAAACCCCCTCACGAGTTCGAAATCCATCGCCTTGAAATGGACAATTTCGATTTTAATAATCCGGCCTCGTTTCACGCTCTCCTCACCAACCCCGTGCCCCGGGGTGAAATTCATTGCGATGGCCGCTTTGGCCCGTGGCAGGCCGACGATCCGAGCCAGACGCCCGTGAGCGCGAACTACACATTCAATGACGCCGATATGGGCACGCTGAAGGGTCTGAAGGGCATTTTATCTTCGACGGGGAATTTTTCAGGCCCGCTCGACTACCTGAACGTGGAAGGCAAGACCGACATCCCCGATTTCGCGCTTCGGACGAGCGATCACCCCACGGCGCTGCATACCGATTTCTCGGCCGTAGTCGATGGCACCAACGGCAACACGTACCTGAACATTGTCACCGCAAAATTCCTGCACACTACGCTGGTGACCAAGGGCGAAGTCGTCGACGAGTACCCCAACGTGAAGGGCCGCACGATCGTGATGAACACCTTCTCCAAATCCGCCCGCATCGAGGACCTGCTGTTCCTGGCCGTGAAATCGAACCCGCCCGTCATGACGGGCAAAGCCAGCCTCAAAGCGAAAATTCTGATCCTCGAAGGGGACGAGGATCTGATCGAGCGCATGAAAATAGACGGCCAATTCGGAGTTGCCGAGGCGCAGTTTGCGAGCGAGTCGGTGCAGGGGAAGATCAACGCCCTCAGCCGTCGCGGGCAGGGAAGGCCGAAGGATACCGACCTCACCGCTGTCTCCGAGCTGCAAGGCGCCTTCAAGATGGGCGGCGGCGCAATCAACTTTTCGCGCTTGAGCTTCTCGGTCCCGGGGGCGGGCATCGATCTTGCAGGCAGCTACGGTGTGGACTCGGGCGCGCTGGATTTTCGCGGCAAGCTACTGCTGCAAGCCAAACTGTCGCAGACCGTCACGGGCGTGAAGTCGCTTTTTCTGAAAGCGGTCGATCCGTTCTTCCAGGGGAAGAACGGTGAGAAAGCCGGCACCGTCCTCCCCATAAAAATTACCGGAACCAAAGACCATCCCGCATTCGGCCTGGACTTTCGCGACAAGGCCAACAAAGTCGGCGACAAGGACCAAGCGAACACGCGCCCCGACGACAAAGTTCCCGCCCGAAGCGCTCGCGAATGATCGCCGGAGCGATGATCATTTATCCGTCAGCGCGCTGAGACCTGCCTGAGCCCTCACTGCGAAAATTCAGCTGTGAAATATATCCGGAGCTCCTAGAATGAGTGCATGAAAAAGTCAGGCGCGAACCCGGTCCAGCCGGCATCGAAGCTCATCTCCAAAAGAATCGCCGACCTCGGAGATTGGCGCGGGGAAACCCTCAGCCGGATGCGCAAGCTCATCAAGGAAGCGGTGCCGGACGTTGTCGAGGAATGGAAGTGGAGGGGCGTTCCGGTTTGGTCGCACGACGGCATCATCTGCACCGGCGAGTCCTACAAGAATATCGTGAAGCTTACTTTTGCCAGGGGTGCGGCTCTGAGGGACCCAGCCCGTCTCTTTAACTCGAGTCTCGACGGAAACGTGCGCCGCGCGATCGATATCCACGAAGGAGAAGAAGTGGACGAGTCCGCCTTCAAGGCGCTGGTTCGCCAGGCGGCCGCCCTCAACACTTCCGTCAAGTCGAAACCTTCCAGGAAAGCGAAGTCCTAAGGAGGCGGCGTGGCAACGTCGGTCTTTCGTCAGGGCACGGCTTCAGCCGTGCCGCGACGCCCGAAAGTTGATGTGGCTTTAGCCGCTGAGGGACGATTGAGCCTGAAATTAAATCAGGATAGAAACGCGGGAACTTCTATCGCACGGAAGCGCGTTACAGGTCGCGCCGGCCTTCCATCGCCTTCGACATCGTGACTTCGTCGGCATATTCTAGATCCGAGCCCACCGGAATGCCCATCGCAATTCGCGTGACGCGCACGCCAAGCGGCTTGAGCAGCTTCGACAGATACACCGCCGTCGCTTCGCCCTCCGCCGTGGGATTGGTCGCGATAATAATTTCTTCCACGGTCCCGCCCTTCAGCCGCTCAACCAGGCTCTTGATCTTCAGTTGATCCGGGCCCACTCCCTGCAACGGCGATAGCGCCCCGCCCAGCACGTGGTAGAGCCCGCTGAACTGGCGCGTTTTCTCCACAGCCTGAATGTTCGTCGCCTCTTCCACGACGCAGATCATCGTGCGGTTGCGCGTTGCGCTCGCACAGAAGTGGCACGGGTCGGTGTCGGTAATGTTGTTGCAGATCGAGCACTCGCGGACTTTTTCCTTGGCTTCGCGAATGGCGTCGGAAAGCGCGAGCGCCTGGTCGCGGTCGACGCGCAGCAGATAGAAGGCGAGCCGCTGCGCCGTCTTCTGCCCGATTCCCGGCAGCCGCTTCAATTCATCGATCAACCGCGTTACCGACGGCGCAAAATCAGGCATGGAATGGCACTCCCGCTGGCGATGTCAAACCGCAAAAGAGTATCTGGAACAAACAAAGATGGATTCATGCGGGAAGGAAAGCCAAATGGAAACGTCCGGCGTTTGCGAAGAATTCCGGATTCTTGCACCGGTCTAGAAAAGTCCGGGAATCTTTCCCATGAGGCCGGGAATTCCGCCCGTGAGGTCTTTCACCTGTTTGGACATTTCCTCGTCCACGCGGCGCGTCGCTTCGTTCACCGCCGCCAGCACGAGTTCCTGCAGCATTTCCTGGTCCTTGCTCTTGAAGACTTCCGGCTCGATGCGCACGCTGACCAGCTGCTTCTGGCCGTTCATCTTCACCGAAACCATTCCGCCGCCGGCCGAAGCTTCCACCGAGATTTCGCCGATCTGCTTTTCCAGCTTCTCCTGCACTTGCCGAAACTGCGAAAGCATCTGCTGCAGCGCTTTGACTTCCATAGTCTTATTCCTCGCCCGGACGCTTCACCCGTGAAATTTGTCCGCCAAATTTCTCAAGCATGGTCCTAACGATCGGATCTTCCTCGAACTGCGAACGCAACTCTGAATTCCGTCCCATTCCAACCGGTTTACTATTCGCGTCAAGTTTAACACATACGCGCAGCGGCTGGCCCACCACTTGATTCAAAACTGTGCGCAAACGTTCCATCGGATCGCGCGCCTGCAGCATTTCCGCGAGCGCGCGGCTCTCGGTCGGGAAAAAAAGGTGTAGCTCGCCGCCTTCGATTTCCCAGCGGGTCGCGTGTTCCACCATTGACCAAAGAAATTTTTGTCCCTGAAGCGCTGCTTTGATCGCGTCCACCTGCACGGCCAATAATCCGTTCGTCGAGTCCTCCGCCACGCGCGCCACCACTCGCGGCGGAGACGCGGGCACCGGCATTGGCGATATCGGCGCGGAAACTTCTCGCACGGGAATTGTCGTTGCCGCTACGAAATTATTTGCGGAACCGCTGAGGGATTGTTTCGGTGTAGCAGGGTCTGCAACTGACGGTTGTGAGGCAGTTGCTGTTGCGACAGATGCATTTGGCTCCGGAGCCATGCGCGCAGCCGCGCCGCTGCCTGACGTCTCCGCGACGGACGAAGTGAAGGTCGAGCGCGGGCCGCCAAATGGCGAAACGGAAGGCGCGGTGGTGGATGTCACAGGTTGTGTCGCAGGGATTGCGCGCGCCGGCGGCACGGCTGGCTTCACGGATCGCGTTGTTTCGCTGACGCCGCCACGCATCTCCGCGACGATTTCCTCGAGCGGCGCAAGCCTCTGCGCGTTGATGAGCTTCAGCAGGCCAAGTTCCAGGTGCAGCCGCGGATCGGGCTTGCGGCGAAGTTCGTCGTCGGTCGCCATCAGAATATTGAAGAACCGTGTCAGGTCTTCTTCGCCGAATTGCGCGGCTTGTTCCGCGAGCCTCGGGCGCTCCTCTTCGGGCGCCGCAATCAGATTCGAGCTTGCCCCGCAGACCCGCGTCACCAGCAAATTCCGGAAGTGGCGGATCGCCTCGCGACAGAAGTGCTGCAGGTTTTGGCCGTCGGCAATCAGGCGGTGTACGAGCGCGAGCGCCCGCTCCGCCGATTGCGCCGCAATGGCGTCGACCAGTTCATCCAGCACGCTTTCGGCGACCACGCCCAGAAGCTCCCGCACTTGCGTATCGGTGATCGCGTCGCCGCTGTAGGCGATGGCTTGTTCGAGCAGCGAGAGCCCGTCACGCAAGCTGCCTTCCGCCGCGCGGGCCAGCACCGCGACCGCGCCGGAATCGATCGGCAGGTTTTCCGCCTTCGATACGCGCTCGATCTCGCCCGCGATTTCCTGGAACGTCAGCGCGCGAAACTGAAAAAGCTGCGCGCGCGATTTGATCGTCTCCACCAAGTCTTCCGAACGTGTGGTGGCCAGAATGAACACGACGCGTTCGGGCGGTTCTTCGAGGGTCTTCAGCAGAGCGTTCGAGGCTTCATCGGTCAGTTGGTGCGCCTCGTCGAGGATCACCACTTTGTAGCGGCTCGACGCGGGTGCATAGCGCACCATCTCGCGCAATTCGCGGATCTGGTCGATTCCGCGATTCGATGCCGCGTCGATCTCGAGCACGTCGAGCGAAGTTCCGGCGGCAATTTCCCGGCACGCGTCGCAGGTGTTGTCCGGCTCGGCGGTTGGTCCCTTCACGCAATTGAGCGCTTTGGCGAGAATTCTCGCCGTCGTGGTCTTGCCTACGCCGCGAACGCCCGAAAAAATGTACGCGTGCGCCACGCGGTTCGAGTTGATCGCGTTCGCCAACGTCTTCGTCACGTGCTGCTGCCCGACGAGATCGGCAAACGTCTGCGGTCGGTACTTCCGCGCGATCACCTTATAGCTCATCGGGAAATGGCCCGCATCGCGGCGCGCGAGCCTCTGCTTCCGTTCGCGCCCGTCATTTTCTGCTTCTCTTTTCGCATTTGTCTTTCGTTGTATGTGCCGCGCAAACGATAAAACGATAAGAGGAACTTCGGGTACTCCGCGGCACACGAGACTGACCCGTTACCGTTGCTCCCTTCCGGGCCTGGCGGGGTTCGCGGGGAATCGTTGCACAGAGCCCGAAGTTCCACCGATCGGCAGTCGCGCGGCAAAAAGTTTTCTTGCAGGACTGCTTCGCGGAGTCTAACACACGCGTTCCCTCACCGAAAGTAACCGCGGCAAAGTTGGCGTGGATTTTTTTGAAATTCGTGCGCCGAGTGTGCGACGATGGGCGCCGAAACGGCACCATACGCGGGATCGTGGCCTGCGCCTGTCCTTGGGACGCATGGCGAATGTTGCGGTTTTCTCTGATTGTTCGCTGAATGGGCCAAGGAGAAAGATTTCAGGAGGAACAGCAATGGCCGAACCAATTTCACGCAGAGGGTTGCTGCAGCTCAGCTATCGCACAGCCGCCGCGTTGGGCATTTCCGGCCTTGCGAGCGCACAGGACGTTCGGTCCCCCTCCGATTCCGACCGCCGCGAGCAAAGCGCCGCGCCCACTGTTGCGTTGAGCCCTGGCTTGCAATTGCATTACAGGGAAGATTGGCTGGGCGCGCCATGGGTCAACCCGGAAGCGGCGCTTCTCATTCACGGGAATCTCGAATCGGGCGAAGTCTGGTTCGGATGGGTGCCGGGAATGGCGCGGCACTATCGCGTCTTCCGCCCGGACCTGCCGGGATTCGGCAAGTCCACCGCGCCCGCCGACTTCGATTGGACGCTCGAAAATCTCGCCGCGGTTCTCGCAAATTTCCTGGACAAAGTGGGAGTTCCCTCCGCGCACATCGTCGGCGCGAAAACCGGAGGCGTCATCGCGATGCAATTCGCAGCCTCCTATCCCCAGAAGACGCGCTCGCTGGTGCTCGCGAGCGGCCCGTTCGCGCCGGTTGATCCGAAATTCGAACACGCGCCGCAGAGTCAGCGGCTGGGTTCCGCCGCCACACCCGAGGAGATCGAATACTTCAACAATCTGACCGCAGCCGTAAGCAAGGACACCCGAGTCAATATCCAGAAAGTGCTTGCCAAGATCGATCTGGACAATGTTCTGCCCAACATCAAAGCGCCCACGCTGGTGATGACGAGCGACCGCAGCGTTCTGCAGTCGGTCGAAACCGTGCTGCGCTACCAGCCGAGAATTCCCAATTCACGATTGCTCGTGCTCACCAGCGACGCCTACCACATAGCCGTGGCGAATGCGGACGAATGCGTCCGCAACACGCTCGCCTTTATTCGCCAGGCGCATCCGCCCGCCACAGCCTGACGGTAGCGCGCCATTCCCGGCGCGGCACACGGAGAATCGCGACGTGAAAAGCATCAAGGTTCTCGCCATCGATGGCGGCGGCATACGCGGGATTATCCCCGCGGTAATCCTCGGTGAATTGCAAAGCCGGCTGGCCGCTCCACTCTATAGCGCGTTTGATCTGATCGCGGGCACCTCCACCGGCGGGATCATCGCGTTGGGCATCGGCACGCGCTGCAAAGATGGCGGCCCGTATTCTCCCTCCGATCTCGTCGATATGTACGTCGAGAACGGTCCGGACATATTCAAGAAAAATCCCCTTACGACGGAACTCCAGGTCATCGGGCCCAAATATTCCCCGGACGCTTTGGAAGCAACCCTCGCCCGGTTTTTTCAGGATACCGAGTTTCAGTCCGCTCTCACGCCTCTGTTGATTTCCAGCTATGACTTGCAAAGCCAGCTTCCTTTTTTCTTCAAGAGCCACCGGATCGCCGAAGATGCCTCTTACAACTGGAAGGTAGCCGACGTCGCCCGGGCCACGTCCGCCGCGCCCACCTTCTTCTCGCCCCTGCATCTGGTCAGCGGCAATCAGGATTACGCCCTGGTGGACGGCGGAGTCTTTGTCAACAATCCCTCAATGGCCGCTTACGCCGAGGCGAGATACTTGTACCCCGAAGCACAGCGGATCGTCGTGGTTTCGGTCGGCACAGGCGACCGGCAGGACCAAATCACATACGCGCAGGCAAAAGGCTGGGGCTTGCTGGGATGGGCCAAGCAGATCGTACCGGTTCTAATGGATAGTGTTTCGGAGGCAGTCGATTACGAACTCGCGGCTCTGCCGGGATGCGTATACTACCGCCTCCAGATCCCTCACTTGCAGGACGCTTCGAGCGAGATGGACGACGTGGACCCGCAAAACCTCGCCAACCTAAAGACCGTAGCCGGCGAATATGCCGAGTCCGTCTCTGACGTGCTGGCCAAAATTTGCAGCGAACTAGAAGAGGGCCGAGGCAGCGATATCCCCGGCACCGGACCGCAGCTCAATCGCGAAAACTGAACGTCACTCTTTCGGCAGCCGGTAAGCGATGTACTCGCTGGCAGTGTCGCCGCTGATCCCAATCACAATGTACTGCCGCCCATTGGCCATGTAGGTCATCGGCGACCCCACCTGTGGAGCGGGCATGAACACAGCGCCCACTTCCTTGCCGCTCGCCTTGTCGTACGCGTGCAGCATCGCGCCTTTCCCGTGCGAGGGGATCGTCACCTCGTTGGGATCGCCGCAGATCACCAGCGTTTTCGTCACCAGCGTGCCGGCGATATCTGCCTGGCCGGTGGGTGGAATATTGAGACCCTTGAGCACCGGACTATTACGGATTTCATCCGGGGTTGTACCGTGCGGGATCTGCCAGACAAATTCGCCCGTATCCAGATTGATCGCCGTGATCGTCCCGTAGGGCGGCTTGATCAACGGCAACCCTTGCACCGGCAGCCTGCTGATGGCGTTGATGCGGCCCATGTCCACCACGTAGTTCATGTCCGACGTGCCGGGCTTCGGTGGAATAAGTCCCTTGACCCTCAAGCACGCGTTGCACGCCTGCACGTAGAAGATGTGTGTCTCGGGATCGTAGGATCCTCCGGGCCAGTCGGTGCCGCCGTGGCTGGTCCCCAGCGTGAGCGTCCCGAGCTGGTCGCCGTTGTTCACCACCGGAGGAGTAAACACCGGCCCGAACTTGTAGTGTTCGCTGATTTGCAGAGCCTGGGCGCGGAGTTCGGGCGTGAAGTCGATCAGGTCATCGACCATCACGCCATTGCGCGCGTACTGCTTCGGCTTGGTGGGTATCGGCTGCGTCGGGGAATACCACTCACCCGGCACCGTACCTTTCTCTACGGGTTTCTCCTCAAACGGCCACACCGGTTTGCCGTTCGTGCGGTCAAATACGTACAGGATTCCCTGTTTGGTCGGCTGCGCGAGGGCTTTGATGGTGCGGCCATTCACCGTAATGTCCGCAAGCACGGGCGCCGCCGGGATGTCCATGTCCCACAAGCCGTGATGAATCAGCTGGTAATACCACTTGCGCTCGCCCGTCTTCAGATCGACGGCCACCAGCGAGTCGCCGAACAATCCGTTCCCGGGCCGGTCGCCTCCGTAGTGGTCTCCCGTAGGCATTTCTACTGGCAGATACGCCAGGTTGAGTTCCTCATCTACGGATATCTGCGCCCAGACGCCGGTGTTCCCGTTCTTGTCCCAGGAGCCATCGAGCCACGTATCGTTGCCGAACTCTCCTGGCTTGGGAATCGTTCGAAAAGCCCAGAGCAGCTTGCCGGTCCGCACATCGAAAGCGCGGGCGAGGCCTTTGGTGTTGGTATGAGTCTTGGGATGGTTGCCGCCTTCAAACGCCGACCCCACCAGGATTTCGTCTTTCACCACCACGGGCGCCGCGTGCAACGCGATTTCGCCTTTTTCCAGGTCGATCTGCTGGCCCGCGCCGTATTCGACGCCAACCTTCAGGTCCAGCACTCCGTTTTCGCCGAAGGCCGGATCGGGAATTCCCGTCTTGGCGTCGAGCGACACCAACCGGTAGCCGATCGTCACATACAGAACGCGCGCTTCTTTGCCGTTGCTCCAGTAGGCCAATCCGCGTCCCGAGAGGCGCCGCGGTGCGACGGCCGCCCGCTCGCCTTCGTTGATGCTGTGCATCCACAGCAATTCGCCGGTGGTTGCGTCCAGCGCCACGACGGCCTTCCGCGTCCCTGCCGTGGCGTAGACCACCCCGCCTACCATGAGCGGTGTTCCCTCGAGTCGGAACTCCGGTATCGGCCCAAGATTGTCGGTCTTGAACGTCCAGGCGACCTCCAGCTTGTTGAAGTTCGACGCATCGATCTGATCGAGCGGGCGGTAACGTGTGCCGGCCAGATCCGCGCTGTAAGTAGGCCACTCGAAATCCTTATTGGTTGTCTTGTTGGCGGATTGCGCTTTGATCTTTGGCGCCAGCGCGGCGAGAGCCACCAGAAGAAACAGCGCTGCCACGGCACAGACCTCGACGTGTCCGCGCAATCCCCGCGGCGCACTGCCGGCGTGCTTTGCAACAAGGTGCCGATTCCGGTTTTCAGTCATTCATTCCTCGTTCTGGTCGGTAGATATCGATTGATATAATTGATGATAGTTGTCGATGATACCTGAAGATGTTTTTGTCAAGCCCTGCCGTGCAAGCCCTCTCGCCCCGGCTCAGTTGTTCGGAAGCCGGAACGCAATATAGGCGCCCGGAAACGTTCCGCCCCCGATTGCCAGCACGATGTACTGTTTCCCGTTGAGCATGTACGTCATCGGAGATCCGCTCTGCGGTGCAGGTATATAGACGGCCCCGACTTCCTTCCCGGTTACCTTGTCGTAGGCGTGAAGTGTCGCGCCAAGTCCGTGCGCGGGGGTCGTAGTGAACAGGGGATCGCCCGAGATCACCAGCGTTTTCGTCACCAGTGCGCCCACGCTGCGGGCCTGGCCGGTGCGCGGAATCGTGAGTCCCTTGAGCGCGGGGTTGTTGCGCACCGCGTCCGGTGTCTCGCCGTGCGCCACCTGCCACAGGTATTCGCCGGTGTCCAGATTGATCGCGCTGATCGTCCCATAGGGAGGCTTTATCATCGGCAATCCCTGCACCGACACCCCGCCGCCTCCTTCGTGCAAGACGTAGTTATTGTCCGAAACCTCCGGCTTGGGCTGCACGAGGCCCGCTACTCCCAGGCAGGCATCGCAGGCCTGAATATAAAATACGTGCGTTTCCGGATCGTACGATCCTCCCGCCCACACTGTTCCCCCGGCGTTCGTAGCTAGCGTGAGCGTGCCGATTTGCTGCGGAGTCGAAACCACGGGCGGCGTGAAGATGGGTCCCATCTTGTAGTGTTCGGCAGTCTGCAGAGCCTGGCTATGAAGTTCGGGCGTGAAGTCGATGAATTCATCCGCCGTGACGCCGTTGCGCACATAGGGTTTCGGCCTGGTGGGAATCGGCTGCGTCGGCGAATACCACTCGCCGGGCACGGTACCTTTTTCCACCGGCTTTTCTTCGATCGGCCACACCGGCTTCCCGGTCACGCGGTCGAAGACGTAGAGAATTCCCTGTTTGGTGGGCTGTGCGACGGCCTTGATCGTCCGCCCGTCCACGTTGATATCGGCCAGTATGGGCGCCGCAGGGATGTCCATGTCCCACAATCCGTGATGCACGAGCTGGTAGTGCCATTTCCGCTGCCCGGTCTTGAGGTCGACGGCAACCAGCGATTCTCCGAACAGCCCGTTCCCGGGACGATGGCCGCCATAGTGGTCCGCCGTGGGTAGTTCCACCGGCAGGTAAGCGACCCCGAGGTCTTCATCCACCGAGATCTGGGCCCACACGCCCGTGTTTCCGTTGGTGGCCCATGAGCCGTCCAGCCACGAGTCGTTGCCAAATTCGCCGGGCTTGGGGATGGTCCGGAAAGTCCAGATCAGCTTGCCGGTTCGCACGTCGAAGGCGCGCACCAGGCCCTTCGAGTTGTTATGCGTCTTGGGCGCGAAGCCTTCGCTGAAGGCCGACCCCACGATCACCTCGTTCTTTGCCACGATCGGGGTGGCATGCAGCCCGATCTCTCCTTTTACCAGATCGATCTGCTGGCCCGTACCCACTTGGACGCCCACCTTCAGGTCGATAGCTCCGTTCTCGCCAAAACTTGGATCGGGAACACCCGTTTTCGCATTCAGGGAGATCAGACGGTATCCGGTGGTCACGTAAATCACGCGAGACTCGGTGCCATTGCTCCAGTAAGCCAGGCCGCGCCCCGAGAGCTTTCGTGCGGCCACTTGCGCCCGCTCGCCTTCGTTCTCGCTGTGCATCCAGAGCAGCTCGCCGGTGGCTGCGTCGAGAGCCACAACGGCGCGCCGCGTCCCAGCGGTGGCATAGAGCACTCCGCCGATCATCAGCGGAGTTCCTTCCAGCTTGTACTCCGGCTTGGGGCCGAGATTATCGGTCTTGAATATCCAGGCAACTTCCATGTTGTTAAAGTTGGACCCATTGATCTGGTCAAAAGGACGGTAGCGCGTATTGGCAAGGTCGGCCCCGTAGGTCGGCCATTCGGAAGTATTGCCGCTCGACTGCGCGTTTATTTCGGGGGGAACTGCCGCAAGACCGGCGAGTAGCAGGATTCCCGCTGCTGCACAGAAATTGATTCCCCGGTCCAGCCTGCCGTCAGGTTTCCGCGATTTCATCAGATTCCGCCGATTTTTATTGCTCCGCATCATGTAGTCCCCATCCATTATTTTTCCGGGGGTACGATACCATGAGCAAACCCGTTTGCAAGGGAATCTAGTGCCGGTTGGTGTCCGGATTACCGTTTGGGCTCGTGGTACAATGACAGCGTGAATGTGATCGTCAAGAACAAAGACATCCTCGGGGGCACTCCTGTTTTCCGGGGGACGCGAGTGCCGATCCAAACTCTATTCGACTACCTGGAAGGCGGCGAAACACTCGAAGACTTCCTGCAGGGCTTTCCCACCGTGACGCGCGAATCAGCAGTCGCCGCGCTCGAAGAAGCGAAGGGTCTTCTGCTCGCCCGCTCCTAGATGCGCAATGATGCGCATTCTGATCGACGAATGTATCGATGAGCGATTCCGGAACTATTTGCCCGGCCATGATTGCCAAACGGCGCGTTACGCGGGACTGGCGGGACTTAAGAACGGCGAGCTTCTTACGGCGGCAGAAAGCGCGCGATTTGACGTCTTTCTCACAGCAGATCAAGGTATTGAATATCAGCAAAATTTAACTGGGCGAAATATCGCCATCATCATCTTCCGTACGAAATCGACCCGTTTAAGAGACTTTTTGCCGCACGTGCCCACTTGCCTCGCGCATATCGAATCCATTCAACCGGGTCAGGTCATGAGAATTGAAGATTAGAGGGCCAGGCTGTATTTTCGATCTGCTTCGTCTTTCCCTCGTGAATCA
>CAZRKW010000003.1:0-48701 GCA_964600355.1 uncultured Acidobacteriaceae bacterium
GACATAGTGCGCGCGCTGCGCTCGCAAGTCTGCTGGCTGCTTCTTGTAACGGCGGCCCTTCTGGGCCCGCTGCGCGCGCATCCAGGCGGCCTGCCGGCAGCGAAGCAGGAGATAACCGTCTCGGCCGCCGTCAGCCTCAAGGATGCGCTGGACGAAATCGCCCAGCTCTATCGCACCGGGAAGCCCGATGTCGCCGTCCACTTCAACCTCGGAGGCTCGGGGACGCTGCAGCGCCAGATCGAGCAGGGCGCGCCGGTAGATGTATTCATCTCCGCTTCACTCGCCGAGATGGATAATCTCGAGGCAAAAGGCCTGCTCTTGCCCGGCACGCGAACCGATCTAGTCGCGAACCAAGTGGTGCTGATCGTCCCGGTCGGCACCACTAACATTATGAGTTTTCAGGACCTCGCCCAGCCGCAAGTGAAGCTAATCGCCATCGGTGAGCCGCAGACGGTTCCCGCCGGGAAATACGCGCAGCAGGTGTTGACACACCTCGGATTGTACGAGCGATTGAAGCCCAGGTTTGTTCTAGCCAAGGACGTGCGCCAGGTGCTGACCTACGTCGCCACCGGCAACGCCGACGCGGGCATTGTCTACGCCACCGACGCGCGCATATCATCGAAAGTGAAAGTCGTTGCGACGGCGCCCGCCGGCTCTCATTCGCCGGTGATTTATCCGATGGCGATCGTCAAGGATTCGCGCGATCCATCGAACGCGAAGGAGTTTGAAACATTTCTTCAGAAGCCGGCGGCGCAATCGGTCTTCCAGAAATACGGTTTCCTTCCCCCAGGCCGGTGATTCGCTCGAAGCCGCCGCAGCCGCCTGGCTTTGTCGGTAGCCCTCAAAGGAGTGGGCGCAAAATGGCGATCCCAGCCCATCGCATAATCTTTCGGGCAATCTTTCCCTGCGTCGCAGCGCTCGCCCTGCTTTTCGCCGCGGTCCCCCGCCATACATGGCCAGGCCGGCACGGCCGCCCCGTCTGCGACTTCCGAACCGTTCCGTCTTACCGTGGGCGGCGATGTGAAAAATCCATTGTCGCTTTCCCTGGACGACATGCGGCAATTGCCCCGCAAAACGATCACGGTTGCGAATGAGCACGCCGGAGAAAACGAAGTGTACGAAGGAACGTCGCTTGCCGGATTACTCAAGCAGGCCGGCGCGGTTCAGGGAGCGCAACTGCGCGGCAAGGCCATGGCGACCTACGTTGTCGCCGAAGGGTCGGACGGTTATCGCGTAATTTATTCGCTCGCGGAATTGGATTCGGACTTTCTGGACTCGGAAGTAATCGTTGCCGACACCATGGATGGCAAACCCCTCGGCGACAAGCTCGGCCCCTTGCGACTGGTAGCCCCGCACGATAAGCGACCGGCCCGCTGGGTGCGCATGCTGCGCTCCATACAAGTCGTGAATACTTCGAAATAGTTGATCAGGCCGTTTCGTGCGAGCGCCCGTATTTTCGAATCAACCGCAGCGGGCGCAGCAGGATGTAAAGCGGCGCCAGCGCGCGCGGCAGCCCAAGCGTCAGCCAATCCTCCTCGGCGGGGGCCATAGTGAGGCGCAAGGCGTAGCGCCAGCCTGCGACAAATCCGGGAACCAGTCTCCGGCGAAACCGAAATCGTTCCAACGCCCCCATTGTGGGCGCATCCGAATCCAGCAGGCTCCGTTCCAACTCCGTCGCAATCTCTTCCGCGTGTCGATCCTCTTTCACCCTTCCCGCAATTTCTTCCGGAAGCGCCGCATCGAGAACCCTCGCCGCAAGAATCAGCCCGACGTGCAGCATGCGCTGCACCTGCAAAGCCTCCGCCCGAGCGTTGATTGCCTTCCAGTCGAGTTCAGGGTGCGACTGAATCAACTCCGACACATCCGCAATCCACGCTATGCGCGCCCAGAAATCTTTCGAACCATGCACGCAAATTGCCAGCAGCGCGTCTTCCGGTGAAAACGTGCGCACGTCATGGCCGCCAAGATTTACGGTGACGCCTCGCGCCGAAAACTCGTCGAGATCGGGCGCAACGGGAAAATGTCGCAAGGTTTGTTCTGTATGAAGCTCGACAATCGCCGCCCGCGTCTCGCTGTAATATTTGTATTCTCCCGGAACGAGCGGCGAATCCAAATCAGGAGACATCGGCCCGGGAAACTTCGCCTCATACGCCAGTCTCAGCATCACCCCATGGGCCTTCGCCATGTCCCGGTCCCGCACGATGATGTCGACATCGTCGAACTGGCGCAGCAACACGTCTCCGTAGGATTGCGCCGCGAGAACCGGCCCCTTGTAAGGAAGCGCCACAATCCCTTCGGATTGAAACAAGCGGAGAATTTGGACCAGCGCCGCGGTAAGACTCAAACAACGAAGCGTGTTCGCGCGGCTCGCCTCACTGACGCGCCGCATCTGCTCTGTCGGTACCAAGTCCGCAGCAATCGCGTTCAGTTGCCGGTGCAGCAGCGGCACAACCGCGTTTCCCTCAGCCTCGGAAAGCAGCACGTCCCAGTTGAGCGCCCCCGCCGCGAGAGCGCGTATTTTCCCCGCAGTCTCGGGCGGCATTCGCGTTCGCGCGCAGCAGACCGGCAACTGCTTTTCCGGCGCCAATGTGTCAATCGGAGAAGAAGGCATCAACAAGCGAGAACCGTTCCCGCACGATTCTACGCCAAGTCAGCCACGTCGGGGATTCAGCCGGGGGCGGCTCGGCCACGCATCGCTGGCAGCCGAGCCGGTGCTGCAAGGGAAAGCGAGGGCGACTTAGCCGAGCTATGCCACCAGCCTGCCGCGCACTTCATCGCGCCAGGAATTCTGCATCTCCACACGGTGCCCTATCTTGAGCAGCTTGGCTCGCAGACTGCTTGGGTCGATTCCGGCAGATGCGCAAACCGCCATGAAATCTTTGTCGTCATCGAACAGGAATCGCTGCGCTTCGCGGCGCGCCCGCAGTGAGCCGTTGCGCCAATCCTCCACCGCCATCACCACCACCGCCGTCCAAAGCCTGCGCTCCCCAATCAATTCCTCTGTGACCGCTTCTTGCATACTGCCCCGAGCGTTCGTCGACATTTTCTCTCCCCCGGCTATTGCTTGCCCCCCGTTTCAGGCGGCTGATAGGAGAAAAGCATTCGGACAGCCAACGATCCTTTGCCCAGTGTAGTGCGGAATATCTCCGGCAAACAGCTCCAGCAAATAGACATGCAAGAAGTGCGATGCGCGACGGGTTGAGAGGAAAACCTTTGGGCGAAACCCGGGTTGGTTCAACTGTTCCAGTTCGGAGCAATGTAGGGAGGGTTCTGTATGGGAGGAAAAAAGCACACTCTTTAATGAACGGCTTCAGCCGTCAGGATCTCTCGCAGCTTTGCGGCCAGAGTCGCCAGCGTAAAAGGCTTTTGGAGCAGCACCGCGTCGGTCTCCAAAACCCCGTGATGGACAATCGCGCGATCGGTGTAGCCAGTCATGTAGAGGATCTTTATCCCCGGGCGTATCTGCGCCACACGCTCCGCCAGTTCGCGCCCGCCGATCCCCGGCATCACCACATCGGTCAAAAGCACGTCGATTTTTCCGGCATGCATCGCGGCAAGTTCCAAGGCGGTATGGCCGTCCTCCGCTTCAATCACCCGGTAGCCGCTGGTCTCCAGATATTCCCGCGCGAGCTGCCGCACGCCGTTTTCATCCTCCACCAGAAGAACCATTTCCGACGACCCGCGCTGCAAAGAGCGAACCTCGGAAGGCTCTCGCACAAGGGGAGTGTCCTCGTCTTCGATCCTGGGCAAATACACCTTGAAGGTCGCGCCGCGGCCCGGCTCACTGTAGACCCACACGTAGCCGCCGCTCTGCTTAACGATTCCGTAGACGGTCGCAAGGCCCAGCCCGGTCCCCTTGCCCTTTTCCTTCGTGGTAAAGAAAGGTTCGAAGATATGAGCCTGCGTCTCGGCGTCCATGCCGGTTCCGTTGTCCGTCACCGCCAGCATCACGTAGTTGCCCGGCGCGAGAACCTGCGGAGCGCGCTCAAAAGAAGAATCCAGCTCCACGTTCGCCGTCTCGATCGTAAGCCTTCCCCCGTTGGGCATGGCGTCGCGGGCGTTCACCGCAAGATTCAGGATCACCTGTTCGATTTGGCTGCGATCCGCCTTGACCAGCCCGAGATCCTTTTCTGAATTCGTCTCCAGCTGAATATCCTCGCCAATCAGCCGCCGCAGAATCTTCTCCATATCCGCGACCACCGTATGAACGTTCAGCACTTTCGGCGCAAGGATCTGTTTGCGGCTGAAGGCCAGCAGCTGCTGCGTAAGAGAAGCCGCCCGTTGCGACGCCATCTGAATTTGTTCGGCATTCCGCCGCGCGGGATCGCCGGCGGGAAGGCGGTCGGCGAGCAAATCGGCGTAGCCCTGAATCACCATCAGCAGATTGTTGAAGTCGTGCGCAATTCCGCCGGCCAGCCGTCCCACGGCCTCCATTTTCTGCGCCTGGCGAAAGCGCTCTTCGAGTTCCTTCCGGTCGGTGATGTCGAGCGCCATGCAAATCGCTCCCAGCGATTCCCCGTTGGCGCCTCGAAGGGGCTCCACATGGCACGCGTACGAACCATTCTTCCATTCCACGTGGAATGTAACCGGCTCCCCGGCCACCGCGCGGCGGTGCGCCGCAACCGGCACATGGGTTGGATCGGAGGTTTCCAGATAATCCTGCAAAGTGAGGCCGACAATCTGATTCGGTCGAAGACCGAGGCGCGCGAGCCCCGCTCCCAGCGCCGACGTAAAGCGGAGATCCTTGTCAACGGTCCAGAGCACGGCCGGCAATTGCTCGATCAGGACGCGCAGCCGCGCTTCACTTTCGCGTATGCGCCCATCGGCGCGCTTTCGTTCGAGCGCAAAAGCGATCTGGTCGCCCACCGAAGAGAGAAACTCCAGATCCCGCTGCGTGTAAACATTTTCGCGCTCGTAATTCTGCACGGCCAGCACGCCAATGGTTCCGGCCGTGGCGCGCAGCGGAACTCCCAGCCACGATTTGGGAGGATTAATGTTCGCCTCCACCTCCTCATTCGCCACCAGCTCGTAGAAAACAGTGGGAGGTATCAGCATCGGCCTCGCGGCGCGATAAACGTAAGCCGCGCAGCTCCGCCATACCATCTGGGGAGGCGGCGCCGCCTGCACCTGATCGACAAAGAACGGAAAGTTAAACACGCCGGTGGACGGCTCATAGAGGGCGACGAAACAGTTATCCGCCGAAAGAACCCCCTGCAGCGCATGGTGTACGCGGTGAAGGAGATCACCCAAATTGTCGGTGACGCTCGACGCGTGAACGATTTCGGTGATCGCCTGCCGTTCGGTCTCCGAACGCTTGCGGTCGCTGATATCTTCGACCGTTCCCTCGTAACTTGTTATTTTGCCGGACTCATCCAATACGGCGCGGGCGTTCTCGGAAATCCATATTTTCGCTCCATCCCGCTTGAAGATCTCCGACTCGAAGCCCTCAACCACCCCGGCAGACTCGATGAGTCTCTTGAATTCCTCGCGCCGCCCGGGCGAAACGTATAGCGTCTGGCCTATTTGCCGGACGTTCGCGATCAACTCGGCAGGCGACGCATATCCGTACATGCGCGCCAGCGCGGGATTTGCAGTCAGGTAACGCCCGTCGACCGTCGATTGAAAAATGCCCTCGATGGCATTTTCAAAGATGCGCTGGAATCTCTCTTCCGCGCTGCGTTGCGCGCGCGCCGCGGCGGCGTGTTCGCCGATATCCTCATAAATTCCTACACTGCCGATGATTTTGCCGTTGAGGATGAGAGGGGTTGCCAACAACTGCACATCCAGGAGTTGTCCGTCACGGCGCTTCCGCTGGGTCTTCGTCCGGACCGTTTCTCCCTTCATCAGGCTTGCGATGATGCCGTCCGATTCTTTTTCGCGGTCACCCGGCGTTAAGAAGGATTTGGGTAACTGGCCGGCAATTTCAGAAAGGTGGTAGCCAAAAAGCCTCGCGAAAGCGGGATTGCACATCCGGACGCGGCATTGGTCATCCAGAACCATCACCGCCAGGGGCAAATTCAACAGCAGGGCTTCCAGGTAAACGCCATGCTCCGCGGCCTTTTGTTCGGCGTTGCGCTGAAGCGTGACGTCCTGAACCACCGCCACCAGCCCTTTGTGGCCCGCGAACGAAATTCCTTCGGTGGTGACCGCGACCTCGAAGACTTCGCCGCTCTTCTTCCGATGCCGCAGCTGTCCTTGGGCGGCGAATTTGTCGCCAACGCTTTGCACCGCCTTCAAGTAACGCGGCACATCCTCCGCCAGGCGGATATCGGTGGTGCGCATGCGCAGGAATTCATCCCGCGTATATCCGTACTGGCGAACGGCGGCGGCGTTGACCTCGAGAAACTCCAGACTCTCGCGGTCAAAGACATACATGGGCGCGGGATTACTGGAGAACAGGAGCTCAAAACCGGCCCCGCCCGCCTGCGCGCCCCCGAAATTTTCGGATCCACGTTTGCCCGGGGAAGCCTTCGGAGTCTTGGCCGCAGGGGCAGATTGCTTGCGCCTGGGAGATGTCGGGACGGTCTTGTGCCTCATGGCCCTCAGGAAATGCCAAAAAGGAAGCTGGTACCCCGTTTCGAACTGTTCCTGTTAGAGATAGCAACCGGGCCAGCTGTCCCACAATGGTACTAACGGGCTAGGGCGGGACTAATTGGACACACGCGCCGGCTTGGGGGCTCTGTTCTGATCTTGTCTGCTCGAATGACTCGCTGTCCCCCACAATCGTCAACACTTACGGTTGTCTCCTGGCCTTCTCGGCGCCTATCCGCAAGCCAATCCGGGTACTGCATAGTCTGGATAGCGGGTTGTGCGCCGCTTCTGTAATATGTACCTGACAAGCTAAGGCTGCCTGGGACCCCATGACGAAGGAAACACAGAACGTGACCGATACCCAGACCCTCCGCGACCCCTTCCAGATCGAAATTGAAAACATTACCCGCGCCGAGCACTCTGATCCATTTCATGTGCTCGGGCCGCACTGGATCGATCGTGAAGGCACGGCATCGGTTTCGATCCGGGCTTTCCATACCACGGCAGTGGATGTAACCGTACTTTCCAATGGTGGCGAGCACCCGGCCGTAAAGATCCACCCGGACGGGCTGTTTGAAGCAATCGTCGCGCCGCGCACCGTGAAGGCCCGCGACGATGGGTCGATTCCGCCGGCTGCGTATCGCCTGCGCTTCAGGTTCCCTGACGGGAATACCTGGGAAACCCATGACCCCTACGCCTTTCCCCCTCTGCTCACAGATTACGATCTCTACCTGTCCGGCGAAGGCACCCACTACCTGAAGTATGAAAAGCTGGGCGCGCACGTGCGCGAAGTAGAGGGCGTGAGGGGTGTTGCCTTCGGCGTCTGGGCGCCCAACGCAAAGCGGGTCAGCGTCGTTGGCGACTTCAATCAATGGGATGGCCGCGTGAATCCCATGCGCAGCCGCGGATCATCGGGCATCTGGGAGCTTTTCGTCCCAGGCCTCGACGAAGGCAGCCTCTACAAGTTTGAAATCCTATCGAGAGAGAATGGCCATCTCGGGCTGAAATCCGACCCCTATGCCTTCGCCGCAGAGCTTCGCCCCAATACCGCCTCGGTCGTCTACAACATCGACCAGTACAAATGGCAGGATTCGGCATGGCTCGAAGCCCGCGCCTCGCGCGACTGGCTGCATTCCCCCATGTCGATTTACGAGGTGCACGCGGGCTCCTGGCGGCGCAAAGCGGAAGCGGGCCATCGATGGCTCACCTATCGCGAGCTCGCGGACGAGCTCATTCCTTACGTCAAAGCGCTGGGCTTCACCCATCTCGAGCTGCTGCCCATCATGGAGCATCCCTTTGACGCTTCCTGGGGCTATCAGACCGTCGGGTATTACGGCGTCACCAGCCGCTTCGGCACGCCCTCCGATTTCATGTACTTCGTGGATCGCTGTCATCAGGCCGGACTCGGTGTAATTCTCGATTGGACGCCCGCGCATTTTCCCCGCGACGCTCACGGCTTGGCATTTTTCGACGGCACCCACCTCTACGAGCACGCCGACCCGCGCCGCGGCGAGCATCCTGACTGGGGAACCCTGGTCTTTAATTACGGCCGCAACGAGGTGCAGAATTTCCTGCTCTCGAACGCGCTTTTCTGGATCGACAAGTATCACATCGATGGCTTGCGCGTGGACGCAGTCGCGTCGATGCTCTATCTCGACTACTCCCGCCGCGCCGGCGAGTGGATTCCCAACGCGCTGGGCGGCCGCGAAAACCTCGAAGCCATCGCTTTCATCAAGCGGCTCAACGAAGTCCTGCATCAGCGCCACCCCGGCGCCCTGACCATCGCCGAGGAATCCACGGCGTGGCCCGCTGTTTCCCGTCCCGTTTACATCGGAGGGCTCGGCTTCGACTTGAAATGGAATATGGGCTGGATGAATGACACGCTGCGCTACATGTCCCTCGATCCCATCTTTCGCCAACATCACCACGGCGAACTCACCTTCTCCCTGCTCTACGCCTTCCACGAGAATTTTGTCCTGCCGCTTTCGCATGACGAAGTGGTTCACGGAAAGCGCTCACTGCTTGAGAAAATGCCCGGCGACAACTGGCAGCAGTTTGCCAACCTGCGGCTCCTGTTCGGCTACATGTTCGCCCATCCCGGCAAGAAGCTGAACTTCATGGGCAGCGAGCTCGGCCAGCGGGGCGAATTCTGGGAAGCCAGCGCTGTGGATTGGTCTCTCGAGAAATCCCCGTGGCACCTCGGGATTCAACGGCTGATGACGGATTTGAACCGTCTGCATCGCACCGAGCGGGCTCTCTATGAAGTAGATTTCGAATGGTCCGGCTTCGAGTGGATCAACGCCAATGATGCCGCTTCCAGCGTCCTGACGTTCATGCGCCGCGCCAAGAATCTCGATGACTTTGTAGTCGTCATTTGCAATTTCACCCCGGTGGCGCGCGAGGAATACCGCATCGGAGTTCCCCGCCCCGGTTTCTATCGCGAAATCCTGAACACCGATTCCGAGTATTACGCCGGAACGAACCTCGGCAACGCCGGCGGCGTCCAGGCCGAACCCATCCCGTGGAACGATCGCCCCTATTCCATCAAGGTGCGCCTCCCGGGCCTCGCCGCAGTGTATTTCAAGTCCTAGCGCTCCGGCCGGCCCCGGCTCTACACCCCTTAAATTCCTTTGAAATCTCATGGCGCGGTGTACAATCCCGCGTCTAGGGTCCGGGGAGGTGCCAACCGCCTATGGATAATCAGGGCCAGCACTTCGTTGCAATCATCGGCGGAGCCATCTCCGGCTCGGTCTCGGCGGAAATCCTGGCGGATCGCGGAATCCGCGTCGCGGTCATCGAGCAGAACACGCGACCGTACGGAAAAATCGAGGACGGCCTGCCGCGCTGGCACGTAGAACAACGTAAGCAGGAATACGCGCGTATCGATGAGCGCCTGAAGAAACCCGGCGTTTATTTTGTTCCATCCACAAAGCTCGGACGCGATATCACCCTGCCGGAACTGTGCGGATGGGGGTTCTCTGCGGTCATTCTA
Organism: uncultured Acidobacteriaceae bacterium; assembly: GCA_964600355.1. Classification (GTDB taxonomy): domain Bacteria; phylum Acidobacteriota; class Terriglobia; order Acidiferrales; family UBA7541; genus Palsa-295. The sequence goes on from CAZRKW010000003.1 coordinate 9,524, forward strand.
GCCAATGGCGCCTGGCGCGACCGGGATCTCGGGGTTCCCGGCGCCGACAAGTTCATCAATAAAGGCCTCGTCTACCAGAACCCCTTCATTTACTGGTACAACCACAAAAACGAAGCAGCCTATTCGGGACCGCGCTACGAAACTCCCGATGAAACTCTCGTGGTCGGCGGAGGGCTGGCCTCGATCGACGTGGTGAAGGTCCTTCAGCTGGAAAACTACGAACGAGCGCTGAAAGCCATCGGTATTACTACCGACATGCACCAACTCGAGAAAGGCATTCCCGCCGCGTGCAAAGCGTATGGCGTCAAGCCCGAGGACTTAGGCGTGAAGGGATGTCTTCTGATCTACCGCCGCCGCGAGCAGGACATGCCGCTCGCCCAACCCCCCGACAATGCCACACCCGAGCAAATCGCGAAGACCGAGCAGGTCCGCCTCAAAATGCTCAAGCTGGCGCGCGACAGGTATTTGTTCCGCGTTCAGGACCGCAGGCTAACCACTGGCCTCGTCGTCGAAAACGACCGCCTGGTGGGATTGAAAGTCGCCGAAACAAAGATCGAAGGGCGCAAAGCCGAGCCCATTCCCGGCTCCGAACATGAAATTCGAGCCCCGCTCGTGATTTCCTCCATCGGATCGGTTCCGGAGAGGCTCCCGGGGATCACGATGAATGGCGAATATTACACCTTCAGCGACGAAGACCTGCCGCGCTACACAGGCTGCGAGCACGTCTACGGCGTGGGAAACGTGGTGACGGGCCAGGGGAACATACGCGTCTCGCTCATACACAGCCAGAAGGTGACCACCCAATTAATCGAAACGTATCTGGGAGTAGGCGCCCGAAACGGCTCTCTTTCCGGCATGTACAAGGCTGCGGAATCGCAAATCGCGGAGCAGACCCAGACAATCGAAGAAAAGATCGAAAAGCTCCCGCCACTTTCTGAAAACCAGGTCGCTGCCATCGAGCAGCGCATCCACGCCCTGCAGGAGCGCGCCTGCTACACCTCGGACTACCCTTCCTGGATCGCCAAAGTCACCCCGCCCGACCTGGAATAATCCCGCGCGCGCTGCGACGACTCAGCTACCCGCTCTCTTGAGCGGCCACAGCTTGAAAAATTCGGCGTGGAAAATGAGGAACGGAAACGTGACGCCAAGCAACGCCGAGGCAAGCCATATCTCGAAATCATAAGGCGGCGGACCCGGACGCAACACTCCAGTAACGACGGGAGCCAGCAGACCATAAGCCATGGCCAGCAGCGAGCCTATGACGGCGGCTGCCACGGTGCTCACAATTCCCTTCACCGGCTGCGTCAGTTTCGCAAACATCGCTCCCTGCATCATGTTGAGGACAACGATCGTGCCAAAGATGAACGGCACCGGCACCCGCACCATGAACTGCACCGGGTCCATCTTGAGCACGAACACTCCGATGTAAAAAGCCGCGCCTCCCAGCACCAGCGCCACAATCGTCCACACGATGCCAAGCACAGGTTGCTGCATCACCGCCGGAAACTTCGTCATGGGCCACAAGTCGAAATGGATGACGACGAACATCATCATCAGCGCGCTCAAGTAGAACACCTGGGCCAGCCACGCGTTGAACAATCCATGCGGATCGAGCGACGGCACGTACACCGGCGCACCCGCCATAAACTCGTAGCTGAAGAAAATCCGGAACAGCAGGTAGTTCAGCAGGTAGCAGACCACCAGAAGCGTCAGGCCCGCGGCCACCGGGTTCTTGATCATTTTCGTGATCGGCCAGCCGCCCCACATAATGGCCAGCCAGAAGGTAATCACCACCGAGACCACGGTACACATCATCAGCATGGGAGTCGGAGGCCCGATGCTCTTCCCCACGGTGGCAAACATGACCGGCGCGATGATCGCGCCCGCCAGAAGGCATATCACCACGTAGGCCAACCCCTTTGCCGGCTGCTTGAGCGCCCCCACGAACGCCGGCTGCTGCCCTCCCCACGTCACCGAGGCGATGATTTCCATGGGAATAATGCACAGAAGATAGAAAGAAACCCACCCCGCAAACATGGGGAACGAAAACCGCGAGATGAATCCCAGAGCGATGGCAATGACGATCAGTGTGGCAGCCGCTCCCACACCTACCTGCTTACCTTGCGACATCGATTGCCTCCTTATTTCTGTGGCTTTATCTTCGCGACAGGAACGAGCGTGTCAAACGGAGGCGGATGCTATCACGGCCTGTTGAGCGGATACAAGGCCGGTGCGAGCCGGAGGAAAACGGGTTTTACGAGCGATTGTTTTGCCGCCGGTAAGCGGCGGGAGAGATGCCCACCATGCGCAGGAACCAATTGGAGAGGTGGCTCTGCGACGAAAATCCCGACGACAGGGCCACATCCACGATGGGCAGATCGGTGTCGCGCAGAAGTTCCCGGGCGCGCTCGATGCGGCGCGCCAGCACATATTGATGCGGAGACTGCCCCACCGCTGTCTTGAAAGCGCGCGGCAGATAAAGAGGGCTGATCTCCACTTCGCCAGCCATCGCCTCCAGGCTGAGGTCGCGATCGAGATTCTCTTCCACAAACTCGATCAACCGCCGCATCTTCCAGCCAGGGATGGCCTTCGGAGTAGGTCCGTGCGCGATGCGAGAGCGAGTGGAATATTGACGAGCCAGGTGCACGGCGATCATATGTGCCAACGTGTCCACGTAAAGCCCATCCTCCACGGTGCCATCTCGTAGAGCGGTCGTTATGGTGATCGCCAGCTGTTCGAGCAGCGGATCCAGGATGGCGAAACGCGGCACAATCGGCGCCTGCGAAACGTCGCAGCTGTACATCTCGTTGACAGCAGATGCGTAGATCGATCCGCGCAGGTAAATCTGTAGAATTTCGGGATTGCCCGCATGCTCCCACTGGGCTGCCGCAGTGCCGGGAGTCAGGCAGAACCGCCGAGGCCCAATCAGGGCCTTCTCCCGGGGGCCGCCCTCGATTTTTCGCGACACCGTAGTCGGGCGGCACAAATGATAAATCAGCGAGGGATGCCCAATCGGGGGCTCGGTCGCCTGAAAGGGTACTTCTTCGAGAATCGCGGCGTAAAGAGAGCGCCAGCCGATCGTCTGGCTGTGGGCAATCAGGCGATTCTCGGACCGCAGCGCACGACCGTGCGTCTCGGCAACCGTAAAAACCGCATTCGTGTGAGCAGCCGTCTCGCACTCCGCACAATTACAGAAGCAATCCACTAATTCTATACCAATCCCCGGCGCGGTCAAGTGTCACGAACCCCTCAAATAGCCCCTAACCCCATTGGAATGTGCAAGAAAGAGGCACTCAAGACAGGCTCCTCCGGTGACTCCCCGCCATCGCGACGCCGAGTCATGATTCTGCTCAGAAAAGTTTAATTTCTGCAAGCCGATGCGGGGCAAATCTGTTAACTTAACGCCACGAAAATAGCGGTTGAGTTCGTGGGGGAAGATCGATGCATCACGTTTCGAAGATTGATGAAGCGAGTGCGCGCACTCCGAAGGCTTACGAAAAACACAGCACGGGCTACCGGCGCGCCACGTATGTGGATGACTCCATGGGATCTGTCCACATGGGAGTGGGAATCTGCTACCTGGACCCGGGCGGCGAAATCAAGCCGCATCGCCATTCCTTTGAGGAGAGCTTTTATATTTTGAACGGAAACGCAATCGTTCAAATCGGCGACCAGAGCTACGAGGTCGGTCCGGGAAACTACGGATTGATCGCTACGGGAAAGCCGCATACCTGGCGCAACGCGGGCGAAAAACCCCTGCGATGGCTGGAAATGCAGGCGCCGCAGCCCCGCTCGCTGGAACATGGACGCGACACCTTTTTTGAAAAGGGCGAGTGGGTCTCCCAGGGTTCGCCGATCCGCTTCCACGACAAGATCGAAGGGTTACTCGGCCACTTTGACGAATCCGCTTTGCCGCGGCCCGGCGGCGCCTCGCAGATGGAGGGTTTTAATCCCACCACCGGCGTGGCCATCAAGATGTTCGTCGACCGGTCTTTCGGCTCGATTCACCAGTCTTTGTTCTTGATTCAATACTCCCCCAGCGCGAAAATCGATCCCCACGACCACACCTTTGAGGAGTCCTATTTCATCGTGGGCGGACGCGTAAAGGCCGTCGCCGACGGCAAGACCTACGATCTTGGTCCGGGAGACGTGATCTGGACCAGCGTCGGCTGTATCCATAGTTTCGAGAACGTGGGGAGCGAGCCGGTGCGCTGGATCGAGACGCAGGCGCCGCTGCCGCCCTCGAAGGAAGTGTTCCGGTTCGAGCGGGATTGGGCGCAGTTTGCATAAGTTCTGTTGCGATTTGAGGTGGATGGAAACGGAAAGAGATTCACGCCGCGCCTGAATTCGGCCGGCTTTCGAAATCGGCACATAAAAAAGAATCGAAGGAGAGAGATCGATGGCGACAAACGACCAGATGCAAGCGGTTATAGAGGGCAGCTCGGGAAACACCTGGGGCCGCAAGCAGCCCTACACATCGCAGGAATTCATTGAAAGCCTGCGCGACGGCCGCGAGATATGGATTTACGGCGAGCGCGTCAAGGATGTAACGACGCACCCGGCATTCCGCAACACGGTGCGGATGCTCGCGCGGCTCTACGACGCCGTCCACGACAGCAAGAAGAATCCGATCCTGTGCTGCCCCACCGAGACAGGCAACGGCAGTTACACGCACAAGTTTTTCAAGGCCTCGCGCAACGTGGAAGAAATGGTCGGCGCGCGGGACGCCATCGTGGAATGGGCCCGGGTCACCTACGGCTGGATGGGCCGCAGCCCCGACTACAAGGCGGCGTTTTTGGCGACTCTGGGAGCCAATTCCGATTTCTATACGCCCTTCCAGGAAAACGCCAAGCGCTGGTACAAGAAGGTTCTCGAGGAGATCACCTTCGTCAACCACGCGATCGTGAATCCTCCGGTCGACCGCAACAAGGAACTCGCCGAAGTTCGCGACGTGTACATGCACGTCGAGAAGGAAACCGACGGCGGCCTGATCATCAGCGGAGCGAAAGTGGTGGCAACCACTTCCACGCTGACGCACTACAACTTCATCGCCAACAACGGCGCGCTCCCGATCAAGACGAAGGATTTCGCGTTCGTCTGCATCGTACCCACGGCCGCACCGGGGCTGAAGCTGTTCTGCCGCCCGTCCTATGAAATGACGGCGACAGTGATGGGCAGCCCGTTCGACTATCCGCTCTCGAGCCGGCTGGACGAAAACGACTCGATCATCGTGTTCGACAAGGTATTCGTGCCCTGGGAAAACGTGTTCGCCTATGGGGACATCGAAAAGGTCAACCACTTCTTCCCGCGCTCGGGATTCCTGCCGCGCTTCATGTTCCACGGCTGCACGCGCCTCGCGGTAAAGCTCGACTTCATCGCCGGGCTGTTGCTCAAGGGCGTCGACGCCACCGGCTCCAAGGAATTCCGCGGCGTGCAGGCGGCCGTGGGCGAAGTGCTGGCCTGGCGGAACCTGTTCTGGTCGCTGACGGATTCCATGGCCCGCACCGTGAACCCCTGGACACCGGGGTACGTGCTGCCCAACCTCGATTACGGCTTGGCGTACCGAGTGATGTCCAGCATCGCGTATCCCCGGCTGAAGGAAATCATCGAGAACACGCTGGCCAGCGCGCTGATTTACCTGCCTTCGCACTCGAGCGACTTCAAGCAGCCCGAAACGCGAAAATACCTGGATCAGTTTGTCCGGGGCTCGAACGGGTACAGCGCCGAGGACCGCGTGAAGCTCATGAAGCTGATGTGGGACGCGATGGGCACCGAATTCGGCGGCCGTCACGAGCTCTACGAGCGCAATTACTTCGGCAACCACGAGAGCATTCGCTTCGAATGCCTGATGGTCGCCGACATGATGGGCCAGTCGGCGAAGTACAAGGGTTTCGCCGAGCAGTGCATGAGCGAATACAACCTCGACGGCTGGACGGTGCCGGACCTAATTAACCCGGACGACTTCAGCGCGGTGATGAAGAAGAATGGAAACGGAAAGCCTTAAGCGAGGCGGAGGCGAGTCGGCCGAAAGCGCTCCACCACCGGCGCCGGCATTTGACGCGCGGCAGTTTCGGAGCGCGTTAGGCCGGTTCGCCAGCGGCGTCACCATCATTACGGCCAGCTACGAGGGGCAAACGCATGGCATGACCGCCAATGCGTTTGTCTCCGTATCGCTCGATCCCCCGTTGGTGTTGGTGTCGCTCGACAACCGCTCCTACATGCACAAAATCCTGCCCAGCGCGGGCCACTACGGCGTAAGCGTGCTGGCTGAAAAACAGGAGCAGTTGAGCAATCACTTCGCGGGCCGTACACAGGAAGGCCTGCACATCCGCTTTACCACGCGGGCCGACGTTCCGTTGATCGATGGCGCCGTGGCCTACTTTGCGGTAAAAGTGATCGACGTGCACCCAGCCGGCGACCATACGCTTTACGTCGGCCACGTGCAGCATTTCGAGTCGCGGGACGACAAGCCTCTGCTTTTCTACGCTGGAAGATACCAACTGCTCCATGAGAAGATAGGAGCGACGGCGTGGCCCCAGGATGAGTTCTCCCTGTTCTCGATAGGCAACGTTGATCCCCCGATCACATAAGTGGGATAATACGCGTACTCAAAAATAACCTGCGTATCCAGGAGTGCGATGAAAACGACTGTGGCCGTAAACGATCGCAGTGCCAATAAAGCCGCCGCCGAGAAGTGGCTGGGGGCCTATAGCCGGATGATGGCGATCCGGTTGTTTGAAGAGCAGGTCAATGACCTGTATACCCGTGCCATTATGCCGGGCCTCGCGCACCTGTATATTGGCGAAGAAGCCGTCGCAGTGGGCATTTGCGACGCGCTGCGCAAGGAAGATTACATCACCAGCACGCACCGCGGCCACGGGCACTGCCTCGCCAAGGGCGCAGACCCGGACCGCATGTTCGCCGAATTGCTGGGCAAGGAAGCCGGCTATTGCAAGGGGAAGGGCGGCTCGATGCACATCGCCGATCCCTCCACCGGCAACCTGGGCGCCAACGCCATCGTCGCCGGTAGCGCCGGCATCGCCACGGGCGCGGCATTCTCTGCCAAGCAACTGGGCACCGGCAGCGTCGCCGTCTGCTTCTTCGGGGAAGGCGCGCTTGGCCAGGGCGTGCTCTACGAAGTGATGAACCTCGCGGCCATCTGGAAGCTTCCGGCCATCTACGTTTGCGAAAACAACATGTACAACGAGTACACGCACTTCTCCGAGGTCACCGCGGGAGACATCCTCACGCGCGCGGAGGGATTCGGAGTGCATGGGGTCAGCGTGGACGGGCAGGATGTGCGCGCCGTCAACGCCGCAACCGAAAAGCTCGTGGACCGGGCCCGCAAGGGCGAAGGTCCCTCGTTCCTGCTGGCCAACACGTATCGCTACCGCGGGCATCACGTGGGCGATATGAATCGCGAGTACCGCACCAAGCAGGAAGAAAGCAAGTGGCTGTCCGAACGCGATCCGATCAAGTTGCTCGCGGATTGGCTCATTGCGGAAAAGCTGGCGGACGCAGCGCAGCTTGCGGCTATCGACAAAGAAATAAAAACCGAAATCGAACAGGCGGCTAAATTCGCGCTGGATACACCGTATCCCCAGCCGGAAGAAGTCGACCAAGACGTTTACGCCTAAGCGGGAGAGCCATGCCGGAAACCATGACAGCAACAGCGCAGCGTGAAATAACCCTGGGAGAAGCCGTCCGCGAAGCCATCGCCGAGGAAATGCGCCGCGACCCGCGCGTCTTCCTGCTGGGGGAGGACGTCGCCGAGGCGGGCACGCCGTTCAAAGTGCTCACCGGCCTTTCCACGGAATTCGGCACCGATCGCGTGATCGATACGCCCATTTCGGAAGCGGGATTCACGGGCCTGGGAGTGGGAGCGGCCATGACGGGGCTTCGGCCGATCGTGGATATCATGTTCGGCGACTTCGTCTGCCTGATCATGGACCAGATGGTGAACCAGGCGGCCAAGGTCCATTACATGTCGGGCGGCAAGTGGAAAGTTCCCATGGTGCTGCGCACCACTTTGGGCGCGACGCGGCGCTCGGCCGCGCAGCATTCGCAGTCGCTGCATGCGTGGTTCAGCCACATTCCCGGACTCAAAGTCGTGATGCCCTCGACGCCCTACGACGCCAAAGGCCTGATGAAGTCCGCGATCCGCGACGAAAATCCGGTGGTTTTCTACGAAGACAAAATGATGTTCCGCTTCAAGGGTCCGGTGCCCGTCGAAGAGTACACAATTCCCATCGGCCTAGCGGACGTCAAGCGCGAGGGCAGCGACATCAGCCTGGTAGCCACCAGCAGCATGGTGCAGATCGCCCTGGGTGCCGCGAAGATGCTCGACGAAATCGGCATCAGCGCTGAAGTGGTCGACCCCCGCACCACGTGGCCGCTCGACGAGAAAACGCTCATCGACTCGGTGAAGAAAACTTCGCGATGCATCGTCATCGACGAGGGCTACCATCGCTACGGCGTGACGGGAGAAATCGCCTCGGTGATCACCGAAGGCGCGTTCCATTATCTCGACGGCCCCGTAAAGCGCATGGGGGCGATGCACGTGCCCATTCCGTTCTCGCCCGCGCTCGAAGACTCAACGGTGCCCAGCGAGAAGCAGGTATTTGAAGCGGCCCGCGCGCTCTGTAATCGGAGCTAACGGGCTTCTTAGTTTCTATTTTGCATTTGGTGTGTTGCATTTGCTTTTCGTTGTCATCCCGAACGCAGTGAGGGATCTCTCTTCGGCCTGGTAAGGAGGCTTTCCATGGCACTACCCACATACGGATCGATGGCGGTTGATTGGGAACAGCGTATCGATTTTGACCGGCTGCGCCGCGAGCGCCTCGACCGCGTCAAAGCCCTGCTAGCCAAATCCGAGATGGGCGCGCTGCTCTGCTTCGACATGAACAACGTGCGCTACATCACCTCCACTCACATCGGCACCTGGGCGCAGGACAAGAACAGCCGCTTCACGCTGTTGGCCCAGAACTCCGAGCCGATCCTCTGGGACTTCGGCTCCGCCGCCAAGCATCATCAATTGCATTGCCCCTGGCTGGGCGAGCGTTCCCGCCCCGGCATCGGCCTGCTCCGCGGAGCTATGTCGCCTGAAACCGGCCGCGCCGAAGACGTTGCCAAGAAGATCAAGCGCGAACTCGAAAAGCTCGGCCTGCACAACGAACCCCTCGGCGTCGATATCATCGAGCCGCCCATTCTCTTCGCGCTGCAAAAGGAAGGGATCAAGATCGTCGACGGCCAGCAGCTCATGTCCGACGCCCGCGTGATCAAAACCCGCGACGAAATTTCGCTGCTCAACCACTCCGCCATGATGGTCGACGTCGCCTACGACGAGCTCTATCGCGCGATGCGCCCTGGCATGAAGGAAAACGAAGCGGTCGGCCTGATGAGCAAAGTGCTCTACGACCAGGGCTCGGAGTACGTCGAAGCGGTGAACGCGATCTCCGGCGAGCGCTGCTGCCCGCACCCGCACGTCTTCTCCGACCGCACCCTGCGGCCCGGCGACCCGGTTTATTACGACGTGCTGCATTCCTACATGGGCTACCGCACCTGCTATTACCGCACTTTCAGCGTCGGCTATGCCCCGCACGCCATGGTGGACGCTTACAAGCGCTGCCGCGATTACATTGACGCTTCCATCGAGCTCATCCGCCCCGGGCGCACCACCGCGCAAGTGGCTTCCGTGTGGCCCAAGGCGAAAGAGTTTGGCTTCCCCGACGAAGAAGCCGCCTTCGCGCTGCAATTCGGGCACGGCATCGGCCTGGCCATCTGGGAGAAGCCGGTGATCAGCCGCCTGGTTTCGTTCAACCAGGAATACGTGCTCAAGCCGGGCATGGTGTTCGCGCTGGAAACTTTCTGGCCTTCCACAGACGGCTGGAGCGCGGCACGCATCGAGGAAGAAATCGTCGTCACCGAAACGGGCCACGAAGTGATCACGCGCTTCCCTGCCGAGGAACTCCTCGTCGCCGGCCAGCGCTATTACACCGTGAACGGCCCTCTTCCGACCACCCGCGAGACCGAAGCGGCGCCGAGCCGCCACGTCCGCGAAATGGTGGAAGAAAGCGCCAAGTCCGAAGGGATCGGCGTCGCCGACTAAGCGAAGCTTTTGCAGCCGTGCGCGCGGGTGGCGGGCACGTTCTTGGGCTGCTCTTTGTTGGAATTGTTGAATTGATTTCTGCTTTTGCGGTACCTTGTCAGCCGGTTTCGTGGACCGCGCGCTCCAGCTGTGCGGCATAGCCGTGATTGGCTGAGCCACTGCCTGTAAAAATTCTCTCAAGGATCGTCGACCCGACCATGGCTATCAGCGTCGTAATGCCCGCTCTCGAAATGGCGCAGGACACCGGCAAGCTCGTCTCCTGGCGCAAGAAAGAAGGAGAAGCCGTAGCCAAAGGCGAAATCCTGCTCGAAGTGGAGACGGACAAGGCCGTAGTCGAAGTCGAAGCCCAGGCGGAAGGAATTCTCGGCGGCGTAAAAGCGCAGCCCGGGGACGTGATCCCCGTCGGACGCACCATTGCGTGGCTGCTAGGCCCCGGGGAAAGTGTTCCCACGGGAGACGCCCCGACGCAAGCCGCTGCCGACGCCGCGCGCCCTGCTTCCGCTGCGTCTTCTGCCGCCGCGCAAGCCCCAAAAGCCGCTCCGGCTGGGGCGCCGTCCGACGGGCGGCAGGTGCGCATCTCTCCGAAAGCGCGCCGCCTCGCCAAAGAGAACAACATCGACATCGCGACATTGCGCGGATCCGGCCCCGACGGCGAAATTCTCGCCGCCGACATTCTGGCCGCAGCATCAGCTCCCGCAGGAACAGCAGCGGCAGCGCCCTCGGGTGCTGGCGAAGAAAAGCTGAGCTCCATCGGCCGCCTGATGGCCGAGCGCACGACGCAGAGCTGGACGACCGTGCCGCACTTTTTCGTCACCCGCGAACTGGACGCCTCCGCTCTCAACCACGCGCGCGGCGAGCTGCTGCGCGACATCGAGAAATCGCTAGGTGTTCGCCCCACGCACACCGACGTACTCGTCGCCCTCGTGGCTCGCACGCTGGCCAAGCACCCACGCGTCAACGGCACCTGGACCGGTACGGGCATCCGCCTCAATCCCGAAATTAACGTAGCGGTCGCGATGGCCGTCGACGATGGCGTCGTCACCGCCGTGATTCGCAACGCCGCAAAGCTAGGCGTCGGCGAAATCGCCGTGCAGCGCCGCGACCTCACCGAACGCGCCCGCGCCAACCGCCTGCGCCCGGAAGATCTCTCCGGCGCCACATTCACCATCAGCAATCTCGGCATGCATCATGTGGACTCGTTCACCGCGATCATCGTCCAGCCGCAAGCCGGCATTCTGGCGGTCAGCGCCATCAAAGACCGCGTCGTCGCGGTGGACGGCCACCCCGCCGTGCGTCCGATGATGTCCCTGACGCTTTCCTCCGATCATCGCGTCGTCGACGGCGCTCGCGCGGCCGCCTTCATGCACGATCTGGTGGGCATGCTTCTCGAGCCGCAGCAGTCGCTTCAACATTGAGGCAAAGGAAGTTGAGGAGGCAGATGATGTAGAGGAGAAAACCTCCTCCATTTTTGTCGCTTCCTCGAATTGCCGAGTTTCCCAGCTTCACGTGGCCCTATCCGGCAGGATTCTCCCCTACCTCGCCTTCTCCCTCCCCCTGATCTTCAATCGATTCCCGCGCTTCTTAGCGTGCAGCGCGATCAAATTACCGTCTTCTCATCAACCTCCTCTGCGTCCTTTGCTTCCTCTGCTTCCGTTCCCGTCCTAAAGCTTCGCTTCTAATTCGCCGATACATTTTTTGTCACACGGCCAGGCCGGAAATTTCGCGCACTCAATAGCAACGGAACAGGTGCGGGGAGCTCTCAGCGGCTCCGGGAAAGGCTCAAGATGAGAAATTCCAAATTATTTGCGCTCGTTCCAACGTGGCAAGCACCCTGGGGCGCGGCATTTCTGTTCTTCATACTTGCGTCCGCTACGCCGGCACAGCAAGCCGCGCAGACCGCGGGCAGCACCGCGGCCGGGGCGGACGTAACCTCAATGGACATCGAAGCGCTGATGAACATCGATGTGACCACGGCCTCCCGCTTCACGGACAAGCTGTCGGACGCGCCCAGCATCATGTCCGTGGTCACCAGCGACGAGTTGCGCCGCTTCGGCGGCATGACGCTCGGTGAAATCCTCCAGCGCGTAACCGGCTTGACCGGAACGAGCCAGTACTTCACCGACCGCAGCATGGTGGCGGCCCGCGGCGACCAGACCAAAACCGCCGGCGGTCACATCCTTTTCCTGATCAACGGACGCCCGACGCGAGAGGTGCAGGAGGGCGGAATCATATCCGATCTTCTCGAATCGTTTCCCGTGGAGATCATCGATCGCATTGAAGTAATCCGCGGCCCCGGCTCGGTGCTCTATGGAACCGACGCCTTCTCGGCGGTGATCAACCTGATCACGCGGAAGGCAAAAAACAACCAGGTGACCGCCGACGCGCTCGGCGGAGCCAAGGGCGCCGTGGATTCTTCGGCGCAGCTCATGTACAAGCGCGGCGACCTCAGCGCGGTGGGAGCGGCGCAGCTTCACGACGCCCCGGACTGGCCGGTTACCTACTCCGTTCCTATTCCCTTGAGAAATTCTCCGGTTGCGCCGCACGTGCCGAATACACAAAACGTAACGGTGGTAGACCGGGGTGTGGGCGCTTACTTTGAATCGGACTACAAGGGCCTGAGCTTCATGTCCGCTTTCACGGAGTGGCAATCCACCGCCTTCGTGATGGGCACCGTGGGCGAGACCCGCCTGACCCGGGACTTCGCGAATCTCGGCTACGACCACAAGGCCACCAAAAACTGGGACATGGATTTCAACGTCACTTTCACGCGTACGACTTTCGGCGAGATTCCGTATCCGAGCACGTCCAGGGATTCCAACGAGCTTGTCGCCGAATGGACCAACCTGATCACTCTCGGCAGTAAGGACCGCTTGACGGCCGGCGCGCTCTTCAATCGCATCGCCGGTACGGAGGAATATACCGCCGTCATTCCCCATCAGATAGCCGCGCAGGGCACACGGCCCGGGGGCGCGTTTTACGCTCAGATCGACCATCAATTGCGGCACGATCTGAAACTCATCGGCGGCTTCCAGTCCAACAAGATCGGCGACATCTCGCTGAACGCCGTGCCGCGAGGCGGTGCGGTCTGGAGTCCTTCGCCGTGGATGAGCATCAAGGCGCTCTACGGCCAGGCCTTTCGTGCCCCCGCGCTGGACGAACTTCACCTGAATAGGCCCGGGATCGTGGGCAACACCAATCTGCAGCCGGAAAAAGTCGGCACGTTCGATCTCGGCATAGGCTTCCAGGGAGGCCGCTTGCAGGCCGACGTGGATTATTTTCACAGCAAACAGAGCAACAGCATTGTCTCCGTCAGCGGCAAGCCGATTCGTTATGTGAACCTCGGGGAGCTCACCTTCAACGGCGCCGAGCTCGAGGGAAAGTATTATTTCCGGAAGGACTTCTTCCTGGAAGGATCGATGCTCTATCAGACCAACGTGAACGGGAACGGGAGGAGCGATGTCACTCCCATTCCCAACCTGGGCTTTAAGGCCGGCGGAAGCTACGAGGACCGGCACGGCCTATCGGTCAGCCTGTTCGAAGTCTCCGACGGGACGATCAACGGCTACAGCAATTCCGTCAACCCGGTTCAGGGCTGGCATAATATTCTCAACGGAGACCTGCGTTACGACCTTGGCAAGGCTCTCCACCTTTCGGACAGAACCGGGGTGTCTTTCGTGGTGCACGCGAACAACCTGACCGACTTCCGCGTGTGGCTGCCGAGCTGGGGATTTACCAGCGTGGATGAGATCCCCGTCGAACAGGGCCGCGTCGTATACGTGGGCCTTCGTTTCTCCGCCGGCAAGAACTAGCAGGCCGAAGCCCACGGCGCGAAAACAGCGGCGGCGCGCGAATCTCGCGCTCGGGCCACACGCACACTACCCTTCTGAAGACCAAGGGCCGACGGAATCGACCCTTGGCCCCGCCGATTACTCAGACCCTTGGGCGTACGCCTCGGTAACAGTCAGCAGAAATCATTAAAGATAAGCAGCTTATCCAACGATATCTCCTATAGGGTGCCGTCTGGGAAGTGGTCCGAATCCTTAGGAAGGGGCCCGCAGTTTCGCCGCTTCCGTCGGGACGAAACGCGGCGCCGCGATAGGTCACATTCACGTGGACATTCGGGACCGGGAGTTCTCTGTTGAACCGCCCTCTTTGCATCGTGCCGGATTCTGTCCCGCCCAGCCATTCCCGGGATCTGCCGGCGGGCGTTGCCGCGACTTCCTTGTTTCGCCGTCGCGCCCTACTACTGCTGCTGATCCTCATGGCGGCGTACGGGCCCTCGCACGCCCAGGGCAAAACCGAGGAATACCACGTGAAGGCCGGGTTTCTTTTTCACTTCGCTCAGTTGGTGGACTGGCCCACTGCCGCCGCAGGCGGCCCGTCGTTCGACCTCTGCACTCTGGGGGACGATCCTTTCCGCGGAGAGCTCGAAAACACGCTCAACGGAAAGACCATCGGTACGAAGCCTATCCGGGTTCTGCATCTCAAGCAGCCGCAAGAGGCCGGCACTTGCCAGGTTCTATTCATCAGCAACGCCGAGAACCCGCATCTTGCGAAAATTTTGGAAGGGCTTGGCACTTCCGCGGTGATGACCGTGGGCGAGTCCGACGACTTCATCTCGCGAGGCGGCATGATTCGATTCACTCTGGACCAGGACAAAGTGCGGTTTGAGATCAACTTGAAAGCCTCCGATCCCGCGGGCCTGAAATTCAGCTCGCGGCTGCTGCTGCTCGCGAAGAACGTCTTCGGAAAACAGGGTTAGAGAAAAGGGAGAGCGGATGCGCTTCCAGGATCTGTCCATAAGGCGAAAACTGACCCTGCTGATCCTCTGTTCCAGCGTGCTGGGGCTAGTGATGGCCTGCGTCGGCCTGGCCGCTTACGAACGCAAAAGCTTTCGCGCCAGCACCACGAATGAGCTTTCCGCGCTCGCCGACACGCTGGGAGCCAACGCGGCGGCTTCCATGGTATTCAACGACCAGAAGACCGCGGCCGATATTCTCGGCGCCTTGAGGACCGAACCGCACATCCTGGGCGCACGTTTATACGACCCGAACCGCAAAGTGTTCGCCGAATATCGCCGCCCGAATACCGGCTCGGAAGTCGGGATGCCTTCCTGGCAGCCGGACGGGGCGACATTCACACCGGATTCGCTCGTGCTTTTTCGCAGCGTAGCCATGAACGGTGAAAAGGCCGGTTCCATCGCCATCGTTTCCGATTTGACGGGCTTTCGCGCCAAGATCGTCGAATACACCAAAATCGCCGCTTTCGTCCTTCTCCTTTCCCTCCTGGCCACCTATCTTGTTTCTTCCCGCCTGCTGAGCATCACAACCGCCCCTATTCTGAAGCTGGCGGAACTCGCCGAAATCGTCTCCGTGAGCGAGGACTTTACGCTGCGGGGCACCATACAAAGCCGCGACGAAGTCGGAACCCTGGTCGCGTCCTTTAACGACATGCTCGAACGGATTCAGCAGCGCGATGCCGCCCTTCAAAAGTTGAACGCCGAGTTGGAACAAAGAGTCGAAAAGCGCACCGCGGAGCTCTCCCGCGCCAAAGACGTGGCAGAAGAAGCGAACCGGGCCAAAAGCGAATTCCTGGCCAACATGAGCCACGAGATCAGGACTCCTCTCAACGGCGTCATCGGAATGACGGAACTCGCGCTGGAGACCGAGCTCAACTCCGAGCAGAAGGAATATCTGGACACGGTGAAGCTTTCCGCCGATGCCCTTCTCACCGTGATCAACGATATTCTCGATTTCTCCAAGATCGAAGCGGGGAAAATCGACCTGGAAGCGGTCGATTTCAATCTCCGGGATACGCTGGAAGCCACCCTCAAGACTCTCGCGCTCCGGGCGCACGAAAAAGGCCTCGAATTGCTTTGCGAGATTGCCCCGGAAGTGCCCGAGGCCGTCAACGGCGATTCCAGCCGTTTGCGCCAAATCATCGTCAATCTCATCGGCAACGCCGTCAAGTTCACCCACCAGGGTGAAGTGGGCCTGAAGGTGTCCGTGGAAAAGGAAGAAGGCGAGGAGCGCATCCTGCGCTTCTGCGTGTCGGACACTGGAATCGGAATTCCCGTCGAGAAGCAGAACCTGATTTTCGATCCCTTCGCGCAGGCCGATACTTCGACAACCCGGAAATACGGAGGAACCGGTCTCGGCCTCACCATCTCGGCGCGCCTGGTGCAAATGATGGGCGGAAGAATCTGGGTGCAAAGCGAACCGGATCGAGGCAGCAGGTTTTATTTCACCACCAAGGTGAAAACCACGGAGGCCAAGCCCCTGGTCGGAGCGATTGCCCCGCCGGAAATCCTGCGGGGAGTCAAAGTGCTTATCGTGGACGATAACCTGACGAACCAGCGAATCCTGAAGGGTATGCTGACCCGCTGGGAAATGCCTTCGACGGCCGTCGGGGGCGGCCAGGAAGCCCTGGAAGAACTTTTTTCGACCGCGGACGCGGGAAAGCCCTACGGACTTGTTTTAACCGACATGCACATGCCCAACATGGATGGCTTCGACCTAATCGCAAGAATTCGTGAGCGGCCGGAGCTGCGCACTGCCACCATCATGATGCTCACGTCGGCGGGCCACCGCGGAGACGCGGATCGCTGCAAAGCACTGGGCGTCGCGGCCTACCTCCTCAAGCCCATTCGCCAGTCCGAACTACGCGAGGCAATCGCCCGCGTGCTAGGTGCACAGGCCCAATCCGGCGCGATTCCCCTCGTCACGCGGTACTCGCTCCACGATGCCCGCGATTCCAGCGAAGTCCTTAATATTTTAGTCACCGAAGACAATGTCGTGAATCAGCGTCTGGCCACCCGCCTTCTCGAAAAAAGAGGACACCGCGTAACCGTCGCCTGCAACGGACGCAAGGCTGTCGAAGCCCTGGAAGCCGGCCCCTTCGACCTGGTTTTCATGGACGTCCAGATGCCGGAAATGGACGGCCTCGAAGCCACCGCGACCATTCGCAGGAAAGAAGCCGCCACCGGAAAACATCAGCCGATCATCGCGCTCACCGCCCACGCAATGAAACGCGACCAGGAACGCTGCATGGCCGCCGGAATGGACGGCTACCTAACCAAGCCAATCCGCCCGCAAGAACTAGATGTAGTTCTGGAAAGATATCTGGCGTTGCGAAACAAGACGGCGGCCAGCGTCAGCCCAAGCGTGGAAACAATCTCGTAGAGCCGCTGGTTGCCTTTGCGGGTGCCCGACCCTTCGGCTTTAAGGGTCGGTCTTCTGCTTCTGCCTTTGCTCTCTAAGCATCTCGAAAACGCAGATTACTGAGGTTAGTTGGAGGCTTTCAGCTTTTCGCCGCTGGCCCACGCAGCCATGGCCTTCCACTCGGGATCGTCCTTGGATTCAAACTGCCTTCCACCCGTGTGGACAAACTCGATGTCGCCTCCCGCCACGGGCGAGAGCGGATGAATCAGAAAGCGACTGTTCATCGGGTCGTTGCGATTGACCAGCTTAGAGACATTCTCGAAAATTTGCCGCGATTGTTCTTCAGTCCAGGTAGTGCTGCCGGGAGACAGCCTCACCAGATACTGCGGCCCGTTTCCCGATCCGTGGCAGGAGTAGCAGCGGGCATGGCCCGGCCGGTCCCTCAGAAAGATGGGCTCGACGCGCGCCTTGAAAAATTCATAATCGAGCGACTGCACCGGTTTTGACGCTTCCTGCCGTGCGAGGGACTGCGCCGCTCCAAAACCGGCAGCGATCAAAAGCAGAAAACCGGCAACTTCCTTCGAGAAAATTCGAATCATCGCGAGATCGTCTCCGAAAAGTGAATTACGCTGCGGGTGAGTAAGCCTCCGCCGGAATTGCTACTTGGAAAGCAAAGACGCTGTCATCCGGCCGGGTTGCTCCCCCACTTGAATGCGCGCCACCGCCTTCATCGTCTTCACGTCCACAGCGGACACCGACCTGTCCGCGCCGTTCGAGATGTACGCTGTTTTACTGTCTGGACTGAACGTCACCCAGTTGGGCGAACCGCCAATCGGATCGTGCCCTGGCGGCATCACTTCTGGCAGATGAACGCGGCCCAGCAACTTGATGTCGGGGAGCGAATAGACAAACACGGCATCGTAAATTCGGCTGTTGGCCCACAGCGTCTTCCCATCCGGCGCGATGCCGATCCCGTGGCTGGGAGCCCCGCTGGGCACCACCGTTGGCTCGTCGTCCGGGAACGTAACCCGGGTGACTTCCTGGCGCGTCGCGAAATCCATCACCGCAAAGCCGCGCAGCTTGCCCAGCTGCAGGAACAGCCGGTGAGCGGAGCCGTCGGGATTCGCCTCGATCGCCAGCACCTGCGTCCCCATCTCGAACTTATGGTCCCAGGCAATTGTCTGGGTCTGAAGATCGAACACGGTGAGCACGCCAGAGCCTTCGGAAGTGCCAATCGCGTACTTGCTGTCGGGCGTGACGGCGATGTCGTGCTGCTTGGTCTTCGTCGGGATGCTCTTCACCAATTCAAGCGTGGCTGCGTCGATGATGTCCAGCCCGCCGGGTGTCTCCGCGTCGCAGACCAGAACGAAACGCCCGTCGCGGGTAACCGTAATGTCGTTCGCGTGTCCGCTGACCGGCACCTCTTTGATTTTCTTGCCGGTCTTTCGATCCACAACGGTGAGAATTTTCTCGGGGAACTGGGTGATGTAGATGCGCTTCCCATCCGGCGAGACCGCCACTCCCTCCGGCACCTGAATGCCGCCGATCTCCTGCACCACTTTGTTCTTCGCCGGGTCGATCACCGACACCGAAGTTCCCGCCGTGTTCGCCACGTAGATGCGGGACGAAGCCGCCGCCAGTGGAATCGCCAGCACAAGCCACGGAACACCCAGCCGAATCACCCGCCGTATACCTGTCTTGTTCATCGTCCTCAATTCCATCGTGAATTCCATCGCGTTAACTCCTCATCGCCGTTTTTGGCTGATCTTTCGTCGATCGGCGGCAAATTGCGTTACTTTTTCTTCAGTCCAAAAGCATAGACTCTTCCATCCCAGGTGGAAACGTAAACGTTCCCGCCCGCAACCACCGGCTCGCTGAAGTGCGTCCAGCTATCGATCGCCTTATCGCTGGAGTAGAGCTGCTGCCCGGTTTCCCCGTCCAGCGCGTAGAGAATCGCGTTGGTGACGGGCGTACTCCGCGCCTTCGCGTCGGCCTTCTGCGCGGTATTTTCCCCGGTTTGCAGCACGTAGACGATGCCATTGGCCACCACCGGCGGGTCCGGCACGTGCATATCGCGCGACATCCAAGTCGGAACAAGCGTCGGCGTATTCTTAGCCGGATCGACGCTCACCTCAAACGCCATCACGCTCCCCTGATCCGCGTTCCCGTAGGAGTATTTGAACGCTGGCGCATCCTTCGACGGCGGTCCCCACAGCGGCAGCAACACGAATCGCTTCCCATCGACATCCTGCCAGGTCGCCATAGCTCCCCAAAGGCCGCGCCCGGCCAGGAGGACTTCGTCGTTGCCCCACCGAGGCGATTGGTAGAGCGGCGTGTGATGGTCAGTCCCTCCCAGGTTGTCGGCGTCGAGCAGCGTAATCGTCGACTCCTTGCCCGCCGACGCTACGATCGTCCATTTCTGGAACGGGAACAGCACGGGATTCGCCGCCCCCAGGTCCAGGTCCTTCTCCCGCAGATACGCCCAGTTGTTCGGCGTATAGGAATCGAGCAGCCGGAAGTTTTTGTAAGTGACGGAGAGAACGCTATCGCCGAAGCTGCCGGATGCCGGATCGTACGGTCCGTCAGCCGTCTGCATGTAAATCGCCTTCGGTCCCGCAACCACGGAGCCGCGTCCCCACACGCCGGAAGGCCGCCCGGTGCCCGTATAGAACTCCGTGATTTGATGCGAAGGGTCCTTCAAATCCATGGCCGTAAGGTGTGCGGGAGCGTTGCCGCAACCGCGCGCGTTCGAAGAATAAATGACGCCGTCGATCAGGTTCAGACTCCAGTTGCGCGCGAAAGGATCGGTAAACGTAGTCGCCGGCATGCGCTCGTCGCCATTCGCGAGGCTGAGCCCCCGGATTTTGCCGTCGTTCGTCGACACGTAAATGATCCCCGCCTCCTTGTCGATCACCGGCGTGGAATTTTGCGTGTTGGGGCAAAGCCAGCTGGCGGCCTTCGGGGGCGTTGCCGTGTTGGGAAATTGCTTCTGCCAGCTCACTTCGCCGGTTTCCGAGTCGATCGCGTAAACAGTATTGTCGCTCCCCACCACGAAGATGCGCGTCTTGGGCCCCTGCGGTCCGTCCACCGTGGCGACCAGGGGAGCCGTCAGCGTCGAGAGCACCTCCGGCCTCGGAACAGTCGAGAGCTGCGATTTCCACTTCAGTTCGAGATGCGCCACATTGTCCTTCGTCAGCGTTGTCTCGGAAGTATTCCAGCCGGTGCGCCCCGGATCGTGGCCCCACGTCAGCCACTCGCTTTGCGCGGCGGCGAATCCCGGCGCGAGGAAAAGCGCGGCGCACAGGGAAACAGCGGCAACTCCGGCGAGCCTGATAACCGCCCTCGAATTCGACTCGATCTTACCCACGATGGTCCTCCGTTTTGCACCAACAACCTACCGCCAAAGCGCGGTCGCACGCCGCCCAAACAGCCTGCCGACCCAAACTAGAGACGCCCATTACCGTCGTTTGTGACGCCCGGAAGAGTACCACAAACTTACTTTATTTGACGGTTGCTCAACGATGTACGGTTTCTCGAGAAAACCGCCAGCTTTTGCCGCTTGGCTATAGCCTCGCACGGGCTCTTACAGGCCATCCCCGGCTGTCGTACAGGCTTCGATGGATTGCCGAAACGTCCCGGTGGACTACACTTTTATAGCGAGGCGGCTACGAAAGCGTCTCGCATCGAGCAAATCGCCCAGGAGGCCAGCTATGCCAGAGCAACACAAATGCAGTCAGTGCGGCCAGACGTTCAACTCTCCCACCGAATTGAGAGAACACCAGAAATCGAGCCATTCCGGATCGGGCAGCAGGAAGTAGTTTACGGCGTCTCACGAACCATCGGGGCCGGGAGAAATTCCTCACGCGGCGGTATGTGGATGTTGACGACTTCATTCTCCCGGCTCGTCCTTTCGAGTCACCCCGCCATGAATTTCGCAGGAAGATTCATAGACTAGCTCCTAACCAAAAGCACCGGGAAGAAAATGAAAACCTATTCGTGCGTCTGTGGACAGCTCATCTTTTTTCAAAATGTCGCCTGCGTAAACTGCGGCCGCGAACTCGGATTCCTTCCCGAGGAGCTTCGCCTTGCCAGCATCGAGCCTGCCGGCGAGGGCTTCTGGCGGCCCACCAGCATCGGTCAGAATCAGGAAGGTCTGTATCGCAAATGCCAGAATTACGTGAAGGCGGCCGTCTGCAACTGGATGATCCCGGAAAAAGAAAAGGACGAGACCTTCTGCGCTTCCTGCCGCCTCAATGAAGTGATTCCCGATCTCAGCAGCGAAATCAACGTGGGGCTATGGGCGCTCGTCGAAGCCGCCAAACGCAGGGTCGTCTACAGTCTGATCCGCCTGAATTTGCCGATCGCCCGAAAAAAAGACGCCCCCCAGAACGGCCTGGCCTTTCGTTTTCTTTCGGACATCGTGAATCCCGACGGAACCACAACCAAGGTCTTGACCGGCCACGACGAAGGCGTCATCACCCTAAATATCGCGGAAGCCGACGACGCCACCCGCGAAACCGTGCGCCACGCCATGAAGGAGCCTTACCGCACCCTGCTGGGGCACTTCCGCCACGAGATTGGCCACTATTATTGGGATCGCCTCGTGCGCGGCACAAACTTTCTCGATCCTTACCGCGAAATCTTCGGCGACGAGCGCCCCGATTACCAGCAGGCGCTCAACCGGTATTACCAAACAGGCGCTCCAGCAAACTGGCAGGATAGCTACATCAGCGCGTATGCCACCGCTCACCCTTGGGAGGATTGGGCTGAAACATGGGCGCACTTCCTGCACATTCAGGACGCGTTGGAAGTCGCCAACGATTTCGGCCTTGTGGGCAAGCGCATTCTTATCGACCCTCAGGAAGCCAACGGCCGCGCGCGCGTGTCCCAGGAGCAATCGAATTTTGACGACGTAATCGTAGCGTGGGCGGAATTCGCTGTGGCGCTCAACAGCATCAACCGCAGCCTGGGGCTTCCGGACTTGTATCCCTTCGTGCTGTCGCCCGCCGTAATCGCAAAGCTGCGCTTCGTCTACGAAGTAATTTCCGGAGGCGCCGCTCCCGCACTCCAGACAGCCGCCGCGGACACCGAAGCACGCCGCTAGCGAACCTACCCGCAGGCTAACCTTTGCCTTTGTGGGTGCCCCACCCTTCGACTTTAAGGGTGGGTCCTTCTTTCGATTTTGCCAGCGCCTTTGTCTTCCCTCGTAATCCCGGGCGAGCGAAGCAAACGCCGTCGCAGTCATCATTTCGATCTTCGGCCTCTTCATCGCCGTTCGCAGTCATCCTGAGAGGCTGTGATTTTTTCGATTTCCCCGCCCTTAAGCGGTCATCCTGAGCGCAGCGAAGGATCCCTCTCGCGTTTCGCAGTTGCCGTAGCTTTCGCAGTTGCCCTAGCCTTCGTCGTCGCCGTTGTCATTGCGGGTGCCCGACCCTTCGGCGCGAAAGGTCGGTCTCCTGCCTTTCTTGCCGTTGCCTTTGCTTTTCGTTGTCATCCTGAGCCCATACGCGCGAAGCGCGGATGGGTGAGGGACCTGCTTCTTCTTTCGCTGTTCAGGCATTCCCGTCCGTCAAACCTTCCGCGCGCCAGAGC
Organism: uncultured Acidobacteriaceae bacterium; assembly: GCA_964600355.1. Lineage (GTDB taxonomy): Bacteria > Acidobacteriota > Terriglobia > Acidiferrales > UBA7541 > Palsa-295. Next base: position 32,384 of record CAZRKW010000003.1, read on the forward strand.
GTCGTTCCCCGCGTTGTGCCTCACCTTAGGACCACGGTCCGCCGAGACTAGCGCAGTCATTCCGAGAGCCGTCCGGAAACAGAAGCCCAGCCCCTCCGTTACGGCGAGCATAATAGGAATCGGATAGGCCGGATTCGTATTTCGATTGGCCGCGCATGGCATAGAATAGGAAAATAGAATAGGAAACTAGAATAGGAAATTAGAGAGCAGCAATCTGGACCAGGAAACCATAAGCCTATGGAACACGCGCACATGCAACGCGCCATCGAGTTGTCGGTCAAAAACGTTCACTCGGGCGGCGGCCCCTTTGGCGCCGTAATCGTCAAAGACGGCAAAATTCTGGCCGAGGGCGCCAACAGCGTCACCTCCAGCAATGACCCTACCGCCCACGCGGAGATTCTGGCGATTCGCGCCGCGTGCAAGAAGCTGGGCGCGTTCGAGCTCAAGGGCTGTGAAATGTACACATCGTGCGAGCCCTGCCCGATGTGCCTCGGGGCGATTTACTGGGCGCGCCTGGACCGCGTCTATTTCGGCAATTCAGCGGCGGACGCTCTCAAGGTCGGCTTTGACGACTCGTTTATCTACAGGCAAATCGAACAGCCCCATCCCCAGCGCACCATCCCGATGATCCAGATGATGCCCGAACAGGCCTGGGAGGGGTTTCGCACCTGGGACGAAAAGCCCGATAAGACGAGGTACTAGTCTATGTGGCAACGCCGGTTGTTCGTCAGGGCACGGATTCATCCGTGCCGCAAATGCCTGAAAATTAATGCGGCTTCAGCCGCTGAGGGACAATTTAGCGAGTTGCCACCCAGGCTCTGTTAGGACCGCCACAGATGAAAGAAAGCATCATCGGAAAATCCATTCTGCGCCCGGAAGGCCGCGGCAAGGTCACCGGCACCGCCCGCTACATCGACGATCTGGATTTCCCCGGCATCCTCCACGGCGCCACCGTGCGAAGCCCTGTTGCGCGCGGCCGGATCAAAGCGATCCATTTTGGCGAAGGCATTCCGTGGGATCAGTTTACGATCGTCACCGCGAAGGACATTCCCGGCAAGAACTACGTCGCGTTGATGATCAACGACCAACCCTGCCTCGCGGACCAGTTCGTGAACCATGCGGAAGAGGCAGTGGTTCTCCTCGCGCATCCCGACAAATATCTGCTGGAAGAAGCGCGCCGCGCCATTCGCATCCGGATCGAGCCGCTTCCGGCAATCCTAACCATCGAGGATTCGCTCGCAAAGAAAGAAATCATCTGGGGCGAGGACAATATCTTCAAAGCGTTCGCCGTGAACAAGGGGGACGTCGATAGCGCCTGGGCCGAGGCTGCGTTCATCGTCGAGGGCGAGTATGAGACCGGCGCCCAGGAGCAGCTTTATATCGAGCCCCAGGGAATCATCGCGCGCGCGAATCCCGCCGAAGGCGTAACGATCTGGGGTTCCCTGCAATGCCCCTATTACATCCACAAGGCCCTCACCCCGATTTTTGGCCTGCCGAAGGATCGCGTCCGCATCATCCAGGCCGAAACAGGCGGCGGCTTCGGCGGCAAGGAAGAATACCCTTCGATGATCTCCGCCCACGCCGCGCTGCTGGCGTGGAAATCCGGCACGCCGGTCAAGATTATTTACGACCGCGCCGAAGACATGGTTGCCACCACGAAACGCCATCCCTCGCGCACGCGCCATCGCACCGCCGTGAGCCGCGACGGAAAGCTCCTCGCCATGGATATCGACTTCACCCTCGACGGCGGCGCATACGAGACTGTTTCGCCCGTTGTCCTTTCGCGGGGCACGATCCACGCCGCCGGCCCCTACGCGTGCCCGAACGTGCGCATTCGCAGCCGTGCCGTGGCGACCAACGTCCCCCCGCATGGAGCCTTTCGCGGCTTCGGCGCCCCGCAAAGCGTGTTTGCCCTCGAGCGCCACATGGACCGCGTCGCCGAGGCTGCCGGCCTTCCCCCCGATGAATTCCGCCGCAGAAATTTCGTCCACGAAGGGCAGACCCTGGCCGTCAGCCAGGTCGTCCGCGAGAAAGTCGACATGGCCCGCCTGATGGAGCGCGCGTTCGAAGCGAGCGGCTATCACGAGAAGCGCGCCCGCTTTGAGCGTGAGAACCAAGGCAGCGCCGTCAAGAAAGGCATCGGGTTTGCCGCGTTCATGCACGGCGCCGGCTTCACTGGCTCCGGTGAGGAATATCTCGCGTCCGAAGCCCTGCTGGAAGCCACGCCCGAGGGCATCGTACGCGTCCTGGCGGGCAGCACGGAAATGGGGCAGGGCGCAAACACGGTTTTCACGCAGGTCGCGGCCGAAGCCCTCGGCCTCGATTGCGATCGGATCGAAGTGCTTCAACCCGATACTGCATACGTTCCCAACAGCGGGCCCACCGTCGCTTCTCGCACCACGATGATCGTCGGCGGCCTGGTCGAATCGGCTGCGCGAAATATCCTCAACACGTTGCTCGAAAGCGGCCTGCTGAAAAGCTCCTATGACTCGAAAGATTTCGCAGAAGCCTGCCGGGAATACATCGCCAAATTCGGACCATTGAAATCCTTCGTAAAATATCATCAGCCCGCGGACGTCCACTGGGACGACACCACCTACCAGGGCGACGCCTACGGCGCATACGGCTGGGCTGTCTACCTCGCCGAGGTCTCCGTCGACACGCGCACCGCCGAAGTTCGCGTCGACAATTTCACCGCCGTGCAGGAAGTGGGAACCATCGTGAATCCCATGCTCGCGGCCGGCCAGGTGGAAGGAGGCGTGGCGCAGGGAATCGGCTTCGCCGTCTACGAAAATGTCGTATGGAAAGACGGCCGCATGATCAACGGCCAGATGACCAACTACATCATGCCCACCTCCATGGACGTGCCTCCGATCCGCGTCATCTTCGAAGAGGTTCCCTACGGCACCGGACCGCACGGCGCAAAAGGTATCGGCGAATTGCCACTGGACGGCACCGCTCCCGCCGTCGCAAACGCCATAGCACACGCCACCGGCGCCGACATTCGCCGCGTTCCCGTCACGCCCGAAGCCCTGATCGAAACCCTAGAAATGCTGGAACTAGCGCATGCCTGAACCAGTGCGCCCCAAATCGGTTCAGAAGATTCGTGTCACCTGCAGCGTGAACGGCGCACCGGCCTCGTTCGAGACGTACCCCATGGCCCGCCTGCTCGACGCTCTCCGCGAGGAACTGAAACTCACCGGCACAAAAGAAGGCTGCGGCGAAGGCGAATGCGGCGCCTGCGCCATAGAAATGAACGGCGACCTGGTCAACAGCTGCCTGGTCCCCGCGCTCCAAGCCGAAGGCGCCACCATCCGCACCATAGAAGGCATAGCAAACAAAGGACTTCTGAATGGGGTGCAGCAATCGTTTCTTGAACATGGCGGAGCGCAGTGCGGTATTTGTACGCCGGGGATGATTCTGGCGGCGGTAAATCTACTTAGAAAATATCCTCGGCCTACTGAGTTGCAGGTTCGCGAGGGACTCGCCGGAAACCTCTGTCGATGCACGGGTTACACGAAGATTTTCGAATCGGTGCTCGAAGCTTGCCGAAGCCAGGGCGAGGTTCCGAAACGGTGAGGGCCTACGTCCCGGCATATGAAATTCAGGCGCCTCCGGACCTGTCAGCCGCTCTGGACCGCATGGCCGCCGAACCCAATGAGTGGAAGCCGTTTGCGGGCGGCACGGATCTGATGGTTCTGCTCGAAGCGGGAAAACTCGCGCACACGAAATATCTAAACATTTACCACTTGCGGGAACTACGCGGCATGTCAGTGAATCCCGCAAATATCACTTTCGGCGCGGCAACTACGTACGCACAAATACGGCGTGACAGCCTTCTCGCTGCGGAATTTACGCTGCTCTGCAGCGCTGCCGCGGAGACCGGGAGCATCGCCACGCAGAACCGCGGAACACTGGGAGGGAACATCGCCAACGCATCCCCTGCCGCGGATTCTCCGCCCGCGTTGATCGTCTACGACGCCGAACTCGAGCTGGTCTCGTCGCGAGGCTCGCGGTGGATCGCTTACCGGGATTTTCACACCGGCTACAGGCAAAGCCTGCTGCGGCCAGACGAACTCATTCGCTCCATTCGGTTGCCGCGCAATGGAGGACCCGCGTGGAAACAGCACTACCGCAAAGTTGGCACGCGCCGCGCCCAGGCAATTTCCAAGGTCTGCTTTGCCGGGGCGGCACTCGTTGAAAATGGAAAAATTGCGGACGTGCGCATCGCCCTGGGCAGCATTGCTCCCACCGTTCTGCGGGCCACGGCCACGGAACAGATGCTCCAGGGCGAGCAACTGTCGCCGGCGCTTTCGCAAGCTGCGCAACAAACTCTCGCCCGCGAAATCGCGCCCATTGACGATATGCGCTCCACCGCGCGCTACCGCCGCCGCGTCGCGCAAAACCTGCTCGCCGAATTCCTGGAAAAACTTTCCGCGTAGAGCGACATGCCTAACTCTCCCGCTACTTCGCCGTCCGCAGATAAGCCCGATCTGATCCTCCGCGGCCGGCGAATCGTTACGCCGGAAGGCGAGCGGGCGGCCGCCATCCACATTCGCGGGGGCGTGATCACCGCAATTTCAAGCTTCGAGGAAGTTCCGCTCGGCGTGCCGATACATGAAGCAGGCGACTCGGTGGTTTTTCCCGGTCTCGTCGACACGCATGTTCATATCAATGAGCCGGGGCGCGCAGACTGGGAAGGATTTTCGACCGCCACCCGCGCGGCCGCAGCCGGAGGCGTCACGACGATCATCGAGATGCCCCTGAACAGCCTCCCCGCCACTACGACTTCCTCCGCTTATCGCGAGAAAATGGCCGCGGCCGCAGGCAAGCTGAGCGTGGACGTCGGTTTCTGGGGCGGCGTGGTGCCAGGTAACACAGACCAGCTCGCGCCCCTGTGGGAAGCGGGAGTATTCGGCTTCAAATGTTTTCTCGTGCCGAGCGGAGTGGACGACTTTCCCGGCGTCGCGGAATCGGATCTTCGCGACGCCTTGCCCACCCTGGCCGCCCTTGGCGCTCCTTTGCTCGCACACGCCGAAATTCCCGGTCCAATTGAAGAAGCAGCGAAGAAAAACGCGAAGGACAACGCTTCGCCGTCACCGCGAAAGTACGCAGCGTGGCTGGCGGCGCGGCCCCGCGCCGCTGAGGATGAGGCCATTGCCCTTCTCACCGGCTTGAGCGGCGAATTCAAAACGCATATTCACATCGTTCATGTTTCTTCCTCCGATGCGCTCCCGCAGCTTCAGGCCGCGAAGTCGCAAGGCCTGGCCATTACGTCCGAGACTTGTCCTCACTATCTGACGTTCGCTTCCGAAGAAATCGCCGATGGTGCCACCGAGTTCAAGTGCGCGCCGCCCATTCGCGAGCGCGAAAATCGCGAAAAGCTGTGGCAAGCGCTGGGCGATGGCACGATCGGCATGATTGCCACCGATCATTCGCCGTGCCTGCCCTCGATGAAACTTCCCGAGCAAGGCGACTTTCTGCGCGCCTGGGGCGGAATCGCCTCCTTGCAACTCAGCCTTGCCGCCGTGTGGACGGAAGCGCGCCCTCGCGGCTATTCTGTGACGCATATGGCCGAATGGCTCTGCCGCAATCCCGCGCGTCTGGCCGGAATCGAAAAGCGAAAAGGCTCGATTGCGCCGGGATGCGACGCCGACCTCGTGATCTGGAATCCCGAGGCAAAGTTCACCGTGGACGCGGCGCAGTTGCACCATCGCCACAAAGTCACTCCCTACGCGGGACGGGAACTCGCAGGAGTGGTTGAGTCAACTTTTCTCCGCGGACGCAAAATCTTCGGTCGCGGCGAATTTCTATCGCTTCCCCACGGGCAGGTTCTACTTCGCGGCAAGATATGAGGGACTTCCGCAAACTCGTCGATCTCGCGTCCGAACGCCTCGGCGGCCGCGCCATCGCAGCCAACGACGAATTTTTCGCGCCCAAATCGAACCTGCTCAAGACTTCGAAGCCCATTTTTATCGAGGGCAAGTTCACCTCCCGAGGCAAATGGATGGATGGTTGGGAAACTCGCCGGCGCCGCACCCCGGGCTACGACTGGTGCATCGTTCGCCTGGGACTGCCTGGCATCATTCGCGGCGTCGTCGTGGATACGAGCTATTTCAAAGGCAACTACCCGGCACGATTCTCACTCGAGGCCTGCGATCTCGGCAGCGCGCCTTATGCTGGCGAACGCTCCAAAGTGATCTCTCCGAAAACGAAATGGGTGGAGCTTCTGCCGGAAACTCTCCTCGCGGGGGATTCGCAAAACGAGTTCGCTGTTCCCGTCGGCGGGCGCTTCACGCACTTGCGGCTTAACATCTATCCCGATGGCGGTGTGGCGAGGCTTGGCGTTCATGGAGAGGTTGTCCCGGATCAGCGCCGCATCGAGCGCCCGGAAATCGATCTCGCGAGCGTCGCCAACGGGGCAAGGATTATCCAGTCGAGCGACGAATTTTTCGGCGTGCCCCTCAATCTGCTTATGCCCGGCCCTGGCAAGAACATGGGCGACGGCTGGGAGACCCGCCGCAGGCGCGGCCCGGGCCACGACTGGACCATCGTAAAGCTGGGCGTGCCGGGTTCGATCCGGCGCGTTGAAGTGGACACTTCGCACTTCAAGGGAAATTTCCCCGACACGTGTTCGCTGGAGGTTTGTTACGTAACAGGCGCCGCAGACGTGACGCAGCTCGGCGGTTGGAAAGAGCTTCTCCCTAAAAGCAAATTGAAGGCCCACTCGCGCCACATCTTTCGCGATGAGGTTGTCTCGGACATCGGGCCATGCACTCACGTGCGCTTCAATATCTACCCGGACGGCGGCGTCAGCCGGCTGCGTCTTTTCGGCCAGCCCGAACCGCAGCCTCGCCCAAAAGGAATTGCGCTGCTGAATGGGCTCTCCGAGGCGGAGGCCCGCAAAGCCTTCCTCGATTGCTGCGGGGCCACAAAATGGGCTGGTGAAATGCTCGCTCTCCGGCCATTCGCGAATGCCGGCCACCTGCTCGAAGCCGCTGACCGCATTTGGGCCGCTCTCGGCCCGGAGGACTGGATCGAGGCGTTCCGCCACCACCCCCCCATCGGCGGCAACAAAGCCGCAAAAAAGCAGTCGAAGGCGGCGCGGAGTTGGTCTTCGGGCGAGCAGTCTCGCGCGCAGATGGCGTCCGGCGAAACACGCGCCCAGCTGGCCGAAGCGAATCAGGCGTATCACGCTAAATTCGGGAACGTGTTTCTCATCTGCGCCACCGGCAAATCGGCAGAAGAAATTCTCGAACAGGCGCGCGTGCGCCTGTCGAACGATGCGGATACCGAACGCCGCATTGCCGCCGAGGAACAACGCAAGATCACGCGCCTTCGTCTGGAGAAACTTCTCGCGCTATGAGCCAGATCACAACGCATGTGCTCGACGTTTCCATCGGACGCCCCGCGGCGGGCGTCCCGATCGTGCTCGAAATCAAAAAAGCGGGAGGGGTGTGGCAGGAGCTTAGCCGCGGAGCTACTGACGGCGATGGGCGCCTGCGCCATCTGCTGGCGCCGGAGGCGCTGGTTAAGGGCTTCTACCGGCTTACGTTCGACACGGCGTCTTACTTCGAATCGCGCAAGACGGCAGGGCTGTATCCCCAGGTGTCTGTCGAGTTCGAGGTGCGGGATGCTAAGGAGCATTACCACATCCCGTTGCTCTTGAGTCCCTACGGGTACTCCACTTATCGCGGGAGCTGAGGCGGGGCGTTCGGATCAAGAGAGATCCCTCGTCGCTTCGCTCTGTCGGGATGACAACGAACGGCGACGACGAAGAGCGACAGCAAAAGAAAAGCAACGGCGAAAGAAGAAGCGGGTCCCTCACCCACCCGCGCTTCGCGCGTATGGGCTCAGGATGACAACGAAAAGCACAGGCAACGGCAGGAAAGGCAGAAGACCGACCCTTAACACCGAAGGGTCGGGCACCCGCAACGACAACGGCAATTGCGACTGCGACTGCGAACGGCAAGAGGGATTCTTCGCTGTGCTCGGTCGACAATGCGAAATGCTGCACTGGCAGGAGTGCCCGTACCACCGAGAACGGAAAGCAAATACGCGCGTACGAGACGCTCAGCGCTTCGCCTGGGAGCCTTCTTACAGCGCGACTGGTGGAGGACACCAACATTAACGAGCCTATGAAACGCATCGCTCAGCGATTTCTGCAGGCTGCGTGGCTGTTCTCGCTTCTTGCCGGCGGGGTGCATGGCCAGGCGCCATCTCGCACACCGGCGGCTGCGCCGATCCACGTCAAAGTCGTCGTGGTGACGATGTACCAGAGGGGCGAAGACACCGGCGGCACTCCGGGCGAATTTCAGTTTTGGGTCGAGCGCGAGCACCTCGACCAGGTGCTTCCCCTGGCAGCCGGCTATCATCACGTCCGCCTCAACAAAGATGGCGTGCTGGGCATGCTTACCGGTGTTGCCACGGCAAAGGCGGCCGCTTCCGTTATGGCTCTCGGGCTCGACCCGCGCTTCGATCTTTCGAAGGCTTACTGGATCGTGGCGGGCATCGGCGGCGGCGATCCGGCGGACGTTTCGCTCGGCTCGGCTGTGTGGGCGGAGCGTGTGATCGACGGCGACATCTCTTATGAAATCGACGCTCGCGAAATCCCGTCCGATTGGCCTACGGGGTATGTGCCGTTGCGAAAATCCACGCCCTACGAGCAACCGCTGCGGGGCGAACTGGAAGGCGAAATCTACACGCTGAATCCGGGCTTGGTGGACTGGGCCTTTCACCTGACTCAGAATGTCCCGCTCGCCGATTCCGCCGATATCCGTGCGTCGCGCGCGCGCTTCACCGGTTTCCCCAATGCGCTGAAGCCGCCCTTCGTGGCGAAAGGCGACACAATCTCCGGCAGCACTTTCTGGCACGGCGCACGCATGGACGAGTGGGCTAACGCATGGGATCGCTACTACACGGGCGGCAAGGGAAATTACATGATTGCGGGAATGGAGGACACCGGAACGCTGCAGGCACTCACTTTTCTCGATCACGCAGGCCGCGCCGATCTGCGGCGCGTGCTGGTGCTGCGTACGGTTAGCAATTATGACCGGCAACCGCCCGGCGGCAGCGCCGCGGAGGACCTGAAAAACCTCTCCAGCGGCCGTTACTCGGCTTACATACCGGCGCTCGAGGCTGCCGAGAGGGTGGGCGATAAAGTTGTGCGCGACATTGTGGAACACTGGAGCGAGCGCAAAGAGACGATCCCTTCATCGCACTGAACACTTCACACTGGACACTTCACACTGAAGTGGGCGCCTCAGCCGCTGAAGGCGCATGATTTTCGGGCGTTGACGAGGATGGAAGGCTCGCGGCAAGGGCACCGCGAGTGGAAGCCGCTGCGCGCCGGGCTTTTTGTCGTGGCTGAAGCCACGACCTACAAACCTCCTCGTGTTGGGCTGCGATTTTCAGGCCTTGCGGCACGGATGAATCTGTGCCCTGACGGAAGAACGACGTTGCTACGCAGGCTCTGAAGCCCGACCCCTAAAAGGCGTTGTGCGGCTGCGGTGATGTTGCTCGAATTGGCTCATCGCTCGAAAAGCGAGCGATGGAGAACCGTGCTTCGTCGCTGCGCTCCTCAGGTTGACGGGCAACGGCAAAAGAGGAAGCAGGTCCCTCACCCATCCGCGCTTCGCGCGTATGGGCTCAGGATGACAGCGAAAAGCTAATGCGAAAGGCAAAGGCTGAGGCAAAGACACAGGCAAAGCCAAAAACAAAAGCCCGACCCTTAAAACCGAAGGGTCGGGCACCCGGCAAGGCGCAGTTTTTTCCGAGGCATTTGAAGGCACGTTGATTCCCGGGGATTCACGGCACGGACGAATCCGTGCCGTGACGAAAAAACTGGCGTTGACACACAGGCTTTCAGACTCCGGCGTAGGTTTGGCGGCGCACGAATTCTCCTGAGCCAGCTTTGCCTACAAACTTTCCGTTTTCTATCACGGGGCGGCCGCGGGAGAGAACCGTTTGGGGCATGCCCTTTACTTTGATCCCTTCGAACATCGAATAATCTACGCGCATGTGATGCGTCTTGGCGCTGATCACGTGTTCGGCATTCGGATCAAACACTACCAGGTCGGCGTCCGAGCCTACTGCGATCGTGCCCTTGCGCGGGAATAGGCCGAAAAGTTTCGCGGGGGCCGTCGACACCAACTGCACGAACCGGTTCGGCGAAAAGCGGTGGCCGTGGACGCCGCCGGTGTAGACGAGGCTCAGGCGGTGCTCGATGCCGGGGCCGCCGTTGGGAATCTTTGTGAAATCGTCGAGGCCGAGCTCCTTTTGCTCTTTGAAGCAGAATGGGCAATGGTCGGTCGAGACGACCTGCAACGTGTCCTGCGTTAGCCCCTGCCAGAGCTTTTCCTGATGCCACTTTTCGCGCAGGGGCGGCGTGAAGACATATTTTGCGGCCTCGAAGCCGGGAGCGTCCATGTGTTCTAGGGACAAATACAGATATTGCGGGCAGGTTTCCGCGTACGCGGGCAAACCGCGGTCGCGCGCTTCGCGAACTTTTTCCAGCGCTTCGTTGCACGAGAGATGGACGATGTACACGGGCGCGCCGGCCATTTCCGCCAGCGCGATCGCGCGTCCCGTGGCTTCGGCTTCGGCGGTGGTGGGGCGCGTCAACGCGTGATATTTCGGCGCGCGTTTCCCTTCCGCCAGCGCCTGGCGCACGATCACGTCGATCACGCCGCCGTTTTCTGCGTGCATGCAGATGAGTCCGCCGTGTTTTGCCGCCTGCGACATCGCGCGAAAGATCGTGGCGTCGTCCACCATCAGCGCGCCCGGATACGCCATAAAAAGCTTGAAGCTTGAAACGCCCTCGTGGATGAGCGTGCCCATTTCTTCCAGTTGCGCGTCGCCCAGATCGGTGATGATGCAGTGAAACGCGTAGTCGATGGCCGCTTTGCGGTCGGCCTTTTTCATCCAGGTCTCGAAGGCCTGCCGCAGGCTCTGTCCTTTTATCTGGATCGCGAAATCGATCAGCGTGGTGGTGCCGCCGAAGGCGGCGGCAATCGTGCCGGTTTCGAAGTCGTCCGCGCTGGTGGTGCCGCCGAACGGCATATCGAGGTGCGTGTGCGCGTCGACTCCGCCTGGCATCACCATTCGCTCGGCCGCCTCGACGATCTTTCCGGTGTTTTCCACCGGCAGCGATTGCGCTATCGCCGCGATCTTCCCGTTGACGATGCCGATGTCGCTTGCGTAGGTGTCGGTCGAGGTGACGACGGTGCCGTTCCGGACTACGGTGTCGAAGCGCATTAATTTCTCCCGTCAGAGGCTAGTGAGAAATCTTAGGCCAGCTGCCGGCCAACGGCAAGCTAAGCGCAGCTTCGTGCGTATTTGTCTAATCGATAGACACCATCAGCACATAGAAGGCTCTTGCGGGGGCGATTGTCGTGGCCGCGATGTTAGAATGGCCTCTCCGACATTGCAGCCATTGGCGTTCAGCCGTTCCCGAGGCTCGATGATGCCCCTTCGCGAGACAGCGCCCAAGCTTCCCCCCGAGCAGTACGAGAAGAATTTCGCGGAGATTGAACCAGCTCTGAGTGAGAGCCAGGCTGCTGTGGAATCGGCGCGCTGCCTCTATTGCTTCGACGCACCCTGTACGCTTGCCTGCCCTACGCACATCGACGTGCCGGCTTTCATCCAGAAAATCTCCACCGGCAACCTGCAAGGCTCCGCGCGCGTGATTCTCTCGGCGAATATTCTGGGACACAGCTGCGGGCGTGTGTGCCCCACGGAAGTTCTGTGCGAGGGCGCTTGCGTTATGGTTGAAAAAGGCGAGGAGCCTATCGAGATCGGGCGCTTGCAGCGGCACGCTGTTGATTACGTTCTCGACCGCGGTATGCAGCTCTTTCAACCCGGCTCGCCGAATGGAAAGCGCGTCGCTTGTATCGGCGCGGGGCCCGCTTCGCTTGCCTGCGCTGCTGAGCTTGCCAAGTGGGGCTACGACGTGACGATCTTGGATCGGCGCGAAAATCCGGGCGGGTTGAACACCTATGGCATCGCCGCTTACAAAACGCGAGCATCCGACGCGATTCGCGAGGTGGATTTGGTCAAGCAGCTGGGAGTCAAATTCCGCCAGAACACCGAGGTGGGGCGAGACGTGGCTTTTTCCGATCTTGAAAGCCAATTCGACGCAATTTTTATCGGCGTCGGCCTCGGCGAAACGTGGGACCTCACACTGCCCGGCGAAGATTTGCACGGCGTGCTGGGCGCGATTGAATTCATCGAGAAAACTAAGGTGCAGCCTTTGCGCGAGGTGGAAATTGGGCGCCGCATCGCTTGCATCGGCGCTGGGAACACCGCGATTGACGTTGTCACCGCCGCTCGGCGGCTTGGCGCGGAGGCCGTCTACCTGATTTACCGCCGTGGCGAGCCGGAAATGCCTGCCTTCGCTTACGAATACCAACTTGCCAAGCAGGATGCGGTTTCGTTTCTGTGGCAGACGCAGCCGGTGCGCGTGCTGGGAACGAATGGCGTGGTCACTGGCCTTGAGTGCGTCCGCACGGAGCTGGGCGCGCCGGACGCCAAGGGGCGCCGCACCCCCGCGCCGGTTGCTGGCACCGAGTTCACACTGCAAGTTGACATGGTTGTGCGCGCCGTCGGACAGCAGCCGGTGACCGATTCTTTGCGCGCCATCCGCGGCGTCGAGTTGCAAAAAAACGGCACGGTGAAGATCAACGAGCGGCACCAGACTGGCAATCCGAAGTATTTCGCAGGCGGCGACTGCACCAACGGCGGGCGCGAGGTCGTGGATGCTGTGGCCGAAGGAATGGCGGCTGCGCGCGGCGTGGACGCGTGGCTCGGCGCACCGCGCAAAAAGTGAGAGGTCGCTTATGGCAGACTTGAAAGTCACCTTCGCCGGAATTACCAGCCCCAACCCGTTCTGGCTGGCCTCCGGGCCGCCCACCAACACGGCCGGCCAGGCCGTGCGCGCTTTCGACGCTGGCTGGGGCGGCGTGGTGTGGAAAACAATCGGCGATCCCATCGTCAACACCAGCTCGCGGTACGGGGCCGTCGATCTGCACAACGTGAAAATGATGGGCTTCAACAATATCGAGCTGATCAGCGACCGGCCCATCGAAGTGAACTTCAGGGAAATCTACGACGTGAAGAAGCGCTACCCGCACAACCTGGTGATCGCGTCGCTGATGGTCGAGTCGAAGCGCGAGACCTGGCACGACATGGTGCGCCGCGCCGAAGCGGCAGGCTCCGACGCGCTCGAACTCAATTTCGGCTGTCCTCACGGCATGAGCGAGCGCGGCATGGGCTCCGCGGTGGGCCAGGTGCCGGAATATACGGAGATGATCACGTCGTGGGTGAAAGACGTGGCGAAAATTCCGGTGATTGTGAAGCTCACGCCCAACGTTACGGACGTTACGCGCATCGCCGCTGCCGCCGAACGCGGCGGGGCGGACGCGGTCAGCCTGATCAACACGATCAACTCGCTGATCGGTGTCGATTTGGAAACGTTCACGCCTCGTCCGAATGTTGGCGGCAAGTCCTCGCATGGCGGCTATTGCGGCCCGGCGGTGAAGCCTATTGCGCTACATCTGATTTCTTCCGTCGCGAAAACGGTGAAGATTCCCATCAGCGGAATTGGCGGCATCGGTTATTGGAACGACGCAGCGGAGCACATCGCCGTCGGCGCTACCACCGTGCAGGTCTGCACTGCCGCTATGCACTATGGTTTCCGCATCGTTGAGGACATGATTGACGGACTCTCGCAGTACATGGACGCGCACGGCTTCCGCTCGATTGAAGATTTTCGCGGGCGCGCTGTACCCAATGTGCAGGACTGGGGCGACCTCGATCTGAATTACAAAATCGTCGCCGAGATTCATCCCGAACTGTGCATCGGGTGCCAGCTCTGCTACGTCGCCTGCGAAGACGGCGCGCACCAGGCCATCGCACCGTACAACTCCCCGCACAACGGCTCGTCCAGTGAGCAAAAGAACGGCAAAAAGAATCCGAATGGCATGGGCGTGCACGTCCCGCGAATCATCGAGGAGGAATGCGTGGGCTGCAATCTCTGCGCGCTGGTCTGCCCGGTGGAGAACTGCATCACCATGAAGCATGTCGACACCGGAGCGCCGCACATGAGCTGGAAGGAGCGTACGCAGCGCAATCCCTCGTGCGCGCCGCCGACCCCCAGCGGCGATTGACGAGCGCGCCCAAAGCATTCGCCTTCGCCTCGCCCGGAGCCTAATCGGCAGGCTGCGCTGTCGGCTGCCGCACCGTCATCAGCAGCGAATAGGCTACGAAGCTTACGCCGAATCCTACGAACCAGGCGTAATCGTACAAAACGCGCAGCGGCGCGTAGACTAGCCCTACGAACGCTACGCCGCAGCCTATCGCCAGGGCTGCGATGGCCTTCCAGTTCACCCCGTTGGAATACTCGTAGGCGCCATTCCGGCGGTAGAGGTCTTCGGGGATTAGAAGCTTCTTCCGCAGAATGAAATAGTCGCAGATCAGCACGCCCGCAATCGGGCCGAGAAATCCTGAATATCCCACCAGCCAGCCGAACACGTAGCTGGCGTGATTCGCCAGCAGCTTCCAGGGCTGCATGGCGATGCCCACCAGGCAGGTGATCAGCCCGCCGATGCGAAAGCTGATCCGCCGCGGCCACAGATTCGAGAAATCGTTCGCGGGCGACACGACGTTTGCCGCCACGTTTACGTTGAGCGTCGCCAGCAGAAGCGCAACCATCGCAATCACTACCGCCAGCGGGCTTTCCAGCCGGGAGAGCACCGCCACCGGGTCCCAGATGGCCTGCCCGAACACGATGACGGTCGCTGACGTCACCGCAATGCCGATAAACGAATAGAACGTCATCGTGGTGGGCAGCCCGAGCGCCTGCCCTACCATCTGAGCCTTCTGGCTGCGCGCGTATCGGGTGAAGTCGGGAATGTTCAACGCTACCGTGGCCCAGAATCCCACCACGCCGGTCAGCGAAGGCACGAAAAATCGGAAGAACTCGCCGAAGCTCTGAAATTTCGACGGCGTCGCGAGCATCGGCCCGAAACCGCCCGCCTTGCTGCGCGCCCAAAGCAGCAGCGCCGTTCCGATCAGCAGCAGAAAGGGCGCCGTCACTCCCTGCAGGAAACGAATCGTGGTGATGCCGCGCTCGATCACCAGCACGTTCAGCAGCCAGAAAAACAGAAAGCAGGCCGGGACGATCCAGTGCGCGTCTCTCCAGGCCGGGACCAGCGCCAGCACCATGGCGCAGATGGCCTCGCCCCCGATCCACGCCTGAATGCCAAACCAGCCGCAGGCCACCAGCGCCCGCAGAATCGCCGGCACGTTGGCTCCCAGGACGCCGAACGCGGACCGCGCGAAAATCGGAAACGGAATCCCGTACTCGGCGCCCGCGTGGGCATTGAGCAGCATCGGAATCAGCACCAGCACGTTGCCCAGAAACACCGTAAAGATCGCCTGCTTCCAATTCATCCCGCCGGCGATCATCGCGCTCGCGAGCATGTACGTGGGAATGTTGACGCTCATGGCGATCCAGAGCGCTGCGTAGTTGTAGGTGCCCCAGGTGCGCCGCTCGCGCGGCACCGGAGCAAGGTCTTCGTTGTAGAGGGAGCTGTCGCGGACGGTCGCGGGTTCAAGTCTTTGAGCAATCGGATCGTTCATAGTTAATTTCCCAGGCAGTCCATTCATCGACAGCCATACTTCATACGTCCCGGAATAGCCGCGAGTCTACTCCCGGTCTCGTTCCCCAAACCATCGGATTTTTGTATGCGTGTCACTCGAAAGTCCTGCACATTCCCAACAGTGCTTTGACAGGTTGCATGAGCGCAAACACGGGCATGGTAATAATCCGTCCGGCTGCCGCCCCTCCTGTAGAATTAAAACAGCACGAAAGGCGAAAGAATCAAGGCGCCCATGTCCTCCTCGCATCCGGACCGGCAAAACGCGGACCTCCTGGCCGATCTCCTGATTGTCGGCGGGACGGTTGTGACCATGGATGCCGCCCATCGCTTGATCGACGATGGCGCCGTCGCGATTCGCGGCGATTCGATCCTGGCCGTCGGCACCCGTTCCGAGCTCTCGGCGCAGTACGCCGCGCAAAAGACCCTCGACGCTCGCGGCGCCCTCATCCTGCCCGGCCTGATCAACGGGCACGCCCACGCCGCGATGAGCCTCTTTCGCGGCCTCGCGGACGATCTCGCGCTGGACGAATGGCTGCAGAAGCACATCTTCCCCGCCGAAGCGCACAACGTGAACGAGGAATTTGTCGCGCGCGGCACACGACTCAGCGTCCTCGAAATGCTGCGCGGCGGCATCACCACGTACGCCGACATGTATTACT
>CAZRKW010000004.1:0-47525 GCA_964600355.1 uncultured Acidobacteriaceae bacterium
AATTTCAGCATCGAAGAACTATGAGCGAAAAAGACAAGGACAAAGATATGGTGATTTATTTGTCCGGCGATCAGCCGGTAGCCGAGCCCGAAGCGATTCCCTCGTTCGACGAGCTGACGCCGCGTGAGATCGTCGTGGAGCTCGATAAATACATTGTCGGGCAGAACGCGGCGAAAAAAGCGGTGGCCATCGCGCTGCGCAACCGCGTGCGCAGGCAAAAGCTTCAGCCGGAAATCGCCGAGGAGATCCTGCCGAAGAACATTCTGATGATCGGGCCGACCGGTGTGGGCAAGACGGAGATCGCGCGCCGCCTCGCGCGGCTTGCAGGTTGTCCATTCGTGAAAGTGGAGGCGTCGAAATACACGGAGGTCGGCTACGTAGGCCGCGACGTCGAATCGATGGTCCGCGATCTCGTGGAAACGTCGATCGACATGGTGCGCGAGGAAAAGCTGGATGAGGTGGCCGAGCGCGCCGAGCAATCAGCGGAAGAGCGGCTGCTCGACCTCTTGCTACCCTCCTCGCCGGTGAATACCGAAGGAGGCGCGGCGGCCGAGGCCCAGCGCCGCGAGCAGGTGCAGCGCACGCGGGACAAACTCCGCGCCCAGCTGCGAGAAGGAAAACTCGACCAGCGCCTGGTGGAAGTGGAGGTGCGCGAGCGCTCGGTGCCTTCTTTCGAGATCATCTCCAACCAGGGCGTCGAGGAAATGGACATCAACGTGAAGGACATGCTCTCCGGCATGTTCGGCCAGCAGAAGAAGAAACGCAAAATGACGGTTTCCGAGGCCTTCGACTACCTGATCCAGGAAGAAGAAAATCGCCTCATCGACATGGACCAGGTGACGCGCATCGCGGTCGACCGTGTCGAACAAATGGGCATCCTCTTCGTCGACGAAGTGGACAAAATTGCGGGGCGCGAAAGCGGGCATGGGCCGGATGTCTCTCGCGAGGGCGTTCAGCGCGACATTCTGCCGATCGTCGAGGGCACCACGGTAAACACGCGGTACGGGATGGTCCGAACGGACCACATCCTGTTTATCGCCGCGGGGGCCTTTCACACCACAAAGCCTTCCGACCTGATCCCCGAGCTTCAGGGACGCTTTCCGATTCGAGTGGAGCTGAGTTCGCTTTCCGAAGCCGATTTCATCCGGATTCTGACGGAGCCCAAGAACGCGCTCATCAAGCAGTACATCGCTCTTCTGGATACCGAAGGGTTGAAATTGTCGTTTAGCGACGATGCCATCGCCACCATCGCCCGCTTCGCAGCGATGGTCAACGAACAGACCGAGAACATTGGTGCGCGCCGCCTTCACACGATCCTTGAAAAGGTGCTGGAAGAAATTTCCTTCGAGGCGCCGGAGATGAAGAAGAAAACGGTGAAAGTGGATGCCGCGTACGTACAGAAACAGCTCGCGAACATTGTCAAGGATCACGATCTGAGCCGCTACATTCTCTAGAAGCCATTCGATGAAAACCAGGCAAGTGCTACCGGCGCCCCGGCGCCCGCGGGCCTCGCACCGCCCGCTTCGCGCGGGCCATTTCGTTCTTTTCCTCCTGGCTTGCGCGCTGCTTGCCGGCTGCGCTTCTCCGGGCGAACCTATTGAACGCAAGCCGCCCGTCCCGCAAGCGGTCGGCGATCTTATCGCCGCGCAATCGGGCAACAGCGTAGTGCTCACGTTTACGCTTCCCAAGGAAACGGTTGACCGGCGCTCGCTGGATCATCCACCGGCGATTGAAGTTTTTCGTGATTTTGAAACCTCGGGCGGAACGGCCGCTCCGCACCCTACTCTTCACGCAACAATTACCGCGGCTGTCGTTGACAGCTACACGCAGCAGGACCGCGTTCGCTATACCGACGCTCTTCAGCCCGGAGATTTCGCGCAGCATCCTGATAGCTCTGTCGTCTATATCGTTCGCACGCGGGCATCAGCGAAAAAATCATCGGCGGATTCCAACGCCGCCAGTTTACGCATCCATCCGGCTGCTGACCCGATCGCAGACCTGAAAGCGGAAGTCACACACGCCGGCATCCAGCTCGCCTGGACACCTCCGCAAAAGACAGTCGCCGGCCCGGCGCCGCCAATCGCCGGCTATCGAATTTATCGCGCCGAATCAGAACCGACTGCCGCGCCGCCGGGTTCGCCGAGTTCGTCGACCGAACCGGGAGCAACAGCATCAAAAGCCGCTTCGCCAGTTGTTCGAATAGGTGAAACCGAAACTCGCGGTTACCTGGACACTCAATTCGAACTCGGTAAAACGTATCAATACACGGTGCACAGCATTACGAAGTACGGCGAGGATCAGATCGAATCGGCTGATTCCAATCCATTCGTGATACTCGCGCGCGACGTGACTCCACCCTCCACGCCCCAAGGCCTGCTGGTCGTGGACGTTCCGGCACAGGGCAATGTCCCGGCCCATCTCGAACTCTCCTGGGGTATCAGCCCTGAAACCGATCTGGCGGGCTACAACGTCTATCGAAGCGACCAGGAGGGTGTTCCGGGAATGCGCGTGAACACCGAGTTGTTGCTTACTCCTGCGTTTCGCGATATGAATGCCGTGCCCGGCCGCAGGTATCTTTACAGCGTCACTGCAGTAGACCGCTCTGGCAACGAAAGCCCGGTGAGTGCAGCCGCGTCCGGCGCGGTCCCGGCAGAAAGCCCGACAACGCCATGATCACAAACTCTTCGTCAATGGAAACCCGTCAAGCCGAGCCTGAAACATCTCGGGCAGGCGCGCGGCAACAACCAAGTCCCTCCACTCCCGCCCTGTGGACTGGCGTCTATCTGGGTGCTCTTCTCAACATCGTGATGATCGCCGCTCTGGTGGCGGCGAACCGGTTTCCGAGCCTCGAGCCCTATGCGCTCGAGCGCAACGCGGCGTCCTGCGGGCTTTTCGTACTATTTTTGCTGATCCCCGTTATTCGCTTTGCCAGGCGGCCGGCGCAGATGTTCGCGGCCGGCTTTACCGGATGGGTTTTATTTGTTGCCGGGTACCGGCTTGCCGGGTTCTACTTTCCCAACCTGTTCCAGGTCTTGCGGACTCCTTTCGAGGCACTCCTCGAGGGATGCGTGCTGTATGGCGTTGCGGCCGTAATATTTTGGGTCACCGGAATGATTTTCGAAGTAAGGAGACATGCGCTCGCCCCGCGTAGTCATCCGGTGCATCCTGCCGTTCACCATCGCTCATGAAACTCTGCCGCTTTCAACCCCTGGAATTCGCAATCAAAGACGTCGGCCGCGCGGGTCATGAAGTTCATGCGCAGACGTTCACGGGAATCGCCGAGGACGGCTTTGTGCTCGAAATGCGCGGCGGCCTTTTCGGCGCGCACGAGCGTACCGGGCGCAAATGGCCGGTGGCCGAGGTAAAATTCCTGGCGCCCTCGGTTCCCACGAAGGTTGTGTGTGTGGGCAAGAACTATCACGACCACATCAAGGAGATGGAAAGCACGGCGCCCAAAGAACCGCTGATTTTTCTCAAGCCGCCCTCCTCGATCCTCGCGCCGGAAGACCCTATCGTGCTGCCTCGGCTCTCGCAAAGAGTGGAATACGAGGGCGAAATCGCCGTGGTGATCGCCCGCCGCTGTTTCCATTTACGCGACAACGAAGACGTCAACCCATACATTCTCGGCTACACGGCTTTGAATGACGTTACGGCCCGCGACCTGCAGCGTTCCGACCTTCAATGGAGCCGCGCGAAAGGCTTCGATACTTTTTGCCCGTTTGGGCCGGTGATTGAGACGGTGCGGCCGGCCGGCGACGCCAGGGTGGAGAGCTTCGTAAATGGCGTCGCGAAACAATCGGCGCCCATCAGCGACATGATTTTCCCCATCGATACGATCATCCGCTGGATCACGCAGGCAATGACCCTCGAACCCGGCGACGTGATCGCCACGGGCACCCCCGGAGGCGTGGGACGGCTCTCACCTGGAGACGTTGTCGAAGTAAAGGTTTCCGGGGTCGGCACGCTGCGCAACCCGGTCGCTGGCCCGCAGGATTAGAAGCAGGTCTCGTTTGAGTTCAAAGGGCTAAGGCTCGCATACAAGGCCGAGCTATGGAGCCCATCGAACAAAACAGCTGACAATCCAAAAAAAATAGCTTCATAATGTACGCACGGAGCGAGGTGCTCTGGCTCCGCAAGACGAGAAACTAAACCGAAATCTTAACCGCAGCCGTAGCGTTTTTGACACAGCCCTATAACCTCTTCGGTGCGGGACACTCGCCTCGGTTAATAATGGGCCATGTTCCAGGAACCGCGAATTCGAACCGAATGCGTAAGGGTTAGCCGTTGAAAACATTTCTTTCCGATTGGCGAAATGCGCTCCCCATGGCCGGCCTGGGAATTGTGGCCGTAACCGCACTGTATTATTTTCTTCGGCCGAGACATGTGGACCCGGGCGCGATGGAACGCGAGCGCCGGTCTTACCTGAACCGCGTCGGCAGAATTGTGGAAGGTCAGGTCGTCGACGTCATGGACGAAGGAGGGCTCGCTTCGCACAATGCGCACCCTATCTTCACCGTCCACAACCAGGACGGAACGCCAATAGTTCCTTCTGCCAGCCACCTTTCAAAGTTGCCGGATGCCAAGCCAGCGAAGCTGCCGGACAGGCTTCCTGTTCCTTCCTCTGCCGGCGGCGGCATTCCGAAATTGCTCTACTACAGTTATTCGATTTCCGGAGTCACTTACGAGACGGCCCAGGACATCACGGGACTTGAAGAGCGCGTGCACCTAAGCCGCATCGCTTCCGGCCAGACCGCCAGCGTCAAGTACGACCCTTCCAATCCCAGCAATTCCATTCTTCTGGCCGACGACTGGTCGGGTCTGCACTAACTGCATTCGTTCAAATACAGATCAGTTGAGCGTGAGGCAAGGGATCGACGCTTCTGGAGTGGTGAATCCGTATTTCAATCGCTGGGAGCAGCGGGATCCACTTCCGCGATAAAGACCACGCCGACTCCGTTTTGGTTCGCATCGCGGCCGGTCTTGCAATGAATCACCGTAGCCCGCATCGTCATTACGCCCGATGGGATCTGATCGCCCCGGGCCTCGATGACCACGCGCAGTTCGGATTGCAGCTTCGGCCGGTGACCGAGAATCAGGTACGCTCCCTGCAAGCTCAGATCTCTCACAGAAGCCTTCTCTTCGAAAACATCCCCATTTTCCGATTGTCCCGTGACAACGGCATTGAACTTGAGCCTTCGGCGCGGCGCGAGGCGCGATTCCCGCAAGCCCACTTCGACGCCGTGCTCATTCAACGTAAGCGACATGCCTTCGGCGGCCGCCCACGTGGCGGGAAATTCCTGCCGCGCCGCGGATAAAAACCCGTCCACGACATTGTCGGGAGAGTCCGGATTGTGATGGAAGAGCACGAGATTTCGCACCTTCGACTCGCGGGCGATCTTCACCCCTTCCAGCCAGCTCGAATGTCCCCAGCCTCTCCGAGTGGAGGCGATTTGTTCGGGAGAATACTGGGCGTCGTAGATCAGCACATCGGCGCCCTGGGCAAATTGCCGGATGCTCTTGTCAAACTCCGGTACGCCGGGCTCAGTATCCGTTGTGTAAACGATGGAGCCGGCCGTCGTATCCAGCCGGTACCCGAGGCAGCCCTGCGGGTGATTCAGCCACGCCGTGCTGATGCGCGTGCCGTCCACTTCCCATTTTTCTCCCCCGGATATTTCGGTGAAGCAGCGGGTGGACGCCATCATTCCTGTATCGACGGGGAAAAACGGGCTGGCCAGCTGGGATTCCAGAACCCGGCGAAACGTATCGGGACCCAGGAATTTCGATTGAAAGCTGTAAAAGTGGAATCGGTTTTGCGCTTCGAAAAACGGCAGGAAAAAAGGGATGCCCTGGATGTGGTCCCAGTGGTAGTGAGTTGCAAGAACGTGCGCTTCCACGCCAAAGTCGCCTTGCGAACGCGACCAGCTGTTGCCGAGCATCCGCAGGCCGGTGCCGCAATCGAGAATGAAGCGGGTCCCTCCAGGGGCGGTCAATTCGAGGCAGGGCGTGTTTCCGCCATAGCGCCAGGTATCCCGCTCGAGCGTTGGCGTAGAACCGCGAACTCCCCAGAAGACCAGCTTGGCTACGTTTTGGGTCATCGCAGAGCGGGGCGCGCCTCTTCGCCTGTCGCCCCCTCGTAGTGAATCCTAAAATGGAAGCAGTTTTATGGTAGGCGGGTGTCGCAAATGAAGTCAATTGAGTTTCAGTTGCGTGTTTCTTGGTTGGGGATATTGACGTGCCGGGCACTGTCCCGCCGGCGATTCTGCGAGTAAGATGCATTGGATGCACTTCCATTCCCATGGCGGACACCAGCACGGCCCCCACCATCACGGTGCGGACGAAAGCTCGATGGGAATCCTCGGCGCATCGGTTCTGGCTACGTTTGTCCTGGTGATTGCGGAATTCACGGCGGGGTACGCCGGCCATTCCATTGCTCTGGTAAGCGACGCGATTCACAATCTCACCGACGTGCCCACGCTGGTGATCTCCTGGCTGGCCATCCGCTGGTCGCTGCGCCCTCCCACGGCCGAGAAAACCTACGGCTATCATCGTGCCGGAATCCTGGCGGCCTTCGTAAATGCGATGCTGCTCGCGTTCGCGGCTCTTTTCCTGATTTACGAATCGATTGACCGGTTGCGCCGCCCGGTTGAGGTTCATACCAGCCTCATGATGTGGATTGCCGTGCTGGCCCTGATCATTAATGGAGGGATCACGCTGGCGGTCCATCGCGGACGCCGGGATTTAAACGTGCGCGCCGTGTGGATCCACAATCTCGGCGACGCTCTTTCCAACGTTGCCATCTTTGTGGGCGCCCTGGCCATTCGTGCCACAGGCGCTCAATGGATCGATCCGCTGATCGGCATCACCATCGGGGCCATGGTGCTGTGGTCAGGGTTGGGTATTCTCAACGAAAGCGGCCACATCCTGCTCGAAGGCCTGCCCCGGAATATCCGCCTGGAGAATGTCGCCCGGGCCATTCTTTGCGTCAAAGGAGTGCAGGAGGTTCACGACATCCACATCTGGACGCTCGGCACGGATCTGCACGCGCTCTCCTGCCATGTCCGCATTCCCGATATGCACATGGAGGACTGCGAGAAAATCCTCGAAAGCATCAAGGAAGCGCTGGCTCACGACTTTCAGATCACTCACACCACTGTGCAATTCGAGCGCGCGGGCCTTCCCGCCGAAGCCGGGCTCTACATGCCCGAACCTGTCCGGCGCTCCGTACAATAAGACGTTCAGAACAAATAATCAGAGGGGAAGTTCAAGAGGGGTGCCGCGCTCCTGATTCAAGCGGATTGTGGCATTCGTATCGATTTCGTTCAGCGCGATCGTGCGGCGGCTGCCGTCATTTGTGACGTAAATAATGCGGTCGTTCATACGAGTAAAGGCGACCGCCTGGATCTGCTTGCCGTTCTGCAGGATCAGCGTGAATTGGCCCACGTCCGGAAGGGCCGCGCCAGCAGACTCCTCCCCGGATTGCGGCGAAGCCTGTTGCGAGGGCGCTTGTTGCAGGACGATCACCTGCGGCGGCGCTTGGTTGGCGCCGGGCTGCTGCTGAGTCTGGGCCGGCTGGTCACCTTCTGTCGAATCCGTCGGCAGCGCATAAGCCCCGCCGCCACTGAGCAAATAATAGCCCCCGCCCGCGAGTAAACCGCTGCCTCTGAGAAGTCTTTCGGTAAGGGCCAGATTCCATTGAGTGGCCGGATCAATAGCGGCCTCAACGCCAAGATTGCCCGGCGTCATGATGGAGTTGATGCCGTTAACGCCCAGACCCGATCCAGGGTAGGGGTTGGTCACACCCAGCCCGTTCGTAAGAAAGCTGGAACGCCGGGTTGTCCTTATCGGCGCAGATCTCACCGTTGAACGAACGTAGCGGCCCGAGGAAGGCGCGGCGATAGAACGTCCGCGCTGCGCTTGCGTAACGGCAGGTCCCAGAAGCAGGGCCGCCAACACCAAAGAAAACCAAGCGGTACCTTTCATGCAGGCCTCGCTTACTACGGCTCATTATAAGACGCCCGCCAGGAGGGGGAAGTTGCTTTTAATTTCCGAAACAGGAGTTTCCGGCAGACAGGGTCGCCTTTGCTTTTCCCAATCCCCCAGATGTGTTATAAACGCTCTCCGGAGGAGTTCGCTACATGGCGGCCGCGCAGTCGGTTACGAGAGAAGAGGGCGTTCTGAAAGCGCGTGCAGCGGACGTCCACAACGCACCTGCGGGGGAATTTCCGTCGCAATACTGTCCGGGCTGTTCGGTTCGCCTGGAAGCCCGCAGCTGCAAGCTGATTTGCACGAACTGCGGATATTACATGTCCTGCTCGGATTTTTACTAGGGACGGCCGGACTCACCAATCGCGGAGCATCTCCGCGAGATTAGCTCCAGATGCGAAATACCCGAATCTAACAGGAGGCGCGAACGTGGCACTGCGAATGACCGATCGAACTGTGAATGGGGTGGATATTCTGGATATCGAGGGGCGCATCGTGCTCGGAGAAGAGAGCAACGCGTTTCGCGAAAAAGTGAAAAGCCTTCTGGCCGCTGGCAAAAAGAAGATCGTTCTGAACCTCGCGCAGGTGGGCTATATCGACAGCGCAGGGCTGGGCACGCTCGTCGCCACGTTCCACAGCGCACGCTCGCAGGGCGCCACGCTGAAGCTCACGAATCTGGGCACAAAATTCAAGGAAGTCCTGCAGGTGACGAAGCTGATGACGGTTTTCGACACCTACGACAGCGAAACAGCCGCTATTCAGAGTTTCAGCGCATAAGTCAGTTTCGTCCCCGCTAAAACTGGCGGTCAACACCCGCCTTATGGCGGCCCGGCATTCAGCCCGGGCCGCTGTCTTTTTTCGCGTGAACTGGGGATGCTTCAGGCTGCCTGGCCAGTCTGTTTATAAGGTCGTCACGCTAACTTCCGCATTCCCACCCCTCCCCGGCGTTCTCAGCTAAAGTTTTCTCAGGCGCTGTCGAAAACACACTTGGGACTGTCTGCACCTTCCCGTGGTGCCCAGCCGCCATGCCGACTGCGAGCGCCAACGGCACATGACCATAGCCCTCAGCACTGTTTTCGTCCCAGTCTGGCTTCTTCAAGAGCCCTGGCCGGAAGTTGCTGCGCTGGTGCTTCTGCCGTACTTGTATATCGCCTACCAGCGCCTCCGGCATCTTCGCCAAAACGAACTATTTCGAATTGTCAGCGAAAACGCCGCGGATATGATCGCGCTCGTGGAGGTCACCGGCAAACGCCTCTACAACAGCCCGGCGTACGAGAAGGTTCTCGGCTATTCCCTGAAGGAACTGGCCGCGAGCGGCTCTCTCGATCAAGTGCATCCCAACGACCGCGAGCGCGTAATCGAAGCGGCAAAAGAGGCGCGCACCACGGGAGTCGGTAAGCGGCTGGAATACCGGATGCGCCACAAGGACGGCGACTGGCGCGTTCTCGAGTCCACCGCCAGCGCCATCCGGAATCGAAAGGGGCAGGTGACTCAGCTCGTTATCGTCAATCGCGATATCACTGAGCGCAAGCGCATGGAAGAGCAACTGGAGCACGAAGCCTTCCATGACTCTCTCACCGGCCTGCCCAATCGCAACCTGTTCCTGGACCGGCTTCAGCGCGCCATGGACCACGCCCGGCGCCATCCCGAGTTCAAGTTTGCCGTGTTATTCGTCGACATCCAGGGATTGAAAATTTTCAACGAAACCATGGGCCACGCAGTCGTCGATCAGCTGATCATCGATATCAGCAAACGCCTCAAGTCTCGCCTGCGTCACGATGACACGATGTCCCGTTCCACTCCCACCGGTGATACCGACCGGCCCGGCGGACATGAAACACTGGCGCGGATCGACGGGGATCGATTCACCGTCTTGCTGGAAAACATCAAGGCACCGAGCGACCCGATGCGCGTTGCTATCCGCATCCGCGACAGCCTGGCTGCGCCCTTTTCCGCCAACGGGGTGGATGCTTTCACCTCCGCCAGCATAGGCATCGCGCTGAACTCCACGGCATACGAAAAGCCCGGGGAGATGCTTCGCGATGCGGACATTGCCATGTGCCGCGCCAAAGCTCAAGGAACGTCCGGTTGCGAGGTATTCGACACGGAGATGCACGCCCTCGTGGTGCGGCGGCTCAAGCTTGAAACGGAGTTGCGCTACGCCATCGAACACGGCGAACTCAGGGTGTTCTATCAGCCCATCATCAGGCTGGCTAGCGGCCAGATCGCCGGCGTAGAGGCGCTCGTCCGATGGTGGCACAACGATTCTGAGTTCATTGGCCCTGGAGACTTTATAGACGTCGCCGAAGAAACGGGCTTGATCGTTCCCATCGGGCGTTACGTCCTGAAGGAGGCTTGCCGGCAGGCCCACGCCTGGCACCTGCTCTTCCACACGAGTCCGCTGCTGACTACCACCATCAATGTCTCTCCTCGCCAGTTCGCGCAAACCAATCTCGTCGCGGACGTGAAGGCGGCACTCGAGGAGACCGGCGTGGAACCATCGAGCTTGCAGCTTGAGATCACCGAAACCATGGCCATGAGCGATCCGAAGATCACCACTCGGACCTTCTCTCAACTCAAGGAACTCGGCGTCCGGCTGAGCATCGACGATTTCGGAACGGGCCACTCCTCCCTCAGCCGGCTGCGCAGCTATCCCGTCGACGTTCTCAAAATAGATCAGTCCTTCGTTCGCGGCATCGAGAACGACGAAGAGAGCCGTGAGATCGTTCACCTGATCGTGACCCTGGCCCATCACCTCAGCCTCAAAGTGATTGCCGAAGGCATCGAAACGCCAGCACAGCGCGCCTACCTCCAGCAGTTCGGCTGCGAATTCGGGCAGGGCTACCTCTATTCTCCGCCGGTCGATCATGCTGCGCTGGAACAGTTCCTGGGGAGCGCATCCCATGACATCGAAGAATCCAGCGTGAATGCCGCCAACAGGCTCACGCCCGCAGGCTGAAGCTCCGCCCCGTTCATCCTCCCGTTGCAGCAATCCTCAACACCTCCCGCTTGAGCAGTTCAGATTCATTGGGAGTGACGTTGTGTTGAAGGAATGTATAATCCCTGCGATGCGAGTGTCCGTGGCGATTCCTGCCTACAACGAAGAGACGGTCTTGCCCGAATTGCTCCGCCGCGTCGGCAAAGTGCTCGATTCGATTCCCGGCGGCCCGCACGAGATCATAGTTGTGGACGACGGCAGCGCAGACCGAACCGGGGAAATGCTTCGCAAAGCGTCCCAGGACGACGCCCGAATTGCGGGCATCGTCTTTTCCCGCAATTTTGGGCACCAGGCGGCTCTCGCAGCGGCGTTGGACCACGCAGCCGGCGACGTTGTCATCATGATGGATGGCGACCTTCAAGACCCTCCCGAGATCATTCCGCAATTCCTTGACAAGTATGCGGAAGGGAACGATGTGGTCTATGCCCGGCGAGTGGGCCGCAAGGAAGCGTGGTGGCTCCGTCTCTCTTACCACACTTTTTACAGGCTGCTCGGAAGGTTGTCCGGCACGGAGCTGCCTCTGGACGCGGGAGATTTCGGCCTCATGTCCCGGCGTGTTGTCGACGAAATCCGCCGGATGCCGGAACCCCACCGTTACTTGCGCGGTTTGCGCTCGTGGGTTGGATTTCGGCAGGCGGGCATACCGGTCGAGCGCGCGGAGCGTTACGCCGGTGAACCCAAATACAACCTGACAAAGCTTTTCAAGCTGGCTGCGGACGCCATTTTCTCGTTCTCGGTGGTTCCGTTGCGATTTGCCGCAATCGTAGGCATGGGCGCCATCTGTTTGTGCGGGATCTACACACTCTATGCCCTATATATCAAACTGATCCACGGCGAGACTCCGCAAGGCTTTACGGCCCTGATCGTCTCGATTACCTTCCTCGCCGGCGTCCAGCTCTTTTTTATGGGGATCGTCGGAGAGTATGTGGGGCGCCTGTTTGAGGCGAGCAAATCACGCCCTCTCTACATTATCGCCGATAAATTTGGCGGCCTGCGCGCCGCGCCTTCGCTCGCCCAACCCAGGCCCGCCGGTGAAGCCGTGCGGCTGTAGGCTGAAGCCCCCTTTCGATGGAAGCAGAATATCGAAGACATTACCGCGACCTCTTTGAAAGACACTGGTGGTGGCGCGCGAGGTCCGAATTCATCATCGCCGCACTGCAACGCTTACATTTGGATGCACAACGGACGAGCATTCTGGACGTAGGCTGCGGAGATGGTCTGTTCTTCGAGCAATTGTCGCGCTTCGGCAAAGTCGAGGGCATCG
Organism: uncultured Acidobacteriaceae bacterium; assembly: GCA_964600355.1. Taxonomy (GTDB): domain Bacteria; phylum Acidobacteriota; class Terriglobia; order Acidiferrales; family UBA7541; genus Palsa-295. The sequence goes on from CAZRKW010000004.1 coordinate 12,246, forward strand.
ACGTCGAGGAGGCGCTCTCTCCGAATTCCAGGTGGCGGGAGCAAATTCACAGCGGTCCCTTTGATGATAGCTTCCAGCCGCAGCGCGAGTATTCCGTCGTCTTGATGCTCGATGTTCTGGAGCATCTTCCCGCCCCCCACGCTGCGCTCCGGAACGTTCGACGCCTGCTCGCGGACGACGGATTTTTCCTCGCGACGGTGCCGGCCTTCCAGGCAGCCTGGACCAGCCACGATGTTCTCAATCAGCACGTCGCGCGGTTCACGAAAAGCAGCATGCGAACGCTTCTGGAAGGCGAGGGATTCCGCATTACGGAGCAGGGCTATTTCTTTCACGGGCTGTGGGGAGCCAAACTTCTGGTGCGAGCCTATGAAACGCTTTCGCCGCGCGAGCCTCAAGTGCCCAAGGTGCCCGCAACCTGGATCAACCAGCTTCTCTACCGTTTCAGTCGATTGGAACAGGCAACGCTGGGAAGGCTGCCTATGCCTTTTGGCAGTTCCCTGATTGTCTTGGCTCGCAACGCATCGCGAGAAGCCTCGCAGGTTCTGGCCGCAAACGAAGGAAATGGCGCCACCACACCCGCAAACAAAGCATAAAGGGCATCTCGCTCACATGCCGGTGTTTTTCCGAAGCACGCTGAGCCAGTTCGACATCGTGGTGACGGGTCCGTGAAGGGGAGCCACTGTCTCTACATCGAGATTCAAACGCTCGATATTTCCATACAGGTTATTCCAGAAGGCGAGAGATAGCGGCGTGATGAACCAGGCAGAGAAGTCATCGGCCTCGACGAGAATTTTTTCCTTGGGCATGTAGGCGAACGAAAGAAACTCGTCGTGGTCGTCGCCAATGGTCAGGTACACGTCGATGGACTGCGATCCATCCGTCAGCACATACTTGTTCCGGTAGGTAATGAAGTTTGCTTCCTTCGGATTTTCCGCCAGCCGGTCAGGTTCCATCTTTCTCGGCTGCTTCCACGCCCATTCATAGAACGCTTTGTTGCCCTCGTGCGTGATGACGGTGGCTCCCTCCGCCACATACGTGCGGAGGCCGCCGGAGTGATCGAAATGATGGTGGGTATTGATCACGTACTTGATCGGCTTATCCGGGACGAGCTTCTTCACCTGGTCGATCACCGCGATCGAGCGCGCCTCATCGAGTGGAGCCTCTACCACGGCCACGAAGTCCTTGAATTCCACCAGCACGCTGTTGTGCCCGCCATGCAGAAACCAGACACCCTCGGCCAGTTTCTCCGGGGTCGCCCTTTCCACGGGCGGCTTTGCCTGTAGCACGGCCGGGGGAACCACCAGCGCGGCCTTCTCGACATTCGCCTGTGCGCTCGTGACCGTGAGATCGAAGGTCATGGAGCCGCCCTGCTTCTGGAAGATGTGCGCGGGGAACTTCATTCCGTTGAAGTCCCGGTAATCGGAGTAGTCGACTTCGACGGGCATGTCGCCCAGCACCGGATTGGGAATCGAGGTCTCGATTTTGGTCACCAGATTCGCGGAATCGACCGTGCCCACAATCTTATTTTTGCCGGTCGTGAACGTGAGGATAGACACCTTCTTGCCGGCATACTCTCCCGCCTGAAGGGTGGCATGGTTCTCCGCGGCAGCCTTCAGGAAACCGTGCGGAGTAAGCCATATCTGCAAACCGCGCTCGTATGCCGTACCCATGGCCGGCTGAGCAAAGTCGGGCGGAGGCATCGGCTCTCCGCTCCCCGGCTGGTTCCACGCATACTTCCCGCTGACTTTTCGGCCCTCGGTCACCTCGCCCACAAACGGAGCCTCTCCGCCGAGCATCGGCGGATTTTCCTGGGTCCGCTTCACATCCTCCGACGACGAAGCGCTCGCGTAATCGATGGTGCGCGTATAGCTCTTGAGCACGGTGGCGTGCCACGGCGCCGTGGGATTCCAGTTCATGCCTACGACACCTTGCCTGCCGGTACCCGAGTAGCGGACCGACCTCACATCACCCATGGCCTTTACCGCACGCCGGATCGCGGTGTTCGCGTCCTGAGCCAGCGCAGTGCCGGCCGCGAGCGACAGCAACAAAACTAAACTTATCGGCACGCGTCTGGTCATAGCCTTCCCTCTTGAGTTGCGGCGGTCATTTGCGAATCGGATTGTTGGACGCAGCGGCGAATCCTGCGTTACAGCCTCTGATTGTCGGCCCTTAAATGGCGGCAACAGGGTCGATTCCCAGCCGACGACAAAGCTTGCAGTTGCGCGGGAAGATACTATATTGTTTGCAGAATGTCCTGAGGAAAAGCTGAAAGGTTCCTGAATTGGCGAAAAGTCCATGAAATCGGAAGTATTGCTATCTCCCGAGGCCCGGGCCGCAAGCTACGAATTTGGTCCGATCCTCATCGACACGTCATCGCGCCAGATCTGGCGGAACGGCGATATCGTATCCGTCCCCTCGAAGGCCTTCGACATCCTGGTTTATCTGGCCGCCCGCCCGGACTCCACCGTCCCCAAGGAAGAACTGATCAACGCCGTCTGGAAGGATATGTTCGTCTCCGAGGACAGCCTCGTCCACAGCATGTCGGTTCTCCGGCGAGCGCTCGGGGATGACTCGGCCAACCCTCAGTTGATCATCACGGTCCCGCGGAGAGGGTATCGGTTGAGGGGGCCCGTACGGACGCTATTTGAGCCGCCCAGCGAGGATTCCACAATGATCGGTAAGCCGGCTGCGGCTGAAAGAGGAACGGAAGTTTCCGTTCCAGCGCAGCCGTTGCCTGTTCCAAGCCGATGGTCTCTGCTGTGGATATTGCTGCCGCTCGCATTCGTTCTGTTTTTGCTGGCGCGCGAGTTTTGGGGACCAACGCTGCAGCCTCGCGGCGGCGCAATTCTATTCACGCAGTCCGCGCCGCAGGGGTCACCGCTTGCTTCCGGCGGCATTCTCTCGCCCGACAGCCGCTACATGGTGTTCGTGGCGCGCGATCACGAAGCCGCGCAGCCGCGCTTGTACCTGAAACAAATGGATTCCCCGGAGGTGCGCGCGGTGGCCGGCACCGAGGGCGCTTCCGATCCGTTCTGGTCGCCGGCGAGTGACATGATCGGATTCTTCGCCAATGGCGAGCTCAAGACCGTCGACCTGCGCGGAGACCTCCCGAAAGCAGTTGCCGCCGTACCGGTAAGCTCCGGCGGCGGAGCATGGAGCAGCACCGGGCCGATTCTCTTCTCAGACTGGCAGACGGGCTTGTATCGGGTGGACCCTTCGGGCGGCAGCGTCACCGCCGTCACCACAGTCAACCGGCCCGCTGGCGAACTCGTGCAGAAGTTGCCGCAGTTCCTGCCGGACGGGCGGCACTTCCTCTTTTTCGTCCGTAGCGCCGCCGAGGGTCAAACAGGAAGCTACGTCGGTTCCCTCGATGCGCCCAATAGAACAAAGATCTTGGCCCCATCTAATTCGCCCGTGATTTACTCGCCTCCTGGCTACCTGCTGTACGTTCAGGACGATATTCTCATGGCCCAGCGGTTTGACGCAGCGCGACTTGAGGCCAGCGGCAAGCCCATGATATTGGCCCGAAACGTCTCCGCCCCCGGCGATGCCGACGGGAAAATGGTTTCTGCTTCGGCCAGCCTGCTGACCTTCCGGTCCGGTGCCAAGACGCAGCAGTTGGCATGGTTTGAACGCAACGGCCAGCGCTCCGGATCGATCACCGTTCCGAACGTCCTCCGCAGTCCCATATTTTCTCCGGACCAGAAACAACTGCTCGCCATGGACGGCGAGCCCCGGATGTGGATGGTGGATCTGCAGCGGAATGCCGCTACCCGCCTGGAAGGAGAAGGGACTTATCCCCTCTGGTCGCCCGACGGGAGCCGCATTGCCTTCGAATCCCACAGCCACCTCGTCCTGTACCTGCGCAGTATCGCCGGCTCCGCGCAGGACGAAGTCCTTGCAAACGATAGCGAGCGCAAAATTCTGAACGATTGGTCGCCGGTCGGAAATTACCTGCTCTACACGTCTCTGAGCGCCACGACCAGGCTGGATTTGATGCTGCTGCCGATGTCGGGAGACAAAAAACCGGTTCCGCTGCTGCGCACGCCCTTTAATGAATCACAGGGGCGGATTTCTGCCAACGGCCAGTGGATTTCGTACGTTTCGGATGAATCTGGAACGCCCGAAGTTTATGTGCAGCGATTCCCGTCACTGGGCGACAAACGAATCGTTTCCATCGGCGGCGGCGTGGAACCCATGTGGCGAAAAGACGGGAAAGAGCTGTTCTATCTTTCGCCCGAGTATTCGATTGTCTCCGTGTCGTTTGCGCCGGGCGCGTCCCCGGTGATCGGCCGGCCCAAGCCGCTGTTTCGAGCCCCGGTGAATACGTCAACCAGCCGCAATCATTATGCAGTTACGCCAGACGGCCAGCGATTCCTGATTAATGTGGAAGATCAAAGCAGCTACTTGTCTCCCATCACCGTGATGGTCAATTGGACCGAAGCTCTCGAGACCAGGTGAAATCCGGAACGCCAACCCCTCCTCATGATCTGCAATTCCGCGGCTTAGACACCGGCAATATCTGTTGACAGCAATTTATGCCGTTGCTACCCTCGCGCGGAATCTTGGACGATATCTGAAAGGAATCGACGCCCTGATGAGTCCATCTGCGAATTTGTTTCGGATGACTATGATGCTTGCCCTCGCGGCCTTTGCTGTTTCGTTGCTTCCCGCACCCGCGATTGCCCAGGATCAAGCCGGGCCCGCGATACCCTTCATCGTGCAAGAGCACATTGTGAAGCGGATATCGGAGCACGTCTGGGAAATTCCCGACAGGAACCGGCCCGGCGTTCCCAACGTAGCCATTGTTGTCGGAGCGCGTGCCACCCTGGTCGTCGATACGGGCATGGGGCCGCAGAGCGGAGATATCGTCGTTCGCGAAGCGCAGAAGCTCAGCAAGAACACGCAATTCTATCTCGCGACCACCGATTTTCGCCCGGAGCACATCACCGGAGGGCAGTCATTTCCTCCCGGTACCGTGTGGATCGTGCCCGAGGCGCAAAAGGCCGATATCGGCGCGAGCACCACGAGCTATATTCAGTCGTTCATGTCGCGGTCCGCGGATCTGACCGCCGCCCTCAAGGACGTAAAGCTCCGCGAGCCGGACATCACCTTCGATCGCGACGCGAAAATCGATTTGGGCGGCGGCGTTACCGTTCGGCTTTTCTGGTTTGGGCCCGCGCGCACCGACGGCGACATCGTAGTTTTCATCGACCCGGACAGCGTGCTGCATGCGGGAAATATTCTGGGAAGCAAGTCGTATCCCGGCATGCCCGATAACACGCCCAGCGTCACCAACTGGCTGGATATCCTCGATAAGCTCGAAGCGATGCACCCGAAAATCGTGATGCCCAATCACGGCGACGTCCGCGATACCTCACTGATTGCCAGCCAGCGGGAAGTCCTGCGCGACCTGCAGCGTCGCACGCGCGAACTCAAGGCGCAGGGCAAGTCCCCCGAAGAGGCCGGCCAGACTCTCACGGCGGAATTCGATGTCAAGTATCCGGATTGGAAGGGCGTCGGCGGCATTCCCGCAATCGTGCGGCGCTTCTACGCGGAATCGCAATAAGCCAGGAATCGTCTCGGGCGATCCGGACAATCTGCTCAGTTTGCACGAATAAGTTTTCGTCTTGTTATCTTCCGCGTCTCCGCCGATCGTGGTCGCCCATTCCCCCACACAAAATGCGCGAATAGTTATAAGATAACGGGGTCATTCCTCAGCGCCCGTAGCTCAGATGGATAGAGCGTGTGCCTCCGAAGCACAAGGTCGCCAGTTCGAACCTGGCCGGGCGCGCCACTTAGTTCTCCACCGGATCATCGCTACTTGCTTGGTTTAGAGTTCTCCGGGATGTTTTCTTGGAACCAGTGCGCTTCGTCTTCCGGGATGCAAAAGGCTTCGCCGAGCTCCCAGTTGGGCTTCCAATCGTAACTGCGCCGCGTCGTCCATTTCGCGGTGTACGACTTGGGGTCGTCGATGGTGATCGAGATTTGCAGATGGTCGCGATCTGAACGGTGGAATCGCTCGGTGACTTTCATCTCTTCGCTGTGCGGGTGGCCGCGCCCGTCGATCCAGGTTTTATCGTTGAAATGTGCGGTGTCGACCACCAGGTCGTCTCCGTCCCAATGGCCGATGGAATAGCCTATCCACAGCGGGTCGTAATCCTTGGGCACCTCTCTTCCGTCCATCCAGATCGTTCGCCACAGGTGAGCGGCTTCGTAGAAGATGAAAATCCGCTGCGGCGTCTGGACAATCTCCAGCGGATTCATGCCGTAGGTATAGATACGCGGCAATCCGAAATGGCAACTGTAAGCGGGGTCGATGGTGATGGGCCGATCCAGCTTGAGTTCCCGCGTGTTGAGTTCGAATTGTGCCTGGGCAGCCGGCGTCATCGGCGCGGAGGGCGATTGGTCGCTCGGGCCGGGTTTCCACACGCCTGCCAAATCGTGCGCCACCCCCGTTCTTCCTGGCATCGGGGGCGCGGAAGATTGACCCATCGCGCGCGGCAAGAGCGCGAAGATCGCCAGAAGCCAGGCTGTAAAGAATGGAACGCGGGTTCGCACTGCTTCTCCTATCTCTGAACCGCCGAGATATTCCCATTTTTGCAGCTTCTTGTGAAGCAGACGCTTGCTTGCGTCGTTGACACCCGGGCGCGTGCCGTGATACTTGAAACCTGTTACATACAATCCCAGCCGCGAATCATATTTACGAATCAGTAGGCATGCTCTATGAAACATCTAAAAGCCCTCAAATACGTTGCCACTGTGACTTTTGCCCTGGCGCTGTTGGTGCCGCCGCTGCATGCCCAGCTCGATCCCACCGGTGAGTGGGACAATCGCTTTCACGAGGACGAGCCGGAGCGCATTCCGGGCCCCGAAATCGGAGATTATCTCGGAATCCCGATTAACGATGCAGCGCGCCTGCGGGCCGATACCTGGACTGCCACCCTCCTCGAATTGCCCGAGAATCAGTGCCGCCCTCACCCTTCCGACTATTCCTGGCGCGGGCCCGCCCTGCTCCGAATCTGGAAGGATACCGACCCTGCCACGCAGGATGTGGTCGCATACCACACGCATATTTCCTGGCAGGCCCCCGAGCAAACCATCTGGATGGGTGGCCGGCCGCGCCCTCCCGATTTTGCACCCCACACATGGCAGGGCTTTTCCACGGGCAAGTGGGAAGGCGACATCCTCGCGATTACCACAGATCATCTGAAAGAAGGCTGGATCCGCCGCAATGGAATTCCGCGCAGCGACAGGTCAACGGTGAGCACGCACATCATGCGCCACGACACATATTTGACGGTTGCGGTGGTGATCTACGACCCCGCCTATCTTACCGAGCCGTTCATTCGCACCACCGACTTCGCCTACAACCCGCAGCAGCGCATGGCCCCCTATCCGTGTGAGTCGGTGAATGAAGGAGGCCGCCCCGAGGGCGTCGTGCCGGCCCATCTTCCCGGCGCAAACTCTTTTCTCTCGGAATTCCCGGCCAACTATGGAATCCCTCCCGAAGCCGCAAGGGGCGGAGCGGAGACGATGTATCCCGAATACATCGCCAAAATGAAAAGCATGAAGACTCTGCCGCGCCCCAAGGGAAAGCACTCGGACCGATGATCCAGACCACAGCGCGGAACATGACGCGGAACGCAAATGCGAAGCCGTTGCCGGCGGCCTTTCTCGTCATCGTTCTATTAGTTGTTTCAGCGGCAATTGCCTTCGCGCAGCCCGCCCACCCGCAAGGTAACTCGGATCGCGGATCAAGCGGCACGGCCCCAACGAGCGCTCCCCAAGCTCCCACGCAGTCCGCCGCTCAAGTCCACGTCATGCACGTGCAGGGAAACGTGTATGTGATCGCCGGCGCCGGGGGCAACATCACGGCCCAAGTAGGCAACGACGGCGTGTTGCTGGTCGATAGCGGCTACGTCTCGACGACCGACCAGGTCGTCGCGGCCGTCCGTTCGATCTCCGACAAGCCCATCCGCTACATCATCAACACGCACATCCACCCGGACCATGTCGGCGGCAACGCCGCGATTTCCCAGCAGGGCAGCACCATCGCCGGCGGCAATGTGGTGGGCGATATCGGGGCAAGCGCGTCGCAAGGCGCCACGATCGTTGCGTTCCAAAGCATTCTGGACCGCATGAGCGCGCAGGACGGGAAAGACAAAGCCCCGGAAAAAGCCTGGCCTACCGACACCTACGACGGACCCGAAAAGAGATTATTTTTCAACGGCGAAGCGATTGAAATAATTCACGAGCCCTTCGCGCACACCGACGGCGACAGCATCGTCTTCTTCCGGCGCTCCGATGTCGTCAGCACGGGCGATATTATTACGATGGCGGGATATCCCATCATCGACGTCGAACGAGGCGGCACCATCCAGGGGATCATCCACGGCTTGAACCGGCTGGTCTACCAGATCACGATTCCCGCCGAAAAGCAGGAAGGCGGCACGATGGTGATTCCGGGGCATGGAAGAGTCTGCGATCAGGCGGACGTCGTCTATTACCAGGAAATGGTGATCATTATTCGCGACCGGATTCAGGCCATGATCGATAAGGGCATGACGGTCGATCAGGTGAAGGCTGCCAAGCCTACCCTCGATTACGACCCGCTGTACGCCTCCAAGGGCTTCTGGAATCCGGACCGGTTCGTCGCGACGATTTATCAAAACCTGGTGGATCAGCAGCAAAAGGACCAGCATGAGAAGGACCAGCATCCGAAGGCGCAGCAGTAGACTTGGTGATGGAGTGAAGCAATAAGATGAAGGCCGGTAGCACTCTTCGAAAAATCGCCGCTGTTGGGGGCATCGCGACATTTGCGCTCGTCATTCTTCTGCTGGCGAATGCCGGTGCAAAGGCGCGCAGCCAGGCAGCCGGCGGCGCGCAGGTTCCGAGCGTTCCAACGCCGCGATCGCTGGCACCGCTCGACCTTACCGGCTACTGGGTTTCGGTGGTCACGGAAGACTGGCGTTTCCGCATGATCGTGCCGGACAAAGGCGATTATTCGAGCGTGCCCCTCAATCCCGAGGGCCGCAAAGTGGCGGACTCCTGGGATCCCGCGAAAGATCAGGCCGAGGGCAATCAATGCCGCTCCTACGGGGCGGCGGCGCTGCTGCGAATCCCAGGCCGGCTGCACATCGCATGGGAGAATGACAACACGTTGAGAGTCGACACCGACTCAGGCGGGCAGACGCGGCTGCTGCATTTCGGCGCCGCGCATCCTGCGGTGGAGGCGCCACAGTGGCAAGGCTATTCGCTTGCCTCGTGGGAGGGGCTCAGGCCGCCACCGCCCCGCACCGCGCTTCAGGACGCTTCACAGCCGAACGCCCCCGAAGGCTATTTAAAGGTGGTCACCGATCACATGAAACCGGGATACCTGCGCAAGAACGGTGTCCCCTACGGCGCAAACGCATCCCTTGAAGAATATTTCGACAGCTTTAAGGAACTCAATGGTGACGTCTGGCTGGTCGTGACCGCCATCGTCACCGACCCTCAATATCTCACCCAGCCTTTCATCACCAGCACGCACTTCAAGAAACTCGCGTCCGCCTCCGGTTGGGATCCCACTTCGTGCCGGAGCAACGAACCCCGCTGAGAATATCCATGTCAGAAAAAACTCCAAATCGCTTCCAGCCGCCGGACCAGAATTTCAGGAACGTAAATCGTGAGCAGAATAGCCTCACAAGGCGTGAATTCACGGCGCTGGGTGTCGCGGGCATGTCCGCGGGCGCCTTGGCCACGAATCCTCTCTACGGTGCGGCTCGCGCCCTTGCTGGTCGGGCAGCATCGAATCAAAATTCTGCTCTCGACCTCGCCGAGTGGAGCTATTTCTGGGTCGGCGTAGAGCGCGCGGAACTCGCTCGCGGAACGGTTGTGAACGGCAAGCAGATGTATGTGGAATACATGATTCCGGCAGCCGTGAAGCATCCTTATCCGATCGTGTTGGTGCACGGCGGAGGCGGCCAGGGAACCGATTGGATGGGCACTCCGGATGGCCGCCCGGGATGGGTCACCTATCTCGTGCAGGAAGGCTACGCCGTGTACGTGGTGGATCGTCAGGGACACGGGCGTCCTCCCTTCCATCCCGATCTTCACGGGCCATTCCCCGCACAGGCTCCGACGCTGGAGGGATTTTCCGGGCGCTTCACTCCTCCGAATCCCACCTCCGCCAACGCCCCTCTTCCTTTCCAGCATCTTCACAATCAATGGCCCGGCACGGGCGAAGTGGGTTCATCCGATCTCGATCAACTCGTTGCCTCGCAGGGAGGTTCGTACATCACGGTTTCGGCCCCTTCCCCGGCCGCGGCGCAAGCGGCTTCGCAGCCCATCGCGCATGAGGTGTGGCGCGATCGCGGAGCGATGCTGCTCGATAAAATTGGCCCGGCAATTATCGTGACTCATTCCGCGGGCGGACCTTTTGGCTGGCTGGTTGCGGAAGCGCGCCCGAACCTCGTAAAAGGAATTATCGCCATTGAAGGAGGCGGCCAGCCCTTTGCCGGAGCAAATGTCTGGGGAATGTCTACGATCCCGGTCGCATACGATCCGCCGGTTCTCCACCCTTCCGAGCTGAAAACCGTCACTGTTCCGTCGCCCGAAAAAGGTGTGCCCGATTACAGGATTCAGGCCGAGCCGCCTCGCAGGCTTCTTAACCTTCAGGGCATTCCCATCGTAATGGTCACTTCCGAAGGCTCCTTTGCCTCGCCCGGAAATCCCGGTGCTGTGGCGCTTTTCAAGCAGGCGGGCTGCAACGCCCAGGAGCTGCGCCTCGTCGACCATGGAATTCATGGCAACGGCCACATGATGATGGTCGAGAAAAACAACCGGCAGGTTCTGCAGCCCATCCTCGACTGGATCGCAAACAACGTCGAAAAGAACACCGTGATCCCTGGCCCCCGGCTGAGCGAATCGTCCCTGAAGCTTGCCGACCAGAATTTCTTCTGGGTGGGCACAGAACACAAGAAGATGCCGTACGGCACCATCCTCGCCGGCCAGATGTATGTGCAATATCTCATTCCCGCGCAGGTCCGCCATCCTTACCCGGTTGTGTTGGTCCACGGCGGAACCGGCCAGATGTTGCACTACATGGGCGAAGGCAACGGACAGGCCGGTTGGGCGCACTACTACGTGCAGGCGGGATACCGAGTGTATTTGGTGGACCGCCCCGGCCACGGGCGCGCCCCGTATCATCCGGACGCGCTGGGGCCGATAGGTTCGCAGCCGACCTATGATGTGATTGTTCCCGATTTGCTCCGTTCTCACCGGTGGGCAGGCAGTGGACAAATTGGCGATCCGTCCGTCGATCAGCTGGTGGCGAGCCAAAACGCCGCCCCTCAGGACAACGTGATGGCTCATCGCCTCTGGGCCAGCGGCGGTGCCGCGTTGCTCGACAAAATCGGCCCTGCCATCGTGCAAGTCCACTCCGCGGGAGGGCCGTTCGGCTGGCTCGTTGCCAACGAACGCCCGCACCTGGTGAAAGCAATTGTGAACGTGGAAGGTGGCGGCGCGCCTTTCAGCCCGCAGACCCCGTGGGGCCTTACGGATATTCCGCTGGTGTTCGATCCGCCCATTTCCGATCCGTCTCAGCTTGCAACGCGGGATGTTCCAGCAAGCGCCGGATTGCCCGCATACAAGCTTCAAGCGGATAACAGCGTGCACAAGCTCAGGAATCTCGAAGGCATTCCAATCGCGTTCGTCACCTCCGAAAGCTCGGGGCACATGCAAGGCCCGGAAGTGGTGGCGTTTTTGAAGCAGGCCGGTTGCAATGCAGATGACTTACAGTTGAAGGACCTCGGCGTCTCGGGAAACGGCCATTTCATGATGCTCGAGACAAATCGCAAGCAAGTTTTCGGCGTGATTCAAAATTGGATCGAGCACAGCGTTACCTGAAACGATCTAAGGCCATCCGATTTTCCCCCTTGGACGCGCAAGAGAGTTAGCGTCAACCCCCTCGAAACCATTGTTTTTAAGGAAGCGTCCCTCATATCATGTAGTCACCAGGCCGGTAGGGCTGGTCCCAGAAGCTTAAGTAATGAACTTATCAACACCCTTCATCCGCCGGCCCGTGGCTACCACGCTGCTCACCGCCGCCATCGCGCTCGCGGGTATTCTTGGCTTTGCGATGCTGCCGGTAGCGGAGTTGCCAGAGATCGACTATCCAACGATCGGCATCCAGGCAAACCTGCCGGGAGCCAGTCCGGAAATCATGGCTTCCTCGGTAGCCACTCCTCTCGAACGCCAGTTCGGACGCATCGCGGGCGTCAACGAGATGAGCTCTTCCAGCAATCTCGGCGCCACGTCCATCACGTTGCAGTTTGATCTGAGCCGCAATATCGATGGCGCTGCCCGGGACGTGCAAGCCGCCATCAACGCCGCGCGCAGCTATTTGCCTGCAAACCTTCCCGCGAATCCCCGTTATGAGAAGGTAAATCCTTCCGACATTCCGATTTTCCAGGTAGCTCTGGTCGCCGACAACTACACTGTTGGGCAGCTCTACGATGCGGCGTCAACCGTCATGCAGCAGAAGCTGTCTCAGATCGCCGGCGTTGGGCAGGTGTTTATTGGCGGAAGTTCGCTTCCGGCGGTGCGTGTCGACCTCAATCCCACGCAATTAAACAGCTACGGGCTCGGTCTGCAGGACGTGAGAAACATGCTGAGCCAACAGAATGCAAATGTTCCGAAGGGCCAGATCTGGGACGGCAGCACCACGGCAGACATTCTCGCCAACGACCAGCTCCTGAAAGCCGCCTACTATAAGCCGCTCATCGTCGGCTACCACAATGGCTCCGCCATTAAATTATCGGACGTTGCCGACGTCCAGGATTCAGTCGAAAACATCCGCGCCGCTGCATTTTTCAACGGCAAACCGTGCGTTACCCTGCAGATTTTCCGCCAGCCCAACGCCAATATTATTGAAACGGTGGACCGCGTCCGGCAGGCGCTGCCCTCGCTGAAAGCATCGATTCCCACGGGCATCGATATCACAGTCACGTTTGACCGCACCACGACCATTCGGTCCTCGGTAAGGGAAATCGAGCGCTCGCTTCTGATTTCCATCAGCCTGGTGATTTTGGTGGTGTTTGTATTTTTGCGCAGTCCTCGCGTTACCCTGATCCCCAGCGTGGCGGTTCCGGTTTCGCTGCTCGGCACGTTTGGCGTGATGTATCTCTTCGGTTACAGCGTCGACAATCTCTCGCTGATGGCGCTCACGATCTGCACGGGATTCGTCGTCGACGACGCCATCGTGGTCATCGAGAACATTACGCGCCACTTCGAACTCGGAATGCGCCCGATGGAGGCCGCGCTCCACGGCGCACAGGAGATTGGCTTCACGGTTCTTTCCATGACGTTGTCTCTGGTCGCCGTATTCATTCCCATTTTGATGATGGGCGGCATCGTGGGCCGCCTCTTCCGCGAGTTCGCCATCACCCTCTCGGTGGCGATTCTGGTTTCGCTGCTCGTTTCCCTCACGATGACGCCAATGATGTGTTCACGGCTGTTGAAACGGGAGCATGGACAGGAGCACGGGCGAGTTTATCGCATCAACGAAAACGCTTTTAACGCCCTGGTTCGCGTGTACGATCGCGGCCTGAAATGGGTTTTCCGGCACGAGGCGCTCACGATGGGCGTTTTGGCGATTACCATTGCCGTGAATATCTATCTCCTGGTTATCGTTCCCAAGGGGTTTTTCCCGCTGGGCGATACGGGCCATCTCCGCGGCGGCATTCGCGGCTCCCAGGACATTTCCTTTCAGGCGATGCGAGAAATCGTTTCCCGATTTTCGAGCATCATCAAGACGGATCCCGCCGTGGCGACAGCCGTCTCTTTTACCGGCGGCAATAGCCCCCTCAACACCGGCAGCCTCAACGTAACCCTCAAGCCCATCGAACAGCGGAAACTCGACGCCAGCCAGGTGATCGACCGGCTGAGGCCGAAACTCAACAGCGTGCCCGGAGCGCGCGGCATTTTGTCGGCTGGTCAAAGTCTGCGCATCGGCGGCCGATCCAGCAACGCGCAGTATCAGTACACCCTGCGTTCTGACAGCGTCGACGATCTGGTCCAATGGGGCCCGATCATTTTCGATGAGATGAAAAAGCTGCGCGAGCTTACCGATGTGGATTCCGACCAGCAGAATAGCGGCCTCGAAGCCCGGTTGGTTTACGACCGCCAGACAGCTGCCCGGCTGGGGATCACCCCGCAATTGCTGGACACCACTTTATACGGGGCGTTCGGGCAATCCCAGGTCTCGACCATGTACACCTCGCTCAATCAGTACCACGTGGTGATGGAGGTCGCGCCAAAGTTCTGGCAGGACCCGCGCGGCCTCGACTACGTGTACATTCACTCGCCGACAGGCAAGGTCGTCCCGCTGAGTGCTGTGGCGCATTTTGAAAAAAGAATTGCGCCCCTGGCCGTGAACCACGATGGCCAGTTCCCCGCGGTTACGATTTCTTTCAATCTGGCGCCCGGCGTAGCCTTGAGCGATGCGGTGGCGGCGATCAGCCAGGCGGAGCAGAACGTTTCCATGCCGTCCTCGATCCGCAGCATGTATGCCGGGTCGATGCAGGCGTTTCAGGATTCGCTCACCACCGAACCCTTTCTCATCGGAGCGGCTCTGCTCGCGGTTTACATCGTGCTGGGAATGCTCTATGAGAGCTACATTCACCCCATCACCATTCTTTCCACGCTGCCTTCGGCGGGAGTGGGAGCAGTCCTCGCGCTCATGCTCTTTCACATGGATCTCAACGTCATCGGTGTGGTGGGCATCATCCTTCTGATCGGCCTCGTGAAGAAGAACGCCATCCTCATGATCGACTTTGCCCTCGCGGCCCAGCGCAACGAACACCGCGACGCGAAGAGCGCGATTCACGAAGCGTGCCTGCTGCGTTTTCGCCCCATCCTCATGACGACGATGGCCGCCCTCCTGGGAGCGTTGCCCCTGGCACTGGCCACCGGAATCGGCTCGGAATTGCGCGTGCCGCTCGGAGTCACCATCGTCGGCGGCCTGCTCTTCAGCCAGATGCTGACGCTTTTCACCACACCCGTCGTGTACCTTTATATGGACCGCTTCAGCGTCTGGTGGCAGCAGCGGAAGCGCTCCCGCCATCTGCACGTAGCCCCTCAGGAAGCGGACTAATCTCGTCCGCAACTCCCGGCACTTGCCATACGGCAGGAAGTGGACAAGAATCTCTCGCGCCGCAACCGCCAATCGGTTGAGACCGCTGAAGATGCCGCGGGGTGAAGCATGAATATCTGGAAAAACATGAATCGTGTGCCGGGCGGTCTCATGGTCTGTCCGTTATTCCTCGGCATGGTGATCAACACGTTTTTTCCCCACCTGCTCAAGATCGGCGGCTTCACCGAAGCTCTGAGCGGCATCGGGTACCCCACGGTTCTCGGCATGTATCTCTTTGCCGTTGGCACCAAGATGACGTTGAAAGCGGCCCCGAAAATGTTGAAGCGCGGGTTTGGGATTCTGGCCACCAAGATCGGCGTCGCAACCATCTTCGCGCTCACCGTGGCAAAATTGTTCCACGGCAGCGTCCTGGGCCTCAGCACGCTGGCCGTTATGGTGGCGATGAGCGACACGAATGGCGGAATGTTTCTGGCTCTCACCAGCGCCATGGGCGATAAGGAAGACGTCGGCACCTACGTTCTGCAAAGCATCGAGACCGGGCCGTTCCTCACAATGCTCATCTTTGTGGGCACGGGCCTCGCCAACATTCCCTGGCTGACCATGGTCTCGGTGATCGCGCCTATTTTCGTCGGCGCGATCCTGGGCAATCTCGATGGCGATATCCGCGACTTCTTCGGCTCGCACGAGCCCATCATCGTGCCCTTCATGGCCTTCACCCTCGGGCAAAACATTAACCTTCGTTCGGTCCTCACGGCCGGCCTCCCCGGCGTCTTTCTGGGGATCGTCGTGTTCATCGTCACCGGCTTCTGCTGCATCGTCGCGGACAAGTTGCTGGGAGGATCGGGCGTCGCGGGAGCGGCTGCGTCGAGCACGGCGGGCAATTCTGCCGCTGTTCCGCAAGCCGTCGCGCTCGCGGATAGAAGCTACGTCGGGGTGGCCCCCGCCGCTACTGTTCAGGTCGCTGCATCCGTGATTGTCACTGCTATTCTCACGCCGTTATTGACGGCCTGGATGTTTCGCAAAGTAGAGCGGGAGCGCGCCGCCAAGGCCGCGGCGCTGGATGGAGTAAGTTCCGGTTAATTGCTGACGGAACATCTTCGCCGCGTTGCGACTCTTTCAGTGTCGCGAGGTATAATCGTCGTCCGCCGGAACGATAACAAATCTCGTTGCGCAGAAGCGGCGACCCTAGCACAGGTTCAAATCGAGAATCGGAGGAATATCGCGATGGAGAAAATCGGCTTCGTGGGTCTGGGAATCATGGGCAAGCCCATGAGCAAAAATCTGCTCAAGGCGGGATACAAACTCGTCGTTTACGACATCGTTCCCAAGCCGCTCGAAGAACTGAAACAGGCCGGCGCGGAGATCGGCACGTCGCCGAGCGACGTGGCCTCCAAAACGGACGTCATCATCACCATGCTCCCGAATTCCCCGCATGTGAAGCAGGCGATCCTCGGCGAAAAAGGCGTGGCTGAAGGCGCCAAGCGCGGCGCGCTCGTCGTTGACATGAGTTCCATCGCTCCTCTCGTTGCCCGCGAAGTGGGCGCCGAGCTGGCAAAAAAAGGAATCCGCATGCTCGACGCTCCCGTGAGCGGCGGCGAGCCAAAGGCCATCGAAGGTACTCTCTCGATCATGGTCGGCGGATCGAAAGCCGACTTCGATCAGATGCTCCCGGTCTTTAAATCGATGGGATCGTCAGCCGTGCTCACCGGCGATTTGGGAGCAGGCAACGTTACCAAACTCGCGAATCAGATCATCGTAGCCCTGAACATCGCCGCCGTTTCCGAGGCACTGGTGCTCGCAACCAAGGCGGGCGTCGATCCAAATCTGGTCTACCAGGCTATTCGCGGCGGCTTGGCCGGAAGCACCGTGCTCGACGCCAAGGCTCCCCTCATGATGGACCGCAAATTTAATCCGGGCTTCCGCATCAATCTGCATATCAAAGACCTTGGAAACGTGCTGGAAACTAGCCATGAAGTGGGAGTTCCCCTGCCGCTATCGGCCGCCGTCATGGAAATCATGCAGGCCCTCAAGGTGGATGGCATGGGCGACAGCGATCACGGCTCGATCGTCCGCTACTACGAAAAGCTGGCTCACACCGAAGTCAAACGCCAATCGTAAAGCCCAACCTCGCGGAGACAAACGCCTCGCATGAAAAAAACTGTTTACGTCGCCCGAATGATTCCGCAGGAGACAATCGACGAACTCCGGAAGCACTTCGAGGTACTCGTCAATCCCGATGACCGCGCCCTCACCAAGACCGAACTGAAAGAGAAAGCAAAAGGCTGCGACGCCATCGTTTCCCTCATCACCGATATCATCGACGGGGACTTGCTCGATGCGGTAGGACCGCAATGCAGGATCGTCGCGAACTACGCCGTGGGAATCAACAACTTCGACGTGGCCGCGGCAACCAAGCGCGGTGTCATCCTCACCAACACCCCCGGTGTGTTGGACGATGCCACCGCCACGCATACTTTCGCGTTACTGCTCGCGACAGCCCGGCGCATTGTCGAGGCAGACCGGTACGTTCGAGCCGGGAGATGGAAAGGCTGGTCCCCGATGTTCTTCATCGGGATGGACGTCGACCGAAAAACCCTCGGCATCGCCGGCCTGGGAAGAATCGGCACTAATGTCGCCCGCAAGGCCAGGGGCTTCGACATGAAGATCATTTACTCGGGCACGCGTCGGAATCCGCAGGCGGAAAAAGAAGTCGGAGCTACGTACGTGGACAAGGAAACTCTGCTGAGAGAATCTGATTTTGTGACTCTCCACGTCCCGCTCACGCCGGAAACCCGCCACTACATCGGTGAAAAAGAACTGAAGCTGATGAAGAAAACGGCGATCCTGATCAACGCCAGCCGCGGCCCGGTCGTCGATGAAAAAGCGCTTCTAAAAGCGCTGCAGGAAAAGCAAATTTGGGCGGCCGGCCTCGATGTATTTGAGAACGAACCTCAAATCGAACCGGGGCTATTGGAGTTGGATAACGTTGTCGTGGTGCCTCACATTGCCTCCGCCACAACGGAGACCCGCGTCAACATGGGCAAGATCGCGCTCAATAACATCGTCAAAGTCTTGAATGGCCAGCCGCCCGACACCTGCGTCAATCCCGAAGTCCTGAAGAAGTAAGGTAGCAAAGCGCCTCTTCAATATCGTGCGCTTACGCGCAGACAACACTCGCAAGCTGCGCAACTTCGTCGGTGATAACGGTGAACTGGGTGAGGCTCGCCATTCCAAAGGAAGTGGTAATGGCCACATCGGAAGCATCGCGCCCAACGGCCATGAGCACGCGCCCGATCCGCGGCTGATTGTGCCGCGCGTCGAAAGTCCACCAGCGACCCTCCAGGTACACCTCGAACCACGCGCTGAAGTCCATAGGGCACGGAGCGGCCGGAACACCAATGTCGCCGAGGTACCCCGTAACGTAACGCGCGGGAATGTTCAGCGCCCGGCATAGCGTCACTGCAAGGTGCTGAAAATCGCGACAGACGCCCACGCGCTCGTTAAAGACATCCAAAGCTGTTCGTGTCGACCGGGCATATTGGTATCCGAACGTCAAATTGCCGTGGACCCAGTTACAAACCGCCTGCACCCGCCCCCAGCCATGCGCGATCCCTCCAAATAACTGGGCGGCGATATCGCTCATCAGATCCACCTCACAGTAACGGCTGTTGAGCAGATAGCGCAGAACGTCATTGGGGAGATATTCCACCGGCACTTCGCGTGCATTCCAGTTCACCGCGTCCGGCAAGCCCGAGTCATGGATCAAGCCCGTGTTGTGCAATCGCAAAATTCCGGGCTGAGCAACGAAGCGGGAACAGTAATTCCCAAAGCTGTCGTAATAATTTTCGACTGGGGTCCAGGGGTCGGTGTGCATCTCGTCTGGCGATCGCAGATCGAGTTTGCGGGAAGGATGCACGTGCAAAAGCGCCACCATGGGAACTTTCGATGGCACATTGAAACGAATATCGTAGCCGATTTGAATCAACATCAAGGTCTCCTGTAGACGAAATCCAGTCTACTAGCGGACCAAATGTTGCAAATCGGGTAAAACCCCGAGAAATGGCGGGAATTTACAATTTCGCAGGCCGCCGCGGGAGCTCACAATATCGAGGGAATTTCGGCAGGCGCGGCGTTACGGAAGCGGCGGAGCGTCCGCGGTATATCCGTTGGGATAGAAGTGCACTCCCACGGTTACTGGCATGCCGCGCGTGCCGAACCACAGCGTGTTGTCGCTAGCCACTTCCATTTTGGGGACGCTCTGGTAAGGCTGGGGCATCGGATAAAAAGTAAATTTGCCGGTCTTCGGATCCAGCTTGAGAAGCGCGCTGTGCGCTTGATCCGCGGTCCAGGCATTGTCGTCCTTGTCCGCCCAGGCCTCGTATGGATTGGCGCCATTCACCGGAATTTTGTATTCGGTCATTTTGCCGGTGGAAGGATCGAGCCTCGCTAAATACCCGGTGTTGTACTCCGAGGCCCACACCGCGCCTTTCGAGTCCACGCCGATGCGGCGAATTTGTCCCCAGGAATTCGGCACCGGATACTCGGTCACGGTTCCGGTCTCCGCGTCCCACTTGCTGATGGTTCCCTTCTGCCAGCCCGCGCCCCACATATTGCCCTGCTGGTCGACAGCTAGTCCGTAGATGCCATTGTCCGGAGTCGGCGTGGGGTAGGTATGGATCATACGGGTCTTGGCGTCCAACCGGCCAAAGAGCGCCCCCCAGATCAGAGCGAAGTCGATGTTGTCATTTTTGTCGGCCATGATTCCCACGCCCACTCCCTTTTGCGGGATCACGTACCGAATCTGCTTGCCGGACGCCGGATCGAGCTCGCCCAGCATTCCGCCGTCCAATTCGCTCCAGTAAACTTTTCCCTTGCTGTCCACTGTTACGCCGCTCACGGCCACCCACTCGCCCTTCACGGGATAGCTTCTCCAGCGTTTCCCGGGATCGAGTTCCTTAGGGTCCAGGCCGAGAATCGAATTCCAGTGGCGAGCGGTAAACCAGATCGTGCCGTCGGTGGGAGAGATGGCCGCCGCCTGCAATTGTGTTCTGGCGCCCGCCGCCGGTCCTGGACGCAGCGGTATTTCGCCGTCAATCATGGGAGCGCCCACCTTTGGTCCCTGGTCTGCAGCCAGCGGCATCCCCACCGGCACGTCGTAGCTCACATAGATAGCCTTGGAGGCCACATCCTCGTCGAGCGTCACCGGATCCACGCGGAGTCGCCGCGCCGCCATGCCGGGCCCAAAATTCTTCGCCAGGTATTCCGCCAGTTGTTCCTTCTGGCTCGTGCTGAAGATGGTTCGCCCGAGGGCCAGCACATTCGGAAAGCTGGACGGACCGGTTTCTGTCATTCGCTCGATGCCCCGCAGAAAACCTTCCTTGGTGTAATGCATCGACGTCAGAGTGTCGCTGTGGCAGCCGGTGCAATTCTGCTTCAGAAGGTCCCGCTCGGGCCCCGGCGGATAAACGTCCTCCATGCTGGTGACGTATTCCACCTTCGCGCTGGCCCGCGTCGGCGGTCCCTCTTCGTTGGCGTCCCCGCCGCCGGTTATTCCTGTTTGCCCCTGTTTCTTCAGAGCAAGGTCCACGGTTTTGGTATCGCCGGGCAGCAGGTAAACGGGGAGTTTCGGGGATGCGTAGCCCGGCTCGTCCACGGTGAGTTGGTACAAGCCCGGCAGCGCCTGCGGCACCGTGTACTGTCCATTCTTCGTGAACACGATGTACCAGAGCCGCTGGTCAAGGTTGTGAGCAGTTACCCGGAACGCTCGCACCTGCCCCTGATCCGCCGTCACTCGTCCGCTGATCGTGCCACGCACGGATTGTTGCGCGGACGAGGGCAGACACAAAATCAGCGCCGCCCAAGCGAGCGCAAGCAGCGGGGCGATGCGTTTCGGCAAGATCGTCTCGTGATCTTCTCCACGCATCGCCGATCCTCCGAGTTCGTTTTTGTTTCCTGCCGCCCTCAAATCACCAGACTCCTAAAAGACATACTTCAGCGCCAGTTGCACCAGCCGCGGGTTCACCGACGTGCTGGTAATCTGTCCGAAGTTGGATTTGGAGAAATCCACCACCTGCGGGTTATTGAACTGCGGGTGGTTGAACACGTTGAAGAACTCGGCGCGGAACACCAGATCGGCGCCCTCGCGAATTCCTCCCACCTTGGTTATCTTCTGAAGTGTCGCATCCCAGTTGAACTGCCCTGGGCCCAGGATAATGCTCGGGCCGCTGTTGCCATAGCCGGTTGCCTTGTTGTCGCTCCCGAGAATGGGCGTGAGGCCAAACGCGGCCTTGTTGAAATATCCCTGCCCGCCAAAAAGCCCTCCCAGCCGCGATTCCACGCCGCCTGAAGTTGCGACGTTCGTGGCATTCATTCCAGCCGCAAACTCGGCGCGCGAAACGATCGGCGAGCCCGGGCCGAACCCGTACACGGTTCCGCCTCTTGTGTCGGTGATGGTCAAGGGAGTGCCGTCTTGAATCACGGTCACGCCCGAGAGACTCCAGCCGCTGGCGACCTTTCCTACAAAACCATCGTGCGTGCCGAACGGAAGTTCATACACGTAGCTCACCGCCAGGCGGTTGGGCCGGTAGGACGGGCTTAGCCCGTACTGCTGCCGCAGATTGTTGGGATCGTTGCTCGTATTTGTATCCGAGAAGGACCGGCTGTACGTGTATGCGGCCTGCATCTGCAAGCCGTGCGACAGCTGCTTTCGTATCGTGGCCTGCGCACTATTGAACTTCGTATCGCCGTCGGTGTTCTCGCTCGAGAGGCCCGCCGGCGCAAATCCCAGGTAGGGCACCCGAAGCGAAGCATTAGCAGCCGTGTTTGTCGTGAGGCCATTAATTGGGTTGCTGGGGCTCGCCAGCTGTGCTTCGTTGAGGTTCCTATCTGTCCCCGACCCCGCCGGGCCCACCTGGTATTGATGGATGCCATGTGAACCGACGTAACCGAGCTCGAGCACCCATTGCGGCGCAAATTCGTACTGAATATTCAAATTCCACTGCTGCATCAGCGGCGTCCGGTAATTCTGCTCCATGAGCTCTTCCACCAGGTTCGAACTCGTGCCCGTTTGCGCTATCGTGTTTATATTCACCCAGCGCGGCGTCCAGCCTAGCGTCGGGCTCGGATTGCCATAAGGGAATGCGAAGCTCGAAAAATAGTTCGCTGTGCCGGATTGCGCCACGGTAACGGAGTACGGCTTGCCCTGCACTTCTCCCTTTAGCAAATTGTTGAGTCCGACGCGGTCGTAAAAATACCCATAGCCGCCTCGAACGACGAACTTCCCGCCTGTGAAGGGTTGCCACGCAAAACCGACTCGCGGAGCAAAATTCGTGAGCGGCGGGGCGTTCTGGGTGGGATAAAGGTGGTTGCTCTGGGAAAGTCCTCCTACCGGAGTAGTGGGATTTGCCGCGAAATTAAAATTCGAGGGAACCACATAACCGGCCAGCGTGCCGGTAGCCGGTGTGGGTCCGGGAACTGGCACGGTATTGATCAAGCCGGGCCACACGTTGGTGTTGTCGCCATATTTATCGGAGAAGAATTCGCCATCGTACTCCCAGCGCATCCCCAGATTCACCGTCAGCCGCGGCTTGAGTTTGACGTCGTCCTGCACGAAGGCACTCACATCCGGCATGCGGAATGCATGAATGATGCCGCCGGGCGCGGTAACGGTAGTGACCGTGCCGGATTGCGAAATGTTGCTGCTGGTGGTCCCGTTTGTCCCGGGCAGAGGAGTGGTGAGGCAACCGCTATTTCCCGGAGGGCACCCAGGCAAGCCGAGAAGGAAATCCTGGACGGTCTGGAATGTTAGCGTTCCAATCGCCAGTCCCGGATATTGCCAGTTCTCCCGGTCCCGTTCATATTCGAAGCCCGCTCGAACGGTCTGCTTTCCGTGCTGCCACGATACCTGGTCGGCAAATTCCCACGAAGTTACTTCCTTATCGTTCTGATAGCTGGTCAGCGATCCGACGGTAAATAATCCGCTGACGGTGACGGTATCCAAAAAAGGAATCTGTGGAACCAGCGGCGTGATTCCAAACTGCGTATCCGTGAAGGGATTCGTATTCCGCAGATGGGTGCGGTCCCGCTGCAGCGATACGCGAGCCTCGTTCACCAGATTGTTGGTAGCAATCGTTGTCAGCTTGAG
Organism: uncultured Acidobacteriaceae bacterium; assembly: GCA_964600355.1. GTDB lineage: Bacteria > Acidobacteriota > Terriglobia > Acidiferrales > UBA7541 > Palsa-295. The sequence goes on from CAZRKW010000004.1 coordinate 35,525, forward strand.
AATTACGTCCTGGTTTCTGAACTGGATGTTGGCGCCCGTGTCCGGCAGGCAGACGCCCGGAACAGCGCCTGCTGTCGCGGCGCAGTTGAATGGCGCGAGGGTTCCCACCTGATCGAAGAACCAGCGCAGCGCCAGCGTGTTCTTGCTGTTCGCAACGAAATCCATATTCCCGATCGCCTGGTGCTCCGCAAACTGGGCCGGCGTGCTGAAGGTCGTATTCTGATACAGCCCGTTGCTGGAACTCGGAATCAGGTAGCTTCCATCCGGGTTCTTTTGCTGCAGCAGGCTGATCGCCACGGGGTTGATGTTGGAACCGTTGCAGGCCACTTCCACCGACGTCGCCGAGTTCACTCCCGTTTTACCGCCCGTAGTTGTGTTGGACGGGCAAAACGCCGCCCCCACCGCGGCCTGGAACGCAGCGGTATTGGAACGGTCTCCCAGCGGAAACGGCGGCAGGGTGGGCGCCTCGTAGCCCGCCGAGGCAATCCCGTTTTTCTGGCGGCTCTCCTGATAGGCGGCGAAGCCGAAAATCTTGTTCTTCTTGATCGGCCCTCCAAACACTCCGCCAAACTGGTTCTCGTTCAGAACCTGGCGCGAGTTGTTCGGCACGCCATTGACGGGAGGCGAGGATTTGCGGAAGAAATCGTTCGCGTCGAGAATGGTATTGCGGAAAAACTCGAAGGCGCTTCCGTGATACGAATTGGTTCCCGACTTCGTCACCACGTCCACGTTCGCCCCAGGATTGCGCCCGTAGCCGGCATCATACTGCGATGTCTGAATCTTGAATTCCTGGATTGCATCCGGGTTCGCCACGCCGATCCCGCCATTCGCGCTTTGATCGACTGCGCTCCCCGTGCCGGAAAAAATATCGATCGCCACGCCGTCCATCAGAAAGTTGTTTTGGAGCACAGTCGCCCCGTTGACGGCGATATCCTGAGTTCCCTTTCCGAGTGTGGAAGCGTTGAAAACACCCACGTTGGCGCCTGCGGAGAGTCCTAGAAGGTTCGTGTAATTGCGAGTGGTCAACGGGAGAGCGGTGATGTTTTCGCCAGCCACCACGGTTCCCAGCGTGGCGCTCGCAGTCTGGACGGCTTCCGCCTCGCCCTGCACCGTGATTTCCTGCGTCTGAGTGCCCACCTCAAGACGGCTGTCCAATACTTGCGTCTCGGTCACCGTGACCGTTACCGAAGGAATCTCGACCACTTTGAACCCGGTTGCTTGGAACCGAACGCGGTAACTGCCAGGAGGGAGCAATCCGAACTTGTACGTTCCGTCTACACCGGTCGTCCCCGTCCTCACCTGGCCGGTGTCTTCGCTGGTAGCTGTCACCACCACATTGGGAACCAGCGCCCCCGATTGATCGCTCACCGTGCCCGATAGCGCCCCCGTGGCGGCTGTCTGAGCCGCAATGTAGGGAACGAAAGCAACCGTCAGTAGCAACATCAAGACAACGCAAAGCAAGACTATCCGGTTCATGTGACCCTCCCCCCGCGCTTCTTCAAAAGTGCCTGAAGATAGCGCTTACCACCCCCAAAGGACCCGAGACCGTAGCCAGTCTTCGCCAAGTTTTTTACGGCAGAGTTTGGATTTTCTGAAGCTCCTTTAAATTCTCCCTGACCTCTTCAATCGGCTCTCAATCGCGTCAATTGGCGAGTGGGTCAGGCCGAATCTGGAAATGATACAGCTGGCTGGGCGTACCCTTGCCGCCTTCGGTAAGCCAGCTGCCCCGCGTCATATTCGCTGACCACGCCCCGCGCCCCTTCCAGCCAAGTTTCGGGTCGTCGATGCGTCCATCGAAAAAGCGCGAGAAGAATCCCATGCGATACGGAACCCTCAGCCTCACCCAGGTTTTCGCATCCTGCTGATAGGCGATGAGCGAATCCGAGTTGGCGCCATCCACGATCACCGTGTTGCCGCCCAGCCCGATCGCGTTGTACTTGTCGATGAACATATAGTAGGTGTTATCGGAGAGCACCGTCGGGTCGGACTTGAAAGTCGGCCCCGGCACATGAATGAAGTTCCATCCCTCGCGGCATACCTTGCCTGTGACGGCGTCCTTGCCGGTTGGAATCGTTTTGCATTTGCTTCGGTCGAAGCTGGCGAGAACGCCCTCGTTCTGCAGCGGCGTCCACACCACGCCCTTGCTGTCGATGTCGATTCCGCGGGTCTGTCCGAAGGTCAACCCATGGCTGGGATCGAAGGGAACCTCATACACTTCCGTCTGGCAAGTCGCGGGCGGATTCGACCCTCGCACCATGCGGATCAGCCTTCCCGGCATGATTTGCAGGTCGGAATACCAGAAGCTGTCGTCCACGGTGTTGTAGGCCACACCGTAAGCGCCCGGTTTTGCGACGCCTGGATCGGGCGCACACCATCCCTGGGACTTCTCCGCATCGTGAGTCTGATCCCACAGCCGCGTATTCAGCCAGCCGATTCCGCCGTCTCGCTGAACGCTGAAGTACAGCGTGCTGTCCTTGTCGCTGGCGAACATGATGCGCGTGGACTCGAAGCACAGATCGACAAACTCGAATTTGCCGGTCTTCGGATCGTACACATCCACGCCCTTGCCGCCCGATTCCCGCGGCGAGGCCTTCGCATAGGGATTGCTCGATCCCGCCTTGCAGTAATCGGGATTCCCGATCCGCGTTTCCACGTTGAACCACACCCGGCCTTTTTCATCCATCGTCACCGGCCCCGGATTCACCGGGTCGTTCCACGGAAGCTCGTCGCCGTAGTAAGGAGAGGGCGCGAGCTGCTGCTGCGCCGACCAGGTAATCAGCCTCTCGCGGTCCGCCTCGTTGGGGAGCGGAACCGGCACTTCGTAGCTTTCGTTCGTCTTCGGGTCGACAACCGCCAAGCAGGTAATTTTCTTCTTGCCCTTGCCGCAGTCCCCGGACCAGTCCGTGCCATACACCGGTCCGTACGCATTCACCGTGGGTTTTCTCCGGTCGGTGCTGATCATCGCGTGCAGGAATGCGGTCGGCACCGCCCAATTCCACATCGTGATCACCACGTTGCGCTCGACGCCCGCGGGTCGCGGCGGCACCGGTGGCAACTCGCCCTTGGCGATTCGGTCGGTCCAGTCGCCGTACATCGCCAGCGTCCGGTCGTGTCCCATCGCGTTTACTTCGCCCAGCATTCCGCGCCCCACCTGGCCGGAGGAGACCAGTCGCTCCCACGCCAGCGCACTCGATGGATACGTCCCGATGTTGGTCGGAACCTCGCGGGTCGATTTCTCGCCCATCTGGTGGCAGGTCCAGCATCCCTTGAATTTCGCGAGCCACTCGTCCTGATTCGCGAACACGGCAGGCGGCGGTGGATCCTTGGCGCGATTGTTGGCGTGCGTATCCTTGATCGGGTCCGGATCCCCGGGTATTGGGGGCGCCGGTTGGATCGTCATGGGGAAATCGCTCTTTGTCGGAATCTTGATCAGCGAAGCCCAATAAGCAGCCGGGTAATACTCTGCCGCCGCCCGCGGATTCGGCGCGAGGACGGCCGCCAGTGCCAGCGATTTCCCCGGCGTTCCATCCACTGGCTTGGAATCCACCAGGCCGTAGCCTCTCACCCAAACCCTGTAGCTTCCGGCCGGCAGCTCGGGCACGAGGTAGCGGCCCTGGTCGTCCGTGACCACGATCTTCGCGAATTTCGACGCGGAGTTAGCCAACTCGGCGATCACCCAAACACCCGCTTCAGGCCCCTTCGAGCTGGTGACCACGCCTCCGATGTCGTTGGCCTTCAACGCAACGCTGCTTGCGTCAACTCCCGCAGCGCTGTTCCGAGGCCGGGCTTGAGTACCGATGATTGCAGAGACCGCCAGAAACCCGCAGATTAAACACACCGACAGAATTGTCCGCCTGACCCAGGTCGTTCGCATCTGATCTCCTTTGAATGTCAGCGCAGCAGGCCCACGTTCCATGCCCACGCCGAGAAAAAGCGTCCTTGGTTTTCCTGCCCATCCCACAAGCCCCCCAATTCCCCGAGTGCCGTTGACCCGGGCTATAGCACGCGCATTCCACGACAGTCAACAATTTTTTCGTTTGCTATCAATACCGAGATCGCGGGAATGTGGCTTCGTCGTCCGATTCCGCACGTCTGACGGCCAAGGCGGAGGCTCCGAATCGGGGCGCGGAATTGCTTGTCCTTTACGCGGCGTGCGAACTTTCTTTCTGGCTTACGGAGTCACCGTCGTCCTTATTCAGTTCGCGGAAGACAATCGTGGAAAGAATCGTCATGCCACCCAGCACAAAAAATGCGCGGTGCACGCCGTGGATGAATTGAGGCGCGTTGGAGGTGTGGGGGTCGGGGATGAAGAACGCCGTCACCAGCGACGCCGACGCCACCCCGAAGCTGATGGCCATCTGCTGCATGGTGCTCGCGATGGAACTCGCGGCGCTCGCCTGTTCTTCGCTCACATCGGCGTAGACCAGTGTGTTCATCGCCGTATATTGCAGCGAAGTGAAAAATCCGTAGCAGAACACTTCCCCGACAATCAGCCACACGGGCGTGCGCACCCCGATGGTGGCGAAGAGCACGATCTGAATGCCAATCAGCAGCGTATTGGAGACCAGAACGGCCCGGTAGCCAAATATCGCCAGGATGCGCGGCATGGTTATCTTCAGGCTCATCGCAGCGATGGCCTGCGGCATCATCAGCAGGCCCGATTCAATCGGCGTGAAACCGAGACCCACCTGATACAGAAGCGGAAACAGAAACGGAATCCCTCCAATGCCGAGCCGCGTCAGGAAGCTGCCGTCCACCGCCGAGCGAAATGTACGGATTCGAAATAAGCTGAGGCGCAGCATCGGATACTTCGTTCTCGTCGCGTGGAACCCATAGCCCGCCAGCAGGCAAATGGACAATCCCAGAAGCCCCAGTACCGCGCGCACGCTCAAGGTGTGTTCGCCGAAAACCTCCAGCACGTAGGAAAGCAGCGCCACCCCGGATCCGAAAAGAATCAGCCCGGCGTAGTCGAGAGGATCGGTGTGCTCGCGGTAGTCCGGGAGGTGGCGATACACCATGTACAGACCGGCGAGTCCGATCGGAATGTTTACGAAAAAAATCAGCCTCCAGTGGAGATATCCTACAATCAGGCCGCCGGCGATCGGCCCGAGCATCGGGCCAATCAAGCCGGGAATGGCCACGAAGCTCATGGCCCGAATCAGTTCGGACTTGGCGAATGTCCGCACCACGGTGAGCCGTCCCACCGGCATCATCATCGCTCCGCCACAACCTTGCAGAATGCGGAACGCCACCAACACGTGAATGTTGCTCGATATACCGCAAAGAAAAGATCCCAGCGTGAAAATGCCGATCGCGGAGGCGAATACCCGACGCGTTCCGAACCGGTCCGCCATCCAGCCGCTGATCGGAATGAAAACCGCCAGGCTTAGCGTGTAGCTTGCCAGCACCGACTTCATGCTCAGCGGGGCCACGTGCAGAGCCGCCGCGATCGTCGGCACTCCGGTATTAAGAATCGTGGTGTCCAGCGATTCCATGAAAAATGCCACCGCGATCAGCCAGGGGAGCAGCCTCTTGCTGGAGTCCGCCAGCGCGGTTGGGGCTCCGAGAGCTTCCATTCCGGGAGCAGAATCTAGTTTCGTTGAATCAGGCTGCATGACTCTCCGCAATCGCGCTTAACAAACGCCGATGGCCCGGAAATCGGTATCGAAACGCCCAAAGTCGCTTCCATGCTTTCACCCATAACTTACGGGGTTTCCTGTAGTGCCTTCTAAGCCCCGGCGCTCTACGATGCAGGCTTCCGATGATGAGGAGACCGCCCCAACCGCGAGGTCTTTCAGCCACTTATACCTTAATATAAAGCTGCGTTTCAGCGCCGCACTTTCGATTCAAGAGAATCGGACTTTGGCGCGGCACGGGAACTGGACCGCTGTCCTTTCGGAAGTAAAAGAGGGAGGCTCCGATTGGCGCCTGACATGAAAAACGAGGTTTCCACCGTCCTGCCTGAGCCTGAGGCCCAGGAAAAAGCTCAGGTCAAAGCTGACGGCACTCCCTTTTATCCCGATCCGGCCCATCCCCGGCGCAGAACCGGCCGCATCGTCCTCTGGTGCGTTCTACTCGTGATCTTCGCGGTTGCAATCCTCCTGGTCGTACGCCACCACGAAGACGCGAAAAAGCCGTCCACCCCTGTCGCCGCCAGCATCGCGGCCACGGTTGCCACCGCCAAGAAAGGCGACATCGGAATCTATCTGGACGCGATCGGAACAGTTACGCCCGTCTACACCGCTTCCATCACGAGTCAGGTGAACGGTATCGTCGTTGCCGTTCACTTCACCGAAGGGCAGCGAGTCAACAAAGGAGATTCCCTCGTCGATATCGACCCGCGTCCCTATCGCGCCACGCTTCTGCAGGCGCAGGGAATTCTGGAGCGCGACCAGAATGTCCTGGCACAGGCGCGGATGGATGCTCAGCGCTATCGCGAGGCCGTCGCCGGCAAAGCTGTTTCCGAGCAGATGCTGGCGGACCAGGAAAAGCTCGTCCTCCAGGATATGGGCACCGTAAAGAACGACGAAGGAACGGTGCAGTACGATCAGGTGCAGCTCGACTTCTGCCACATCACCGCTCCCATCTCGGGCCGTGTGGGCTTGCGTTTGGTTGACCCGGGAAACGTGGTGCAGTCCGCCGGAACCACCACGCTCGCGGTAATCACGCAAATGGAACCCATCACCGTAATTTTCACCATACCCGAAGACAGTCTGGACGGAGTGCAAGCCCGCGTCCGACAGGGGGCGAAGCTGCCCGTGGACGCCTTCGATCGCAACAATCAGAAGAAAATTGCCACCGGTACGCTGTTAACCCTCGACAACCAGATTGACACCACGACCGGCACCGTAAAAGGCCGCGCAACCTTCGACAACAAGAACGATGTCCTGTTCCCGAACCAGTTCGTGAACACGCGCCTTCTCGTAAACACCCTGCAGGGCGTGACACTGGTCCCTGCCTCCGCCATTCAACACAACGGCCAGGCGGCGTTTGTCTACGTGATTCAGCAGAATGTCGCTCATCTGCGGAACATAAAGACGGGCGTGACCGACAACGGCATCACGCAGGTGGATGGCATCAATCCGGGAGACGTAGTCGCCAACAGCAGCTTCGATAAGTTGCAGGACAATTCCAAGGTCGTAGCTTCCAGCACTGCTCCTCCCTCGAGTTCCATGGGGAGCAACGCGCCGTGAGCCCGTCTCGCCCGTTTATCCTTCGGCCGGTGGCTACCGCGCTCATCATGGCGGCCATCCTTCTGGTCGGCTCGGTCGGTTATTTTCACCTGCCTGTCTCCGCGCTGCCTGAAGTGGACTATCCGACCATTCAGGTTCTCACGTTTTATCCCGGAGCGAGCCCCACCGTGATGGCAACGACCGTGACCGCGCCGCTCGAACGCCAGTTCGGCGAACTCCAGGGCCTAAGCCAGATGACCTCGACCAGCGCCGCGGGAGTCTCCGTCATCGTTCTGCAGTTCAACCTCACCCTGGCGATCGATATCGCCGAAGAGGAAGTGCAGTCCGCCATCAACGCTTCGCAGAGTTTTCTGCCCTCGATCCTCCCCGCGCCGCCCATTTACAGCAAGACGAACCCCGCCGATGCGCCCGTTCTCACCTTTGGCATCACCTCCAGTTCCATTCCGCTTTCGCAGGTCGAAGACCTCGTGGATACGCGTCTCGCTCCCAAAATTTCGCAGCTCGATGGCGTCGGCCTGGTCACCATCAGCGGCGGACAGAAACCCGCCGTGCGCATTCAGGCCAATCCCACCGCTCTTTCCTCCTATGGCATCAACATGGAAGACCTGCGCACCGCGCTGACGCAGTCCAGTGTGAATGCGGCAAAGGGAAACTTCGACGGGCCGCATCAGGATTACCAGATCGACGCCAACGATCAGCTCGTCACCACCAACGATTATCGCAACGTCGTCGTTGCATACCGGAACGGCGCGCCGGTGATGCTCACCGATGTCGCCCAGATCGTGAATGGCGTCGAGAACAAATATCAATCCGCGTGGATGAATCAGACCCCGGCGGTCATCCTGAACGTGCAGCGCGAGCCTGGCGCCAATACGATCAGCGTGGTCAATAGCATCAAGGCGCTCATGCCGCAGCTACAGGCCAACCTGCCCACCGGCATTCAGATAACCACGCTCACCGATCTCACCACCGCGATCAAAGCCTCGGTTGCCGACGTTGAGTTCGAACTGATGCTGACGGTCGGCCTCGTGGTGCTGGTGATCTTCCTTTTTCTGCGCAGTCTCTACGCCACTATCATCCCCAGCGTGGCCGTGCCGCTGTCTCTGGTCGGCACCTTCGCGGCGATGTACGCTCTGGGTTACAGCCTGGACAACTTGTCGCTCATGGCCCTCACCATCTCCACCGGGTTCGTGGTCGACGATGCCATCGTGATGATCGAGAACATCTCGCGCTACATCGAAGCGGGCGATCCGCCCATGGAAGCCGCACTCAAAGGCGCGGAGCAGATCGGCTTCACCATTCTGTCCCTGACCGTGTCGTTGATCGCAGTGCTCATCCCGCTTTTGTTCATGGGTGACGTGGTGGGCCGCCTGTTCCGCGAATTCGCCGTGACGCTCGCCGTCACGATCATCGTCTCTGCCGCGGTTTCCCTCACGCTCACGCCGATGATGAGCGCGCGCATTCTCCGCCACACCCCGAAGGACCAGCAGGGCCGCTTCTACAAAGCCTCCGAGCGCGTTTTCGAGCGGATGATCGCCTTCTATGGCCGCACGCTGAAGTTCGTCCTTGGCTACCAGACGATTACGCTTTTGGTCGCGGTCGCGACGCTGCTCCTCACAGTCTTCCTCTACATCATCATCCCCAAGGGTTTCTTCCCGGTGCAGGACACTGGCGTCATTCAGGGAATTTCGCAGGCCTCGCAAACAGTCGGGGCAGACGAGATGGCCAAAGAGCAGCAGGAGCTTGCAAAGGTCGTCCTGCAGGACCCTGCCGTCGAGAGCCTGTCCTCGTTCATCGGCGCCGACGGCACGAATACCACCACCAACAGCGGCAGGATGTCGATCAATTTGAAGCCGCTCAATCAGCGCGACGTCAACGCTTCCAATGTGATTCGCCGGCTCCAGCCAAAACTGAATCAGGTGCAGGGAATCCAGCTCTTCATGCAGCCCGTGCAGAACATCACCGTCGACGATCGCGTCAGCCGTACGCAGTACCAATACACGCTGGAAGATCCCGACGCGAATGAGCTAAATGACTGGACCAATCGTTTCGTCGCCCGGCTCAAGCAGCTGCCCGGCTTGGAAGACGTTGCCACCGATCAGCAAACCGGCGGCCTCGCCGTCTCTTTAGTAATTGACCGCGTCACCGCCTCCCGCCTCGGCATCGCGCCCACCACCATCGATAACACGCTGTATGACGCGTTCGGCCAGCGGCAGATCAGCACTATGTATACGCAGGTGAACCAATACCACGTCGTTCTCGAAAGCGAGCCGCAGTTTCAACTCGATCCCAACAAGCTGAATCATCTCTACATCCAGGCCAACGCGTCCGCCTCGGCCACCGGCGCCGGGGCCTCGTCTTCATTCGCGTCTTCCGGATCGTCCTCCGCTGGCTCGAATTCGCTCACGTCTTCAGCGCTGTACACTCCCGCGGCCAGCACTCTCGCGCCGCCCACCAACGCTCTTTCATCTAGCGCCGCCACCTCGGCATCCAGCAAGGGAGCCGCTTCCGCGGGCGCCACCAGTTCCGCCATGAGCAATGCCGTACCGTTGAGCGCTTTCTCGCATTTTGAAACCACCACCGAGCCGCTCTCCATCACCCACCAGGGGCAATTTCCCGCCGTCACCGTTTCCTTCAATCTCGCGGAGAACGCTGCCCTGGGCACTGCCATTACCGACGTCGACAAAGTACAGAAAGACATGCACATGCCCCCCAGCCTGCAGGCGGATTTTCAAGGCACGGCAGCATCGTTTCGCAACTCGCTCTCCAACGAACCGATCCTCATTCTCGCCGCCCTCGTCACCGTGTACATCGTGCTGGGCGTCTTGTATGAAAGCTTCATCCATCCGATTACCATTCTTTCGACGCTTCCCTCCGCGGGAGTCGGCGCTTTTCTGGCGCTCTTTCTCTTTCACCAGGATCTGAGCGTGGTCGCCATCATCGGCATCGTGCTGCTGATCGGCATCGTGAAGAAAAACGGCATTATGATGGTCGACTTCGCGCTCGATGCCGAGCGCAACCACGGGAAGAATTCCACCGACGCCATCTACGAGGCCTGCCTGCTTCGCTTCCGTCCCATTATGATGACCACTATGGCCGCGCTCCTCGGAGGCCTTCCGCTCGCCCTGGGAAGCGGCTTTGGTTCCGAATTGCGGCGCCCCCTCGGAATCGCCATGGTAGGCGGACTCCTGGTAAGCCAGGCCCTCACGCTATACACCACGCCGGTCATCTACATCTTCTTTGACAATCTGGCGCAGCGCATTGCCAACAGATCGAAGGTGGAGTCTCCCGAAACTCGACACGGAGAATTGGCAGACCCGGCATGAACATCTCCGAGCCCTTCATTCACCGGCCCGTCGCCACCACGCTCCTCACGGTGGCAGTGGCCCTCGCCGGAGCGATTGCATTCAGTGTTCTGCCGGTAGCGCCCCTGCCGGAGGTCGACTTTCCCACGATTTCCGTCGGCGCCAGTCTTCCGGGAGCCAGCGCCGAGATTATGGCGTCGTCGATCGCCACTCCCTTGGAGCGGCAGTTCGGCCATATTGCGGATGTCACCGAGATGACTTCCGCCAGCACGCTCGGCAGCACATCCATCACCATTCAGTTCGATCTGAGTCGCGATATCGACGGCGCGGCGCGCGACGTGGAAGCCGCGATCAACGCGGCGCGCACCTATCTTCCTGCCAACCTCCCGGGCAATCCGACCTATCGCAAAGTCAATCCGGCCGACTCTCCGATCATGATCCTCGGCCTCACCTCGGATAAATACGGCCCCGACAAACTCTATGACGAAGCCTCCACGGTTATCGAACAGAAGCTCTCGCAAATACAGGGCGTAGGCCAGGTCAGCCCCGGAGGCGGGGCGTTGCCGGCCGTTCGCGTGGAAGCAAATCCCACGCAATTGGCCGGCTATGGACTCACCATCGCGAACCTCCAGTCCGTGCTCAGCCTCCAGAACTCGGACCTCGCCAAGGGCCAGATCACCAACGGCCTGGTGAGCGCCGACATTCTGGCCAACGACCAGATCTCCCACGCGGAGGACTACAAGCCGCTCATCGTGGCCTATAAAAACGGCGCAGCTGTCCGCTTGGAAGATGTCGCGGACGTCATCGATTCCGTGCAGAACGTGCGAGCGGCCGGCTATTTAAATGGCAAGCGCGCGGTGAACGTCATCGTCTTTCGCCAGCCCGGAGCCAACATCATCGAAACCGTCGATCGCGTCCGCGCGCAACTCCCGGTGATCGAGGCCGCCATCCCGTCCGGCATTGACGTTACCGTGATCCTGGATCGCACCACCACCATTCGCGCCTCTGTGAGCGACGTCGAGAGGACGCTGCTCATTTCCATCGCCCTCGTCATCGTCGTGGTGTTCTTATTCCTGCGCAACGGCCGCGCCACGCTTATCCCCGGCATAGCCGTGCCGGTCTCGCTGATCGGCACGTTCGCGGTGATGTATCTGTTCGGCTACACCCTCGACAATCTCTCGCTCATGGCCATCACCATCGCCACGGGATTTGTCGTTGACGACGCCATCGTCGTCATGGAAAACATCTCGCGCCATCTTGAAAACGGCATGAGGCCCCTCCCTGCAGCCCTGAAGGGAGCCGAAGAAATCGGCTTCACCGTCTTCTCCATCAGCATTTCGCTGATTGCCGTATTTATTCCCCTGCTGATGATGGGTGGAATTGTCGGCCGGCTGTTTCGCGAGTTTGCCGTCACGCTCTCGACGTCTATCGTCGTTTCCATGATCGTCTCGCTCACCACCACGCCCATGATGTGCGCCTATCTCCTGAAGAGCGAGCGCGCGG
>CAZRKW010000005.1:0-41709 GCA_964600355.1 uncultured Acidobacteriaceae bacterium
CCTTATTTTCGCATCATTCCCGGAAGTGACCCAGGTGGTGTCGCAGACAGGGGCGCCTGATGACGGAACCGACACTGGAGGATTCGGCAACACCGAGTATTTTGTCGACTTGAAGCCGAAGGATCAGTGGCGGCCCGTCTTTCACAAAGACAAAGACGCGCTCATTGCGGCCATGAACCGGGAGGTCGCAAAGTCCCCCGGAGTTTTCTGGAATTTCTCGCAGCCCATTGAGGACAACGTCGACGAGACGATGACCGGAACGAAGGGCGGCCTGGCGGCCAAGCTGTATGGCCCTGACCTCGACGTTCTCGAGGAAAAGGGCGAACAGATGAAGGAGGTAATGTCCCATATCGCCGGTGTCAAGGATCTGGGGCTTCTTCGCGATACGGGCCAGCCCAACCTCAACGTGACCGTCGACCGCCAGGCGGCCGCCCGTTTTGGCATCAACGTGGCAGATGTCCAGGACGCCATTCAGACAGCCGTCGGTGGGAACGCGGTCACGCAGGTTCTAAGGGGAGAAGAAGTCTATGACTTAACGGTGCGCTACCAGCAGCCCTATCGCGGTACAAAAGAAGCGATCCAGAACATTCGCTTGCTTTCTCCGACCGGAGAGCGGGTTTCGCTGGCGCAATTAGCAAAAGTTCAAATCAGGGACGGTGCGTACGACATCTACCGCGAAGCCAACTCGCGTTACGTCGCGATTCGCTTCGAAGTGCGGGACCGCGACCTGGGAACAACCGTTACTGAAGCCATCGACCAGGTAAATAAGCAGGTGCAACTCCCGCGCGGGTACCACATTCAGTGGTCGGGAGAGTATGAGAGCGAGAAGCGCGCGGAAGCAAGGCTCCTCTTCGTCGTGCCGCTCACCATTCTGTTGATCTTCGTGATTCTGTACACGATGTTTCGCTCGTTCAAGTGGGCTCTTTTGATTCTTGCCAACGTGGCGATGGCCCGTGTCGGTGGCTTAGCGGCGCTCCTGGTCACCCACACATTTTTCAGCGTTTCTTCCGGCGTAGGGTTCCTGGCGCTCTTCGGCGTGTCGGTACAGACCGGCGTCATTATGCTCGAGTACATCAATCAGCTTCGCGCTCGGGGATACACGATCGCGGATGCCGCCGTCGAAGGAGCGATCCTCAGGTTGCGTCCCATCATGATGACGATGCTCGTGGCTACTTTCGGCTTGTTGCCGGCCGCGATGTCTCATGCCATCGGGTCGGACTCGCAGCGGCCTTTCGCTATCGTCATCGTCGGCGGCCTTATCTCCGATCTGGTTCTGAGCATTTTCCTGCTGCCGACCTTGTATGTCTGGATCGCCCGAGATGGCGACACACTCCCCGAACCGGAGGCGGCCTTTGAAGCATAATTGCAAGAATCGAGGAAGACTGCGGCGCAGGATTATTGCCGCCGCCACGGCAGTGTTGACGCTCGCTTTAGTCGCGTACGGACAAGGGCCACGCCGTATCAGTCTCGACGAAGCCATCCAGATGGCGCTCCAGCACAATCACCTGTTGATCGCTATGCGAACAACGGTCCAGCAGAGCGAGGCCGAAGAGGTTACCCAAGGCCTGCGCCCCAACCCGACACTCTTCGCCGACTGGGAATACTTGCCGCTCGGCTCCCCGGCTCGCCAAAATCCGGACGTATACAGCGGTGTATCCCTTCCGGACTATTTGAAGAACAACACCGAGGGCGACATCGGCCTCAGTTACTTAATTGAACGCGGCGGGAAGCGGCTTGACCGTCTTCAGGCGCAGAAGGACATCACCGCCCAGACACGTTCGCTGGTGGCTGACAATGAGCGCGGCCTTTCGTTTCAGGTCGCCACACTTTTCTTCAACGCCCAGCTAGCCGAATCCACACTCGATCTCGCCGACCAGGACCTGAAAAGCTTCCAGACCACCGTGGACATCAGCGAACATCAGTACAAGGCCGGCGGCCTGAGCGAGAATAATTTCCTGATGATCAAGCTTCAGTTGCTGCAATTTGAAGCCGACCAGGAGCAGGCGCAACTCGCGAAGGTTCAATCGCTCTCGGACTTGAGGGAATTGCTCGGATATGAATCCGTCACTGCCGATTACGACGTCGCCGGCGATTTCAAATACCAGCCGGCAAAGGTCAATCTCGAAGACATGCAAATGAAGGCCCTACAGAATCGTCCCGACCTGCGCGCGGCCCAGCAAGGCGTGACTGCGGCCAACAGCCAGTATGAATTGCAGAAGGCGAATGGAAAGCAGGACGTCACCGTCTCGGGAAATTACTCGCATGTGAACGCCATCAACGCAGCCACGGTCCTCGCCAGCATCCCGTTGCCGATTTTCAATCGCAACCAGGGCGAAATCGCCCGGGCCCGCTACGCCATTACCCAGGCCCAGGAGCAGCAGATAGCGACCAACGGCCAAGTGCTCACCGACGTCAAAGATGCTTACGAAGGCCTACAGTCGAATGACCGCGTGGTACAGCTCTACATTTCGAAATACTTGGACGTAGCCACCCAGTCGCGCGACATCAGCGAGTATGCGTACAGGCGGGGCGGTCTAGCACTGCTTGATTTCCTGGACGCCGAGCGAAGTTATCGAGCGACCGAGCTTGCCTATCGGCAGGCTCTGGCTTCTTACTTGCTCGCCCTCGAGCAGCTTCGCGAAGCAGTGGGCACGAGGAGGCTTCCTTAGTGCGGGCCGTAACGATTAAGTTGACGAAAGGAGCTTCATGCGAATGACCGTAGTGAATGTGCTCATGGTTCTAATGTCGCTAATGACCCGGGCGGAAGTCCAGCAAGGAGTCGAATGAAAAAGGCAGAAGTTCACGCGCGCATCGAGGAAATCGGCATCATCCCGGCTGTTCGTGTCTCTTCGGCGGAGGATGCACGCTTCGCTGCCGAATCCGTCACTCGCGGCGGCATTCCCATCGTCGAAATCACCATGACGGTTCCAGGCGCGCTGGAAGTGATATCCAATCTGGTTAAAACCAATCCGGAAATGACCGTCGGCGCGGGGAGCATCCTCGACATCGAAACGGCCCGCCGGTGCGTGGATGCAGGAGCCCAATTTCTCACGACGGACGGACTCGTCCTCAACGTCGTCGAGTTCGCGGTGAAGGAACACATCGTGGTTTTTCCCGGGGTTCTCACGCCGAGCGAGGTAATCGCGGCCTGGGGAGCCGGCTCAGACTTTGTGAAGGTGGTCCCGTGCGCGGCCGTCGGGGGCGACAGCTACATCAGGTCGATTAAAGCCCCGCTGCCTCACGTGCCCCTGATTGCTGCGGGAGGCGTGAACCAGTTGACTGCGCTCAATTTTGTTCTTTCTGGTGCCACGGCTCTCGGAGTCGGCCGGGAGCTGATTCCTAAAGAAGCCATTCGGCTCCGCCAGGCGGACCGCATCGTCGAGCTGGCGCGCAGGTTTCTCAGCTTCGTGAACAACGGTCGGGTGCAGGCAGCCGCAAGGAAAGAAAGCATCTGGTCCCGCCCCTAGTGCGCATTACATTACTGTTCTATTGGCAAGCTGAATGAGAAGACAGAACCCTGGCCCACGCGGCTCACGGCGCCTATGGTTCCGCCGTGTTTCTCCACAATAGCCTTGGCGATTGGCAGGCCCATGCCCGTACCCTTCACGCGATATCTTTGGTTTTTTCCGCGATAGAATTTTTCAAAGATGTGGTCGATCTCCGTGTTTTCGATCCCGGGCCCCTTGTCTGCGACGCTTATGGTAATGAATCCGCCTTGCTGTTGTGTCGCGATCGTGATGGGCTGTCCTGGAGAAGAGTACAGGTGGGCGTTGGTCACGAGATGAACCAACACCTTCTTCACCAGCGATAAATCCACCAGAAGCCGCGAATCCTGATGCTTGACATCCAGACGGATATCTCTGACGGGAGTAACATCCGTGCAGTCCTCGATCGCCGAGGAGATGAATTCTCCGACCGGATGTGCCCCCAACTCGAGATTCGCCTCGTGCGATTCCAGCCGGGCCATTTCCGACGCCTCTCCTACCAGGTGATTGATTCGGTCGCACTCCTCGTCAATAATTGTTAGAAGCTCTTTCCGTTGCTCCCGGTCGAATTCCAAATCGTCCAGCAGACCCGTCGCCGATACCTTGATGGAAGTAAGCGGAGTCCGGAAGTCGTGTGTGATGGCATCCAGCAACACCGATTTCAAGCGTTCACTTTCGCGGGCCGCTTCGATCTTGGCGATATTTTGGATGGCGGTGGCCCTTTCGATGGCCAGGCCGACAATGGCCGCCACCGCCTCAAGCGTCTCGCCGGCGGGCGCCGTGCCGCAGAGCGCGATGCTTCCTGCGACAGATTCGCCCAGTCGAATGGGAGCGAAAGAAACGCTGCGACCAGCGGCCACCTGCAGATGGCCGAGCGACGCTACCGCCTTCAGGTGTTGCATTTCTCCCGGCGGCAAATCGGTCTCCGAAGAAAATGTCCTCTGCGTAGCGGAAAAATAGAGCGCCGCGGATTCAAGCCCAAACGATGCCGCGATATGCTTGGGAATCGCATCGATTACGTCAACCGAGTCTTTCGCACCCAACAGCCTGCTGCTCAGCGTGTACAGTCTCTCCACCTCGACGCGCCTCAAGACAGCGTCCTTAGCGTGGTTTCGCTCGCTCGTGCTGATTCGGCATCCCAGCACGGCAGTCAGCAGGAACGCAAATAGAGAGACCCAGTCCTGCGGACTAGCTACAGCTAGGGTGCCGACGGGAGGCAGGAAGTAGAAGTCATAGGCCATCGTTGCAGCGATGCACATCACGATCAATGTCGGGAGGTCGAAAAGAGTGGAGGCCACAAGAATCGCAACCAGAAAGGAAAACCCCACCGTCGTCACGTTGGCCGCAGGGACACAGCGGAAAAATTCAGTAATCGAAATAACGGCTGCCAGGCATGCGGCTGTCCTGGCGATCATGGAGGTTCGCAAAAGCCGCCCTATGAACTCACGAAATGAAAAAGCGGCTCTCAAGCGCGCAGCGGCGGACTCATTAGACGCCAAGCGATCGGCGTGGCATGCGCCGGCTGATCCCACCCAGTCAAAATCTGCAGTCTTCGTCGACATCAGCTAACCCCACTCGGAACTGTTTGGGAAACTGCATAAAGGTATAACGCGCCCTCGAGGGGTTCCAACTCATTAAATCTATACAAACCATTGATTTATCTGTGGAGAGCTTAATGATTTCTTTATGTATTCCTGATGCGGCGTTCTTGGAGGCCTATTGAGGGCTTCGTCGTTTTTGAACTAGCCTTCGGCGTGGCTCGCGCCGGACTTTTCTTGCGGGGGGTCGAAACGATACCCAACCCAGGGCTCGGTGTGGATATAACGAGGGTTCTTTGGATCCGGCTCTATTTTCTTTCGCAATTGGTTGATGAAAACACGCAAATATTCCGTTTCCTGGCCGTAGTCGGGCCCCCAGACGGCTTGTAACAATCGCCGGTGCGGTAGAGGCTTCCCCTGGTTGGCGACGAGGTAATGCAACAATTCGAATTCCTTGGGAGTGAGCCGGACGGTCCTTCCCTTGAGCGCTATGGCGCGCTTTTCGAAATCGATGTTCAAGTCATCGGAAAAGAAAGAAGGTAGGGAGCCCGTGGGTGCCGAACGTCGCAGCGTTGCGCGGACGCGAGCCAGAAGTTCGTCGGCGCCGAAAGGCTTTACCACGTAATCGTTTGCCCCGGCATCGAGCGCCTGCACTTTATCGCGCTCGGCATTGCGCACCGTGAGTATGATCACCGGGATGTCGCCCGCTTCACGAATTTCGCGGCACGTTTCGATGCCGGATCTCCCCGGCATGTTCACATCGAGAAGGATCAAATCGAGGCGTTCGGTGCGGATTTTTTCCAACGCCTCATCGCCCGTCTTCGCCTCGATCACCGAATAGCCCTGCGAAGTCAGAACAGTGAGCAGCACCCGCCTGATTTGAGGTTCATCGTCAACGATCAGCACCGTTGCAGAATTCATTTGAAATCGAAACCCTCGCTAACCTTGTTTACGCACCTTGGCCGGCTTTTCAGCGTCCGGTTCAAAACGATAGCCAATGAGAGGTTCGGTAAGAATGAATCGGGGTTCGTCAGGGTCCGGCTCGATCTTTCTGCGCAATTGGCCAATGAAGACCCGCAAGGGCTCCCGATCGTTGGAATGCTCCGGCCCCCAGAGAAGATGAAGCAACTTCAAGTGGGATACCGGCTTTCCCTGGTTTACGACGAGCTGTTTTAGCAGTTCAAATTCCGTGGGTGTGAGATGGACGGGCTGCCCGCGAGCGATGACGCGCCGGTGCTCGAAGTCGATCTTCAGGTTTGGCGAAACGAATGGCGGAATCTCCTCGGCACTTGGCAGCCGCCGGACTGCCGCGCGCACGCGCGCCAATAGCTCCTGAGTCCCGAAAGGCTTCACAAGGTAGTCGTCGGCGCCCGCATCGAGAGCTACAACTTTATCTTTTTCACTTCCGCGAACTGTAACCATGATGATGGGAACATCCGATAGCTCCCGGATTTTCTTGCAGGCTTCGAGGCCATCGATTCCCGGCATGTTGATGTCCAGCAACAGGAGGTCCGGGCAATCGGCCTTCACCTCTTCTATAGCTTCTTCTCCGTCGCGCGCTTCGATCACGTTGCAGCCCTGGCCGGTGAGAATGGCGCGGAGTGTCCGGCGCACTTGCGGCTCATCGTCAACCACAAGTATTTTTGCGGATTCTCTCTTCGCGATCGTCTTAGTGGGTTGGGCGATCAAGATTTCCCCTCGTTACAGCTAATTCAAAAGAAGATCTGGCCCCTTTAGGGGCGCTCTGCCATCGGTATGGATAGATAGTGTTAACCACTATGCATAAGGGAGTGATAAAGAAGTGCTAATATATTTGTAAGTCTAACCGCTCTTCTCTGCTCTTATACGATATAGACAAAAGACTCATGAATGCCTAAGTTGAATTATTCCGCGGCCGCGTTCGATGGTGCTCGTTTTCATTACATCACGGTAAGCAGCCGGCGGGACTGGAGTCGAGTGAGATTCCTCAGTTGGATTTCTTTGCCTGTTCGTACGGCGGCACGCGGACGGAACTTCGTGAATTCTCCCCGCCTGGCGCCCCCTGAAAAGGCCCGTTAATAAAGGGTATCGTGACGATGGGTGGTTCCCACCGCGCTTTGACTAGTATCCGCAACTAGCTTTTCTGACAGCCCCTCCGCTGAGTACTGGTGTGCGATTGTCGCGCAGTCCGACAACGTGTGCGAAGAATACTTCTCCCCCAAGCAATGAAAAGTCTGATGCAATCCAATCAAATTATGCATAGGAATCTTTACGAATTCTCGATGTAGCACTCTGTACCTTCCCTCCATCGAATTTCAATTTTGCTTCAAAAGGGGTTCTATGAATCGCAAACCGTTGGTCGCCATCCTGTCGGCCTTCCTGTTCCTGCTCATGGGAGTCTATTTGTGGGGTGTGCCAACCTACGGCGAACCGGCGCCCGGAGTTCTCCACGGGACAACGCTGGACGCGCGTGGTCTGGCGGTGCCTCAAGTGCAGGTCACCATTCACAGCATCGACGAAAACGCCGACCAGGTGGTCGTAAGTGACCGCCAGGGGAGCTTCGTAGTCGGAAACCTTAAGCCCGGGCACTACCAACTGGTTGCCGCCAAGCAAGGCGGTGCAAGTTCGCAGGTGACATACCTGGCCGTTGCGGCTGGCGATGACCTGCGATTTGATATGCGGCTCAGCGAAACCGCGGCTGGCGCGGTCGCCAGCGCGCCCAGCGCTCCGGCGGCGCCTGCTGCTGCCGATCCCGAAGCGCCCTCTCCACTCGAGAAGGAACTGGCAGAGATGAAGGCCCGCATTGCGGAACTGGAAGCGGCACTCAAGCCTGCCGTGGCACCAGCAGCCGCTCCAGCGTCAGCTCCGGAGTCGCCAACTGCGTACTCTTCGTCGTCGTCCTCCTCCATAGCGATGTCGGCACAAGGACAAGCCCCGGCGACGGCTGCGAGCCCGTCCGCAACGCCTGTCCCAGCGGCGGCGCCGCCGGATTTCCCGACCCAAACCCAAACGAAGTCGGACCCCTTTGCATTCGCTGACTGGACGTGGATGAACAACACGTCCCGCAACGAAGACACGCCACTCGCCACCAAGTACTTCACGCCGGAGATCCGTGTTGATGCAAACTACATCAACAGCAACAACCAGCCCACAGACCACACGATGGGCGGGTCGACCGAAAGCTTCCGCAACGGCGAAGTCCAGTTGGAGCAGATGAGCGTCGGCGGCGACCTCCGCGTAGGCAACGTTCGCGCCCGCCTCCTCACGATGAACGGTTTGTTTTCGACCACGACGCCGCGCAACGACGGCAGCGCCGGTGTGGGCCAATGGGACCTCAACGACGCTTATAGATACTTCTCGGAGGCGTGGGGCGGGTACCACTTCAACGTGGATCATGGGCTGAACATCGACGCCGGAATCTTCGTGTCGTATATCGGCTTGTTCAGTTACTACAACTTTGACAACTGGGCTTATCAGCCCTCCTATGTGTCGTCCAATACGCCTTGGTTCTTCAACGGCGTGCGGATTCAGTGGTTCCCAACCGAAAAGCTGAAGATTGAGCCCTGGTTCATCAACGGCTGGCAATCGTATGCCAGATACAACGGACATCCAGGCCTTGGAGGGCAGATCAATTGGCGGCCGAAAAGCTGGGTTTCCATCACCACCAACAATTACGGCATGGGCACCGATGAACTCGGGAATCCCGGGCGTTCGAGAATCCATACCGACAACAGTATCGAGGTCAAGTACTGGGAGCATAAAGAGAACCTCGGTTTGGACCGGATGGCGTTCACCTTCACGGCCGATGCGGGCTGCGAATATGGCGGCACGAAATCGATTCCAGGCTCACAGACGAACTGCTTTAACAACAAACACGGCCAGTTCAAACAGTCGATGGTTGGCTACATGGCCTATAATCGCTTCTGGTTTCACAGGGACCTCTTCGGGGTAACCGTCGGCGGCGGTGTCTTGGACAATCCGGGACGCTATCTGACGCTGCTCCCGCCGATCAACGGGGCAACTGCGGTTTCAGGGTCGCCGTACTTTCCGGAAGCGCCGGGGCTCAAGTATAAGGCGTGGGATGGCACGGTCACTTTCGACTACATGCCCTCTCAATTCATCACGTTCCGCGCTGAGACGGGTTACCGTTACGCAAACGTTCCGTACTTCTCAGGCCGGCACGGCATTACTCCTCCAGGCGGTGACGTGGCACCCCTCTCGTACAATGGAACCATCGGTTCCAGCGCAAGTTACATCTGCACGAATGGGGCAACGTCCGTGGTGTCCAGCTTCGCTAACTACTCGGGATATGGTCTTCCCGTAGACAACGCCGGCGGTGCCGTTACCAACAGCTGCACCTCAATTGGCATGTCCCTCTGGCAGCCAGACCTTCGCAAGAGCCAGTGGGCCGAAACACTGTCGATCATGGTGAAGTTCTAGTTTAGAACGAACCACTGGTGTGCGTTGGTGTCGACGGATAACCTCAACCGGGGCGGCGCCGGAGTTGGTTCCGGCGCCGTTTCCTTGCTTGATGAACTTGGTGAATATTTTGGCAGAGGAACTGCGCGACTTGGAGGACAGATGAAAGCGCGACGTACTGCAATGATCGCCTGTGCCGGACTCCTGATTGCTTCCTTAGGCGTGAACCCGACGCGCCTGAGTGCGCAATCGCCGCCGGCTCCTGCGAAGGGGCAGATTCCAGCAAGGGCAAGCCTCGCCGGCTCGTGGAAGTTCAATCATGACGAAAGCGATGATCCGCTTCAGGAGGTTCGCTCTGTGGAAAGCCAACCCAGCATCGACCCCGTCGGCTATTCGGGTAGCGGCTCTCCCGTTGGCGGTGGCTATCCTGGCGGGGGTTATCCCGGCGGCGGTGGGTATCCCGCTGGCGGTGGGTATCCTGGAGGCGGAGGGTACCCCGGAGGAGGTGGCTACCCCGGTGGTGCTGGACACCAAGTTGGCGGTAATCCCAGCGCTAATCCGGGCTATCCCGGAAGCAGCAATAGTGCTGGGATGCCCCGGAGCACAGGTCACGACATGGAAGATAACCTCAAGCTACAGCCGATGATTCACCCGCCGCAATTGCTGACGGTGGACCTGAAGGACCCCGAAATCGACGTGACAGGTGACCGTTTGTACCAGCTGACGTTGTTCACGGACCGGCGCCAGTTGCCGAAAAAGTCCACCGACGAAAGCCATGAGCAGGTCCTGGCGCACTGGAATGGAGGACAGCTCGTCTCGGATGAGAAAAGTCCGCTGGGCGGTAAAATGAGCCGGACCTTTGAACTGTCTCAGGACGGCCGCAAGCTTCTCGAAACCGTGCACGTCGACAATCGGCACTCCCCGGCCTTGATCCTGCACTACGTGTACGACGCCTCTGGAATAGAAGTACAGACCGATCCGGGCAAGAAGTCCAATCCCTAACTCTTCAAGCCGTACGGATTCATAAGACCCGCTCCCGGCTCATCGCTCGCTCAGATTCATGAGGCGGAAGGCGATCGTAGGAACTACTCGGAGTGCAGTTGCCTCGGAAGATCAACACGCGATCCAGTGATCAAGAGTTGGATTTTCGCGTTTTCCTCGGCATCCCAAAATCAGGATCGAAGCGATAACCGACTAAGGGCTCCGTATGGATATAGCGCGGGTGCTCTGCATCTAGCTCGATCTTTTTGCGCAACTGTCCAATGAAAACCCGCAAGGGTTCACGATCGTCCGCATGATCCGGCCCCCAAAGAAGGTGCAGCAATTTCAGGTGAGACATGGGCTTGCCCCGGTTCACAACGAGGTGCTTCAGGAGTTCAAATTCCGTGGGCGTAAGGTGAACAGGCTTTCCATGAGCTACCACTCTGCGGCGTTCGAAGTCGATACTCAATCCCGAGGAATTGAAAGGAGGCATTTCCTTGGCGCTGGGCACCCTTCGGACGACTCCGCGAATACGCGCCAGAAGTTCTTGCGTGCCAAATGGCTTGACGATGTAATCGTCAGCTCCAGCGTCCAGGGCAATCACCTTGTCGTTTTCCTCGCCGCGGACCGTCACGATGATGATCGGTACATCGGAAAACCCCCGAATTTGCCTGCATGTTTCAAACCCGTCGATCCCAGGCATGTTGATGTCGAGCAGGACTAAATCTGGGGCATCCGCCTTGATCTCCTCGATGGCTTCATTTCCGTCACGCGCTTCGATGATCGAGCACCCCTGGCTTGCGAGAATCGCGCGAAAGGTGCGGCGAACCTGCGGATCATCGTCCACCACCAATATTTTCGCCGTCGCTCTATTCGTAGATGTGCGAGTCAATTGTCCGCTCAAGTGTCTTCCAGCGAAGCCTGGGATAACCGCGGGATCTGGGATTCACAGGTTCGATTTCGTTCCGGGCTCTGTTTGTCGATCCCATAATGAAAACATCTTCATAAGGAACTGATAAATAATTCGTCATATTTGTCCCGGCACACTGGAAATAATCCACGCTTAGCAAATCCATATGCGAGCCTTATTCGGTCAGTGTGTGTTGATCTGCGCGTAGACTACAAGTCAGGAGAAGTCAGTTTCTTCGAAGGAGTGTTGGGGATGAGTCTCGCAAATCGTGCCAGACCGGACGCGGTCCTCGGCGACAAAAGTCCCGATTCTAATTTCGGCCGTTGTCTACCGAACTTAGGAACCTTCGGGCGAGTTCCTGGATCCGTTGGGCTTGGCGGGAACGGACTGCTTCTGCCGGGATGAGGTCCCTCCCGACGCCCAGAGCAGTCGCGCCGGCCGTTATGAAGCTCAAGGCGGTTCGTTGATTGATGCCACCCGCAGCGATCAGGCGTATCTGGGGCATCGCAAACGTCAAGGATCGAATGTAGTTGGCTCCCCCCACGGCGTCGCAGGGCATAACCTTGACGAAATCGGCCCCCGACTGCCATGCCGCGATAACCTCCGTGGGAGTCAAAGCCCCCGGAAAAACTACAACGTCTTCACGGATGGCCAGCTCGACCACGTTCTCAATCAATCCGTCGGTCGTGAGGAATTGGGCGCCCTCGTCCAAACAGCGGCGAGCCGTCTCGATATTGAGTATATTGCCTGCTCCCACCGTGATTTCCGGCAGCCGCTCGGCCACGTGGGAGATGGCGTGAAACGCTCCGGGGAAAACGGTGCTGATTTCAACGATCGGGATTCCTCCCGCAGCAAGGGCCTCGGCCACGAAGAGGGCATCGTCTTCAGAGCCAACACGAATGGCCGGAACGATGCCTGTTTCAGCTATGCGGTAGCGAACCTCGTCTTTTGTGCGTAGCGCGGTTTTAGGATTTTCAAGATGGATGCTTCCGATAGCCATGTCCATCGTTTGAGCCATGTGCTTGACCTCGGGGTAGGGCGCTGCCGCATACCAATATAGACACAGTAAGTAAAACATATGTACGCATATGTTTTCCATAAAAACATTCTGGCCTAGCCTCCAGTCAGGGTCTCGACCCCGCTTCTCTCAGGCTTCCCTCACCACCTTCGGATTTAAATCCCGCCGCAGGCACGAGCGCAGAGCATAAGCACAACATTAGGGAGTGATGGGCACTGCATATCCTTACGAATAGCATACGAGCATCTTAGAAGCATTTTATGCCTTCCATATCGCGCACCTTCTACATTTTCACACGCGAGGAATAGGTTGATTGCAGTTGCCCGATCCGATGAGTTGGCTGGGATGAACTCGTAGCTTTTACTTGGAGGACTTTCCATGAGTGAGGGATCGATACTGGTCGTATCCAGGGAACCGAGCATCGCCCGAGCGCTGCGGATCACTCTTGAAGCAAAAGGCTACGAGGTTACGAATCTCGAGAGTGTCGACGACGTGATTAAACGGAGCTCCCGGAAAGATGACTTGGTGCTCTTGGACAATGACACCTCAGCCTTCCCGGCGACGACGGCTTGCCGCGACATTCGCGCCTGCTCCGACATCGCTATTATCATTATGAGCGGTGAGAACTCCGAGGAAAAGAAGGCGCACGCGATTCGCGCAGGCGCTGATGCTTATATACTAAAACCATTTGGAGTAGAAGAAGTGTTCGCGCGAGTTCAGGCCAGTCTGCCTAAAGTTCGTATAACCGTAAGTGCCAGCGCACTCGCAAACTAGGTCCAAGTCGAGTCGCCTCGCATCGGCCCTTCTTTAGCGTCTTGGCACCTGGTTGTTCATCGAATAAATAAAGTGCTGGTCCACTGGTCCACCTGATATCCGCCGCTATTCCACCGTTAATCCTCTATCCGCTCAGTAGAAAAAGGTGACCCGCGATAGGATCGACCTGTGGCCCTCGGCATCGAACTGTATCAGCACTTTTTTGTCCTTACTCTGCGCGCTGAAAAATACCTGGTCTCCATTGGCGTACTTCCCGCCGGAAAAGTCGAAGCGGTCGGCGCGCTGCAGCACCTCGCCCACGTCGAGATCGTCCCCGCGCGTTACGACCACTTGAAAGCCCGTGATTCGATGCAGTGAATTCAGCACGAACTCCGCCCGCTTGCAAAATTCCGGGGCTTCCGGAGAGGTCAGGCTAAGCCGGTCGGGCGTGCCGAAAACGATGGGATCCCCGGATGCGGATTTTGCGATGGCCTCCTCGGGCGTGAGATGCCCGAATCCCGCGTAGACGGGCGTCGCGCTGCACTGGAGGATACTATCCAAGCTCCACTTCTTCGTCTGCCCTTCCATCTGCTGCCGCAGTTCGTTCACTAGGTCCTTGGTGGCGCCTTTCACGCGCCAGCTGCCCCATTGTCTTGAGTCCGTCCACAGGGTCTGGCCGGTATTCGGGTCGATGACGGTCATGATCGTGGATTCGATCCTCACCGGCCTTTTATCAGGACCATCACGCGTGAGGTAATCGCCCAGGTAAGGATTTCCTGAAAATAGAAATACAAGGTCGGAGTGCCGGCGGTCTTCCGCAACCTGAAAGCGCCCCCACGTGTGGATCTCGCTCACAGCGGTTTCTTGTGCGGCTCCCAGAGCTCGAGGGCACACGCAATCTACGTAGACCGAGTTTGCCTGCATGATTTTCGCCGGCAGGGCCAGACGCTCGGTTTTCTTGGCAGTCGCCGCAGGTACAAAAGCGGTTATCGCGAAGACGATCAGCAGAAGCTGTCGCAGTTTTCTCATGGCCAATGTGCAGTCCCATCGAATATAAAGAGCCGCGTATAAGGAAGTCGTAAGCGAAGTATCCGGAATATCCGCTGACCGTGTCGCTCCGTTCGGCGGGTGATGAGAGGAGTAGCGCGTCGCAGGCACCGCGCTTACGGCCGGCAACATTTCACTCACGTTCCCGATATTTGACGAATGGATCGGAGGCATTCAAAAAGCAAATGGCCTCTTTATGCTTTCCGAATTTGCAACGCCAATAATCAACGATTAGGAATTGTAGCGGAGGCAAAATGTCGCCAGCAAACGAAGTTTCTGGACAAGCCGTCAGCCACCAGCCCGGTTGTGCTTCCTCAAGGGATATCAACTGGAAGGGCGACGAATCCTGGCACCTGGATAATCCGCATAGTAAAGCTCTGGCAGCCCTCTTCTATACTTCCTTGTTGAAGGGGACATGGGATATCGTCGCGCGTTTTAGAGGATCGCTGCTTTCCTTGCTGCCCGCTGGCAATCGTCGAAATCTGCCGCAGAACGTCCCCGTTTCTGGAAACGGAACCACGTCGTAGTTCGTCAACAACCCGGGCGCTCTGCCAAAGCGCTTTTGAATCCGAGCCCGAGCCCACGTGGCTTCTTGACTTTGCTCTTGGTCGCTTTCGTGATCCGTGCATAGAGCGCCCCTCCCGCATCAATTTCACGTTCCACCCATCTTTCGGCCGATACGTGTGAATGGGCTACGTCGGTGCTCGCCCCCGAGAGTCCTCCAATCATCTCCGCTCGTCCGGTTCACATAAGTTAAATGTGTAGAAGTATGTACGAGACAGTATCTAAATAATTTGGAGTCTATATGTCGCGCGTTGTTCCACTCATCTAACACGGCGTTCAGATGCTCGGTTTGTGCCGATGAACCATAACGAAGAACTTAGAGTAATTTTATGCCTTCCGTACGTTCCGCATCTTATCCTCTCGGTCATGGAGGAAACACCATGACCCGCTCAACCGCAGTTCGAGTCTTCGCACTGGCAAGTCTTGTCGCGTTGTCGTTTCTAGTCACCGTTCCGTCTTTCGCTCAGCCAGTGAACTCCGTTACCTTCACCGGACTGGTAACCTGCGCGCATTGCGTAGGCAACCAGCCGATGCATAAGGGGTTCACTCCCTGGACGTGGGCTCGCGAATCTGTGAAGAATCAGGGAGACGACATCGTGATCGTTGTCGGTGACAAAATTTACAAGCTTCAGGGCAATCAGGACGAAATCCTGAAGTACATCGCCGATAAAGCCACAGTCACCGGACATCTCGACGGAAGCATTCTTCAGGTGGAGATGATCGGTAAGCCTGGCAAGGCAGCGTGGAACAATCTGAGCCCGGCCGTTAAGGGTTTGGCCGCCGCCTGACGCCGTGAAAATCGCACAAGTGAACCTGGGCGGCCACCGTCGCAATCCTGTTTGCAACGCTGGCCGCTCAGCTTTTTTTATCGCCGGGCGGGACTCTTTTACTCCACGACATCTGGCGTTCGAACAGCGTCCCTGGACCGCGCATCTTCGCCGGAGATAGGCCCGCCTACTCACTTTGCTTGGATAGGAAGGTCTTTACGCCTTCCATACCCTGCCTTCTTTAACCTCTGGTTTATGCGGAACCTGGAACTTAGAAGCGAGAGCTTTCACCTCGATTCAGATTGCAGGGAGATAAGGAGCAACTGGCATGCGTGAAAAATCCGAGTTGCGACGCGCTGTTCAAGCGGGCATCCTGGCGATCTTGTTGACATCGGCAGCGGCAGCCTTCGCGCAGAATGCGCCCAATACCGTAACGCTGACCGGGTGGGTGAGTTGCGCTATGTGCGTGCTGCCCAACGCCTGCAAGGCCAAAACCCGGACCGAGTGCGTCTCCTGGTGGGTGAATCAGGGAGGAGGGTACGTGCTCGTGGTGGGCACGAGAAATTACCGGCTCCTGGGTGCCGACGACAGGTTGAAACGGTTTGCCGGCCGCACCATCACGATTACCGGAGAACAGTTTCGATCCGATGTCACGGTGACCTCCGTTGAGCCGAACACAACCGGCGGGAAGAATCCTCGCTGAAATGAATCGCAAGGTAGCGATCGACCTCGCCTACTTGCCGGCGGAACTCGCCCCTCCATTCGTGCTCGCCAGGTAAAAATATCCGACCTTATTGTTGGGGTTCGTGCCGTACCACAATCTCCCCTGCGCATCGCGAAAAAATTCCCGCATATCCACTTCCGAATGCGGCACCGGGTATTCGATCACTTTCCCGGTCTTGGTATCCAACCGGTTGAGCGTGTCCATGCGGTGGGAGTTGTACCAGAGGTACCCTTCGGTATCGAAGCCCATGCTGTAGGGGCTCGGGTCGGGACCCGGCAGCGGATACTCCGTGAACTTCTGGGTGGTGGGATCGAACTTCGCCATCTTTCCGCCCTCGAATTCGCTGACCCAGATCATGCCGTCCGGGCCGATTTCCATCCGCCGCGGAAAACTCTTCGGCGCCGGAAGAACCCACTTCGTGACCTGCAGAGCTTTTCCGTCGACCTTGCCGATGCTGTTCGCGCCAGGGCTCGTAAACCATGCGTCGCCGTTCTTATCAGGCTTCACGTCGTAAATAAATTTCCCTTCCTCAAAGCGCGTGAACTTTCTCGTTTCCGGATCGTACCTGGTCAGCGGAACTCCGCTGGCCCACACAATTCCACTGGGGTCGAATCGAACCGTGTGCTTCTGTCCGCCATCTCCGGTGTTCTCTTTCCCGGGAAGATAGGCGTCCTGGTATTCGGTGATCTGCTTGGTGTTGGGATCCCATCGCCCCAATCGGTTGGACGCCTGCTCCGCCAGCCAGACCGAACCGTCGGGCGCCGGAACAGCCGAATGAATCGCGGCAGGCTCCATGTCGGGCACGGTGTAGTCCTGCATCTCGCCCGTCTTGGGATCGAGCCGGGTAATTTTGTTGGCCGGCGAGAAGTTCGGAATCCACAAGTAGCCATCTTTGTCCGGAGCCGCGCTGAAGGGCATGCGGCTGGGGCCGGGCATGTCGTATTCCACATAAACAATGTTCAGAGAGTCGTCGCCGAAGTGGCGGACCGTGTCCTTGTAGCCCGCCATGTCAGCAGGAGATTTCGGTAGCACGGAGTCGGGGCCGAACAAACTTGTCAGATACGAAGCGAGGTCGGAAGCATCCTGATCGGTGAACCGATCAAAAGAAAAGTGCATGACCGTCCGCATGTAGTGGATGCGGTCCGCCCAGCCATCGGCATCGCGCGTCACCGACGCCATGCGGGTCTGAAACTGGTGGCAGGTCGCGCAGTGCTGGCCCAGCAGATCTTTCCCTCTACCCGCTGGAAACAGCTGCCGCCCCTGGTAGTAGGAGATATCGTTCCAGTGAACCACGCCCTGTTGCAGCGCAAAATCGTAGGAAGCCTTCTGATCGGCGGTCAGCTTCACGCCCGTCTTGGGATCGGTCCGGAAACCCACCGCCCGGATAAGCAGCCGATATTCCCCCCCGGGCAGGTTCGGGATCTGGTAGCGGCCCTGCGTGTTGGACAATACGGCAACCGTGATCCGCGTCTTCGTATTCTGCGCCTCAACGAACGCGCCTTGAAACGGCGCACCGTCTACGCCCTTTACCGTTCCCGAAATTGCCGCCCCATGACACACCGAAGCGGCACACAGCAGTAACCCAATCGCCAACAATCGATAAAGTGAGCGCACGATTTCTCCGTTCCCTTTAATTTCCCGAACTGCAATGAATTGCAGGGAATCCCCTCCTGATTTTAGCACAAGGGTTAGATACATCATCTCGAAACACAAGCCGCACGTACAAGCCCGAAAAGACCGCCTCGTGTTCGCACCGTTGTTAATGCGAAGTAGAAATCTCCCATTTGCCACACTTCAAGATGTCGGCTTCCGCCTGGCAAACGACTGTCGGAAGTTCAGACATGCGAGGGCAGGGAGGGCAGATCGCGTCGCTACTTCAGGCAGATAAACCGGGTGGCTTCGCAGAAAGTCAGCGCGAATTCCTTGAAGTACCCCGCCGCGACCATCAGAAAAGAGGACATATCGCGTTCTAACGACAGACGAGTCCGGCGGCTTGACATGCAGCGATGCAGTGGGATATAGCAACCGAGGTAATGTCGGGTTACCGGACAGCTTTCACGCATCGAATTACACGCAACTTAGGACCCTGGAGGGATCACGTGCAGAGAGATTGGACGCGGCGCACAGGCATCGGCGTGCTTCTGGCTTTTGGACTTATATTGGCTGTGGGGATAACCCGGTCGGGCGCAAGTCCTGCGGGGCCAACGCCGGCGGCGCAAGAGACGGCGAAGCGGGTGGCCGTAGACGCCGATGACATCGGCGGCGTCGTAACGGATTCGAAGGGGCCGGAAGCGGGCGTATGGGTGATTGCGGAAGCTTCGGGACTGCCGACGAAGTACCGCAAAATCGTTGCAACTGATGACGGGGGGCGGTTTTTACTGCCTCAACTCCCGAAAACTACGTACAAGGTCTGGGTGAGGGGGTACGGACTCGTCGACTCGAAGCCGGTGGAATCGACGCCCGGCCATACGCTGGCGCTCACCGCTGTGATTGCGCCCGACGCCATGTCCGCCGCGCAATACTATCCAGCCGATTACTGGTATTCGCTGCTGAACATTCCCCCGAAGAGCGCGTTTCCCCTGAAGGGCTCCGATCTTAAGAATCAGGCCGAATATGTGTATTACGTGAAAAGAGGCTGCAGCGTCTGCCACCAGATGGGAACCAAGATGATGCGCGAAATCGAGCCGAATCTGGGCACATTCGATTCGCCGTCGCTGGCCTGGGACCGGCGGATTCAGTCCGGCCAGGACGGCTTTCGCATGAAGATCACGATGGACAGGTTCGGACACGACCGCGGTCTGGCGATGTTCGCGGACTGGACCAATCGCATCGCAGCGGGTGAGCTGCCCCCGGCGCCGCCGCGTCCGCAGGGAATCGAACGCAACGTGGTCGTCACGCTATGGGAGGTCGACACAGAAAAGTCGTTCATCCACGACGTCGTCAGCACCAATGAACTGAATCCGACGGAGAACGCGTACGGGATGGTGTATGCCTCCGACTTCCTGTCTGGCGAACTCTGGGCTTTGAATTTGAAAGACAACTCGAAAACCATGATCCGCGTTCCGGTGCGCAACGAAGCCGACCGGAAACTCATGACTCCGTCGATGCCGCAGAACGAGCTGGCCGCATCTCCCGTCTGGGGTAACGAACTGATCTGGAACGATACGAACTATATCGGCATGCCGCACATGGATAGCAAAGGCCGTCTCTGGCTTCACGCACAGACCCGGCCGGGCGTTTCCGATTATTGCAAGAAGGGCTCCGGGAATCCCTTTGCCGAGAATTTTCCGATGCCCAACGATTGGTACCCCCGGGACCTCGATAATTACGACCCCAAGACTGGCAAGTTCGAGCTGATCGATCTTTGCCTTTCGGCAGGGCACATGGCGTTCGGGAACGACAAGGACGAGACGCTCTATTTCACCGGCACCAACGCAGTTCCCCCGAGGATGGGAGGAATCGGCTGGATTCATACGCGCATCTGGGATGAGACGCACGACGTGCAGAAATCGATGGGCTGGTGCCCCGCCGTGATCGATTACAACGGAGACGGGAAAACCGGTGCGTACACGAAGCCGGATGAGCCAATCGATCCGAAACTCGATCGCGCGGTCGATGGCGGCAACGGTTATGGATTTTCTTTCGACCAGGCGGACGGCAGCATCTGGTACGCGGGATTGAGCTCCCCGGTTCCCGGCAGAATTGTCCGCATGACGATTGGTGACAACCCACCCGCTACGTGCAAGACGGAAGTTTACGAGCCGCCATTCGATAATCCGAAACGGCCTGGAGTGGAGGCTTTTGGCACGCTGGGACTCGCCGTCGATACCAACGGCATCGTGTGGGCTGCATTGACCGGCAGTGCCGACCTTGCCAGCTTCGACCGCCGCAAGTGCAAGGGGCCGCTCAACGGCCCGAAGGCGACGGGGCAACAGTGTCCCGAAGGGTGGACGCTCTACCCGGTGCCGAGCCCGAAGTTCAAAGGCACAACGGTTTCGGCGGACCACTTCTATCACAACTGGGTGGACCGCTACGATACCCTGGGCCTGGGGAAAAACGTTCCGATCGTGGACGGAACAGGCGCCGATTCGCTTATCGCGTTTCTGCCTGACACCAAGAAGTTCATCACGATGCGAGTCCCGTATCCGCTCGATTTTTATACGCGGAACATGGAGGGTCGCATCGACGACCCGAAGGCCGGGTGGAAGGGCCGGGGCTTGTGGACCGGGAACGAGGAAAAAGTGATCTGGAATCTCGAAGGAGGGAAGGGGAACACCACCTCCATCGCGCATTTCCAGATTCGGCCCGACCCGCTCGCCAAGTAGGAATCTCGGCAAAGGAATTTCGTGAAAGCTGAAGCTCCAGTCCTTGATCCGGCCCCGGTGAACGCGGTTAGGAAGCTTGGCCGGCGTTCGTTCCTCCGCGTTTCGGCATTGGCGGGTGGCGGGGCGATGATTGTCGCCTTTCTCGAGCCGCTTTCCCAAGCGATGGCGCAGAACTCCGCGGAGCCGGCGGCTGCCTTCGTGCCCACCGCGTTCGTAAAAGTTAGGCCGGACGGCACGTTCACGATCATGGCGAAGAATCCGGAAGTCGGGCAGGGCGTGAAGACCGAGCTTCCCATGATCATCGCGGAAGAGCTTGATATCGACTGGAAGGATGTAACCGTCGAGCAAGCTGATCTGGACGAAGCGAGATACGGGCGGCAGCGCGCCGGAGGCAGCGAGGCCACGGCTTCCCTTTGGGATCCACTCCGGCAGGTGGGCGCGGCTTGCCGGGCGATGTTTGTCTCCGCCGCCGCGCAACAATGGAACGTGGAAGAGGCCGAATGCTCCACGTCGTCCGGCCGGGTAAGTCATCCGCGTTCGAAGCGTTCAGCAGCTTACGGTGACCTCGCGTCCAAAGTCGCCGCGATGACTCCGCCCGAGCTCGCCTCGGTAAAGCTGAAAGACCCCCAGGATTACAAAATCATCGGACAGCCAATTCACGGAGTGGATGTCCCCTCCATCGTGCGCGGCAAGCCGATCTATAGCATCGATTTCACCCTTCCCAACATGCTGTGGGCCGTGTACCAGAAGTGTCCAGTGTTTATGGGTAAGGCGGTGAGCGCCAACCTCGAAGAAATCAAGGCCATGCCGGGCGTGCGCCACGCCTTCATCATCGAAGGCACAAAGGAATATACCGGCCTGCACAGCGGGGTCGCGATTGTCGCGGACAGCTGGTGGCAAGCGCAGTCGGCGCGGCAAAAGCTGAAGGTCAGCTGGGATGAAGGCGCCACGGCGCAGCAGAGCAGCGAAGGATTCCAGCGGCGCGCCGACGAGCTTTCGAGGCAGACGCCGCAATTCCCGATTCGCGTCGAAGGCAATGTGGACGCCGCATTTCGCTCCTCGGTGAAAGTAGTCGAGGGCGCTTATTCGTATCCGCTGCTTTCGCACGCCACGCTGGAGCCGCAGAACTGCGTAGCCCATTACGACAATGGCAAGCTCACGTTCTGGTCGCCCAGCCAGACGCCGGGCACCGGCCGCGAGGATGTTGCCAAGCTGATGGGCATCCCGGAAAAAAATATCACCGTACACATGCTGCGTACCGGCGGGGGATTCGGCCGGCGGCTCACGAACGACTACATGCTGGAGTCTGCGTGGATTTCCAAGATGGCGGCCGCGCCGGTAAAACTTCTCTGGACGCGGGAAGACGACATTGGCCACGATCATTACCGCCCCGCGGGCTATCACTACCTCAAAGGCGCCATCGACGCTTCCGGAAACCTCGCTGCGTGGCGAAATCATTTCGTCAGCTTCGGCGAAAATAAGCAGTTCCAGACGCGCCAGGCGGGGATCGGGCCCAACCAGTTTCCGGCCACGTTCGTGCCCAACTTCGATTTTCAATCGTCGCTGATCGCATCGGGCGTTCCGATGTACGCGCTGCGCGCTCCGGGCAGCAACGCTTTTTGCTTCGTGTTTCAGTCCTTTGTGGACGAGATGGCGCATGCCGCGGGAACCGATCCGGTGGAGTTTGGTCTTCGGTTGCTCTCGCGCCCGCAGATTTCAAATCCCGCGTTTCCGCCCAGCCCTCCCGTGGACGGCAAGGTGGACGTGGACCGGATGCGCGGCGTCCTGCAACTGGTGGCGGAAAAATCCAATTGGGGCAAGCGCGCTCTGCCGAAGGGAACCGCCATGGGCGTGGCCTATGTGTTCGCGCATCGCGGGTATTTTGCCGAAGTGGTGGAAGTCAGCGTGGAGGCGAACAAGAAGATCAAGGTGAACAAGGTGTGGGTCGCCGCCGATATCGGCAGCCAGATCGTGAACACGAGCAACGCGGTGAACATCGTGCAGGGCGCGGTGATCGAAGGATTGAGCCACCTGATGAACTGGGAGATCACCATCGACCGGGGGCGGGCAGTGCAAAGCAACTTCCATCAATACCAGCCCACGCGCATGCGGCAGGCCCCTAAGGAAATCGAGGTGCATTTCCTTCGGACCGCCAACCCACCCACCGGCCTGGGCGAGCCCGCATTGCCGCCGATTCTTCCCGCCGTCGCCAATGCGATTTTCGCCGCCAATGGCGAACGCGTTCGCTCACTCCCTTTGTCGAAACACGGTTACAGCTGGGCTTAAAAAAATCCCCTGGAGGTATTTCGATGACAGTACTGAAAGTCTGCTACAAGCACGGTGTCCGCTTCGACGAGGCGTATTACCTTGCAAAACATGTGCCGCTGGCGACCAGCGTGATGGCTCCCGGCGGTTTGCGTAAAACCGAAATGGTGAAGGTGAATATGACTCCGGACGGCTCCAACCCCTACTACCAGGTGATTTTTTCCGCCTACTTCGATTCACCGGCCGCGCTGCAGACCGCCATGCAGAGCCCGCGAATGGGCGAAGTAATGGGCGATATCGCGAAATATTACGACGGCATGCCGGACGTGCTGATCGGTGAGGTGGTCGCGCTGCCCGCTTAAAGACCGGCAGCCGGCAACGTTCTGGTCAGAGAGTACCAATATACCGTTTGGCTCATCTGCAAGAACGGAATCAGCAGCTACGAAGTCGGACGCCCCTTGCCGAACTGACCGGCAAAGGGGTTGACTCGCTGCACCAATAAACGGCAAGGGCGCGGAAAGCGTAAATCCTAACCCTTATCGGGCTTTTTCTTTTTTCGTTTTGGCTTGCTTTGGTTTTTGGCACTTTAAAGAGCGCAGACATCGTGCTCTCGAAATTCTCTCGTGCTTTAGGCCCTTCGGTGCAGTCTGCAGTTTTAATTTCAGTAAGTAGAATAAGATATGGAAAATGACGATACCAAAAACGACGGTCGCGAAACTTCCGGCGAATTGACGCCAGCTCCAAATGTCGAAAACAAGCAAACCAAAAAGCCAAACAAATCCAACAGCACTTCCCAGAAAACCAAAGAGGACAAGAAGAAATCCTACAGGCGCAGTTGGGGGTCCGCTAGCCCACTCAAGAAAATGGAAATAATCTTACTGGGAATCGGTGCCGCTGTCGGAGTCGGCTATCTTGGCGTAACTTTTTGGGGAAAACCTGCAAAATAATTGGAATTTTATAGCTGAGCATAGGCCCCACGTCATAATCAGCCGACCGCCCGTACTTTACGGCTCCATCGCCTGCCAAGTTACGGAAAACGCGATTCACATTGTGAGCGGTCCAATGCGGATTTGGGTAAAAGAGATTGGGGGAAAAGGAAATGCCGTAAATGCTTTTGTCTCTGGACCGCTACTCACGTTGGTACCGGAAAAGAAGGTTGGCGTTTCGATTATCGATGATCCGCCATCTATTACGGATCAAACATGCAAGATGAGAGTCCCACCTAAGATGAAAGAAATTCCAGTCTATGCAGGGCAAGAAGTGGGTATCGATATGGCGGAAGCAGCAGGGACTCAAAATTTAATTAAGACCAATAGTGTGAACGTTGGTGGGCCGGAACCAGGCCCACCACCAGGCGAAAAGAGGGAAGGAGTCCACATTGATAAAGCTGCCACTTTCCAACTGTACGCTCCGATTTGCGTTTACTATTCCGATCAAGATGGCGTGCTGTACGGAAACTGCCGTACCTATCGCATGAGCATGGGAGGCGCTGGAATTCCCGGCAGTGGACGCTATGGATTTTCCTGTACCGAAACTCCTGTAAAAGGGGAGTTCGACGCAGCTTTCGGAAGCTTTTGTGATAATTGAGCCAAAAGGAAAACACCCTGTCACGGCAAACCGGAAAATCGCATTTCTTGTGTGTCTAGTATATTGTTGCCGTCAGAAGACCTGCTGACCCAGGCGAGCCGAAAGGGCATCGCAGCAACGCTCGAACTCGGCCATTTCGGCGCGGCTGCCGATGACCAGCGGGGTTCGCTGGTGGATATCCGTGGGCTGAATGTTCACGATGCGCCGGCGTCCGTCGGTGGCTGCGCCGCCCGCTTGCTCGGCGATGAAGGCGAGAGGATTCGCTTCATACAGCAGACGGAGTTTGCCGTGCGGGTGGCTCTCGGTGGGCGGATAGAGAAAGACGCCGCCTTTGAGCAGCGTGCGGTGAAAATCCGCCACCAGCGAGCCGATGTAGCGCGAGCTATACTCGCGGCCCAGCGCTCCGCTTCGCAAACGCTCTAGATATTCCTGGTATTCCGCGGGGAACCTTCGCACGTTGGCTTCGTTCACCGAATAGAACTTGCCGGAATCCGGCATGCGCATGTTTTCATGGCTGAGAACGAAAGCCCCTACGTTGGGGTCGAGGGTGAATCCGAAGACGCCGCGTCCCGCGGTGTAGACGAACACCGTGGATGAGCCGTAGACCACGTATCCCGCCGCGACTTGTTTTGAACCCGGCTGCAGCACGGCGTCGTGGAGCGTGCTCTTGACGTTTTCCGGGCGCCGGAAGATCGAAAAGATGGTGCCGACGTTTACGTTCACGTCGATGTTCGATGAGCCGTCCAGCGGATCGAAAATCACCACGTATTTGCCGGTTTCGGGGGCGCGGTCGAAGGTGACCGGATGATCGTTTTCTTCCGAGACGAGGATGGCAACCGCGTCTCGGACGCCCAGGCAGTGCAGGAGGGCTTGATTGGCGTAGACGTCGAGCTTCTGCTGTACTTCTCCCTGCACGTTCGTTGCGCCTGCGGAGCCGAGGGCGTCCAGCAGGCCGGCCTGGCGGACGCGGGCCTGGATCATTTTCGTCGCTAGGGTAATGCCGGAGAGCAGCCATGAGAACGTGCCGCGCGAGCCTGGGCTCACGGCTTCCTGCTCTTGGACGATGTGCTGTTGAACTGTGACGATCATATCGGGTGCATCTCCCGGGCATAACGCACGACGCGGCGACTCGCAATGGAATCGCAGTCGGCTACACAAAAACGATAGCCGACAACGTTCGCTCTTACAAGCACGGGCCCCGGTGTGCGATTCTCACGGCGCAACCGAAACGCTAATAGGCTATAGAGTCTGTTTGGCGAGTGGCAAAATCATCCCTCAGCGGCTGAAGCCATATTCATTTTCGGGCATTCGCGGCACGGATAAATCCGTGCCCTGACGAAAAACCGGCGTCGCCACACAAACTCTATAGACATCGCCAGGAAAGGTTTTTGCATGCCGTTGAATACTGAAAAACTCTTCGAACCCTTTGTGCTGAACGGATTGCGGCTGCCGAATCGTATCGTCATGGCGCCGATGACGAGGAACTTTTCACCCGGCGGCGTGCCGGGTGAGAACGTCGCGGCGTATTATCGCCGGCGGGCGGAAGGGGGAGTGGGCCTGATCATCACCGAGGGCACGATCATTGGCCATTCCGCGGCGGGCCACAAGCCGGAGACACCCAATATTCACGGCGATGCCGCTATATCGGGCTGGTCGCACGTCGTTCAGGAGGTGCGGGCGGCCGGAGGCCGCATCATGGTGCAGCTGTGGCATCTCGGGGCGAATCGCAATCCCGCATTTTTCCCCGGTGTGGTAGCGCCGCCGATGAGCCCGTCCGGATTTCGGAAGCCGGGCGAAAAAGTTGGCGAGCCGATGACGCAAGGCGACATCGATGGGGTGATCGAAGCATTCGCTCAAGGCGCCGCGACGGCGCAGTCGATCGGTTTCCACGGGATCGAATTACATGGCGCGCATGGCTACATCATCGATCAATTTTTTTGGAGCCGGACAAACTATCGAAGCGACAAGTATGGAGGCAGCCTCTTCGCGCGCGCCCGATTCGCCACAGAGATTATTCAGGAGTGCCGTCGCCGCACGGGAGCGAACTTTCCCATCGTGCTGCGCTTTTCGCAATGGAAGGTGCAGGACTACAACGCACGCAACGTTACTACCCCGGAAGAGCTCGCTGCGTTTCTTGAACCGCTTGCCGCAGCGGGCGTGGATGCATTTCACTGTTCGCAACGCCGATTCTGGGAACCCGAGTTTCCAGGCAACGATCTCAATCTGGCCGGCTGGACCAAAAAGCTTACTGGCAAGCCGACAATTACCGTGGGAGCGGTCTCACTCACGTCAGACTTTTTGCCTGCGCAAGCGACGCCGGAAACGGTGCCCGGTCCGCCGGGTGGCGAACCGGGCCGAGCCGCGGGAATTGGGCGGCTGCTGGAGATGCTAAACCGCGGTGACCTCGATCTTGTCGCGGTAGGGCGCGGCTTGCTGGCCGACCCGGCATGGGCGAACAAAGTGCGGGGCGGGCGTTTCGAGGGATTGGTTCCGTTTTCACAGGAAGCGCGCGAAAAGCTTCTCTAGTTTGTGTTTTGGGGAGAGTGTTCAGTTTTTCGCGGTTCTTTCCAGTTGCCTTGCCGGTTTTGGCTGTAGTAGCTTGCCGTGCCGGATGATCGCGCTGCGATCACCAAGTTGCTCAGGCATGCGGACTTAGAGAGGGGTTCTCCCAATGGAGCCGAAAGAGCCACCGAAATATAGCCACGAAGTATTCAGCCTTTATGACGAATACGCGCATGGGGTAATCAGCCGCCGCGAATTCGCCGATCGCGCGGCGAAGTTTGCGCTCGGCATCAGCGGGGCGGCTCTGCTGGAGAGCCTCTGCCCGAATTACGCCCTGGCGCAGCAGGTGGCCAAGGATGATCCGCGGATCAAGTCCGGCTACTTGAATTATCCCTCGCCAAAGGGCTCAGGAACCATGCACGCCTACCTTTCCCGCCCGGCAAAACCGGCTGGGAAGCTGCCGGGGGTGATCGTCGGGCACGAGGCCGGGGGGCTCAACCCGTATGTAGAGGACGTGGCGCGCCGCCTGGCTCTGCTCGATTTCATCGCCCTGGCGCCGGATGCTCTGACGTCTATGGGGGGATATCCGGGAGATCAGGAGAAGGGCCTGGAGATGCAGAAACACATGGACCGCAACACGATGACGGAAGACTTCGGCGCGGGGATCACTTTTCTCAAGGCCGATCCGGGATGCTCGGGGAAAGTGGGCATGGTCGGTTTTTGCTTCGGGGGAGGCGTGGCGGTCCAACTTGCGATTCAGATGCCGGGCGGGTTGGCGTCTGCGGTTTCCTATTACGGACGAGAGCCGGAAACGGCCGATGTGCCCAAGATCAAGGTTCCTTTGCAGCTGCACTATGCAGAGGTGGATAACGCATCAAATCCGGGCCGGCCGGCCTTTGAGGCTGCGTTGAAGGCGAGTCATGTGGAATACACCTCTTATTTTTATCCGGGAACGCACCACAGCTTCCATAACGATTCCACGCCGCGCTATGACGACGCTGCCGCTAAGCTTGCCTGGCAGCGCACGGTGGATTTTCTCAACAAGACGCTGCGTTGAGTTGAGATGGTGGCTGCGATTCGCCAACAAGCCAAGAAGCGAGAAGAGGGAGGCGGGTCTACTGCTTCGTACCGTAGGCTTTGGCGAGAGTGCGCGAGGTCTCGCGCAGGCGGCGGGCAAGAACCACCGCGAGCGAGCGGTAGAAGCGGGCACCTACGCTGGGAAACGATTCGAATAGTTTGCCGAGTTCCTCCGCTTCGACCAGATCTGCCTCGACTTTCCCTTTGGCCAGGACGGAGGCGGAGGTTTTGTCCTTCAGCATTTCATCTTTGAGAAGAAAGGCGATGTCGCCGCAGATTTCTTCCGGGCCGAGGACCGCGATCTCCGTTTTACCCTCGAGATTGGTCACTTCGACCGAAGCCGTGCCTCTTCGAATGATGTAAATGGCTTTCCCGGGGATTCCCTGTTTGATGATTTCCTCGCCCGGGCCATAGTTCAGGCGCTTCGACTTCGCCAGGATCAGCGACCAGTCGTTCTCGGTGAGGAATTCCAGCGTGCTTTTTGCCACATTTCCCCCAAGGGGCGGAGTTCGGACTGCGCCACCAAACTTGAATCAGACCCCAAGCATTCGGCGATGAAGCGACGCGCCAGGAAACTACGGACTTTCATGATTATTCAGCAGGCTGCGGCGCGACGCAAACCGAATCGTACGCGGAATGACGTGAGAGTTCTTAGAAGTAGGGTACTGTTAGCATTGAAGTAACTGCCTGCGCCCGGGGGGCGAGTTCTTGTACTGCCCGTAATTACCTCACGGATAGCAGTTTACCCGCTGGGGAGCCAAATGCAGCTCTCTGAAACGACCAACTGGCGGGTGCGTCTAAAGACTGCGAGTAAAAAAACATAGTTAAGTGTTCGGTTTGAAGATGTCCTTAGCAGTCGAACGAGGCGAATTTTATGGAATTTTCGTTGGACCTGAACAGAAATGTATTTGTGCGCATTTGGTTGGCATTATTGATTTCACTGACTCTTTGCGGGATGGCTGCGAAGGCCGAGCCGCAGGCACCGCTCGCCGGGCAAACCGCTCCGGCGCGACCGCTTGGGACGATCAAGAGCATTGCCGGGAATTCGCTTACGCTGTCGACCGATGCGGGGGTTAGCTACAGTGTTTCCGTAGGAGACGCTGCCAGGATTCTGCGGATCGAACCGGGTGCCAAGGACTTGAAGAATGCCTCGCCGCTCACGCTGTCCGATTTGCAGGTGGGAGACCGCATCCTGGTGATGGGGAAGATTTCCGAGGATGGGCATTCCGTGGCAGCGACCTCCGTGATTGCAATGAAGAAGGCAGATGTCGCATCCAAGCAGGAACATGACCGGCAGGACTGGCAGAGGAGGGGAGTGGGCGGCCTGGTGAGTGCGGTCGACCCATCCACGGGAACGATTACGATTATCGCGCGGGCGGCGGCTGGTTCCAAAGATGTGGCCATCCACACCTCGAAGGACACGATTCTGCGGCGCTATGCCCCGGATTCGGTGAATTTCGATGACGCCAAGCCGAGCTCACTCGATCAGATCAAGCCGGGCGATCAGGTGCTCGCACGCGGGACGCGCAGCGCGGACGGCAGCGAGTTGGCCGCCGAGGAGATTGTCTCGGGAGCATTCCGGAACATTGCCGGCACGATTTCATCGATCGATGCCGCGTCAAACACCATCAATGTAATGGACCTGATTGCCAAAAAGCCGGTGGACGTGAAGATCACCCAGGATTCGCAGCTTCGGAAGCTGCCTCCGCAGATGGCCCAGTTCATGGCGATGAGGCTTAAGGACGGGCAGGCCGGCGCCGGATTGGGGGCGGCAGGGAATGGTGCACCTGCCGAAAAGCAAGCGGGGGCAGCGGGCGCTTCAGGATCGGGCGCTGGCGGCTCACCAGCAGACGGCGGTAATGGCCAGGGCGGCCGAGGTGGGCGCGGAGGCGGAGATCTCCAGCAGATACTCAATCGGGTACCAAAAGCCAGTTTATCCGACCTACAAAAGGGCGACGCTGTCATGATTGTTTCGACGGCTGGAAGCGGGTCTGGCGGCGTCACGGCGATCACACTCGTAAGCGGCGTGGAGCCGATCCTTCAGGCGTCTCCCAATGGAAGCGGGCAGTCGATGATTCTTCCCCCCTGGAGCATGGAAGCGCCGGCGGGCGATGCGGCACAGTAAAGGGCAATAACAAAATTCGGGCTTCGGATGCGGAGCGTTCGGGAGACGTGATGGGATTGCGCAAATCGCGCAGGTTTGTCGAGATCGCAGGTTCCGTGCTTGGA
Source organism: uncultured Acidobacteriaceae bacterium (assembly GCA_964600355.1). Classification (GTDB taxonomy): domain Bacteria; phylum Acidobacteriota; class Terriglobia; order Acidiferrales; family UBA7541; genus Palsa-295. The sequence continues at coordinate 30,171 of CAZRKW010000005.1, forward strand.
TTGGTTGCGACTCTGCTGGGTGGCGGCGGCCTGCGGGCGCAGTCCGGCACGGGCAGTGTTCGCGGGCAGGTCACCGATCCTTCCGGGGCGGCCATACAGAATGCAACCGTGCAAGTGACGGGAGCCACAGGTCAGCCGTCGGCAACCCAGTCAGGCCGGGACGGCACTTACGAAGTGAAGGGCCTCGCGCCGGGCGCGTACACCGTCAAGGCCAACGCCAAGGGTTTCGAGGAATATCAAAGCGCGCAGGTGCAGGTTGCCGCGGGCCAGGCTCAAAAAGTTGATCTTCCCCTTACGATCGCCGCGGAGCAGGAAAAGGTGGAAGTCACTGGGGATGCCGGGACCGCCCTTAGCGTGAGCCCCGAAAACAATGGCGGAGCCATCGTGCTGTCCGGCAAGGACCTCGACCAGCTCTCCGACGACCCCGATGAACTGCAATCGGATCTGGAGGCCCTGGCCGGGCCGTCCGTGGGGCCGAATGGCGGGCAGATGTACATCGACGGGTTCACCGCCGGGCAGCTTCCTCCCAAGTCCTCGATCCGCGAGATCCGCATCAATCAGAATCCATTTTCTGCGGAATTTGACAGGCTCGGTTACGGCCGGATTGAGATTTTCACCAAGCCCGGCACAGACCAGTTTCACGGGCAATTTATGGTGATGGGCAACGATTCGGCGTTCAACAGCCGCAGTCCCTTTCTCGGTAACGCTGCTCTTCCGGGCTATGACACCACGCAATTCAGCGGGAGTTTCGGCGGCCCGTTGAACAAGAAAGCATCGTTTTTCATCGACGCGCAGCGGCGCAACATCAACGACATCGAAGTAGTGAATGCCGAGACGCTCCCCGGCCAGCTCTTTACCCAGGGCGTTGCCAATCCTCGCACCCGCACCAACATCGGCCCGCGACTCGATTATCAGCTGGCCGCGAATAACACGCTTACGGTGCGCTACCAGTATTATCGCGACACCGCGACCAACGACGGCGTGGGGCAGTACGCTCTTCCGTCGCAAGGATACAACCTGCTGAATACCGAGCAGACCGTGCAGTTGAGCGATACGCAGATTTTCGGCACCAAGGTCGTCAATGAGACGCGCTTTCAGTACCTTCACGATGGCAGCAATCAGACACCGCAGAACACGGCGACGACCATTACTGTTCCCAACGAATTCGTCTCGGGCGGGAACAACCTCGGCGCAATCATCGACACGCAGAATCATTACGAATTCCAGAATTACACGTCGGTTGCGTTCGGGAATCACGTGCTGAAGTTTGGGGCGCGGCTGCGCGAACTTACCGAGGGAAACACCTCCACCGCGAACTTTAACGGCAACTTTCTCTTCCCCACGCTCGCCGACTATCTAGCGAAAGCTCCGGCGCAGTTCTCTCTGACGGTTGGGACTCCGCTGGCTTCCTCTAATGTGTTCGACGCGGGCCTCTATATCCAGGATGACTGGCGCTGGCGTCCCAATGTAACCATCAGTACCGGCTTACGATTCGAGACGCAAACCGACATACCCGATCACGCCGATCCGGCACCGCGCTTTGGAATTGCCTGGGGCATCGGAAAGGGCAAGTCGGGGTCTCCGAAAACGGTGCTCCGGGCCGGATGGGGAATGTTCTACGACCGGTTTACGAATGGCCTGATTTTGCAGGCGGAACGCCAGAACGGCATCGCGCAGCAGGAATATATCGTTACGAATCCGGCGTTCTACCCGAATATTCCCCCGGTCAGCGCGCTGCAATCCTCGCAAAGCGGAGTCCCCACGACTTACCGGATCGCGCCGAATCTTCATGCGCCCTACACCATGCAGACCGCCATCAGCGTGGAGCGCCAGGTATCCCGAGTGGCGAACCTGACGCTCTCCTATATCAACTCGCGCGGGGTGCACGAACTCCTTACCGACAATGTGAATGCGCCGCTTCCCGGGACCTATGTGTTAGGGGTACCCACGAGCGGAGTGCGCCCGAATGGAATTCTCGAGAATATCTATCAGTACGAGTCGGAGGGCGTTTTCAACCAGAACCAGTTTATCGCCAACGTGAACGTTCGCGCCGGGGCCTGGCTCTCGCTTTCAGGATATTACTCCTTGAATTATGCCCACAGCGATTCAGCGGGGGCCGGCAGCTTCCCATCGAATCCTTACAATATTGGCGCGGATTACGGAAGGGCGTCCTTCGATGTGCGCAACCGCCTCTTTTTCGGCGGGAGTATTTCGCTGCCGTATGGATTCCGGCTGAACCCGTTTATGGTCTTCAATTCCGGAACGCCGTTCAACGTAACGACTCCGCTCGATTTGAATGGCGACTCGATTTTCAACAACAGGCCCTCGTTGGTCTCCTCCACCACGTGCCCGAGCGTTACTCCGAACGCCGCCAACTCGAATATTCTGTGCACTCCCCTTGGGACGTTCAACACCGTGCCGGCGCCCGGGCAGCCGATTATCCCAATCAATAACTACACGGCGCCGGATCTATTCACGTTCAATCTGCGGATTTCCAAGACGTTCGGGTTTGGCGCGAAAAAGGAAACTGCCGCACAGAACGCCGCTGCCGGACCGGCGAGGGGGCCAGGGGGATTCGGGCGGGGAATCGGCGGCCCCGGCGGCCGGGGAGGCGGAGGCGGTGGTGGCGGCCGGTTCGGCGGCCCGGCGGCCAGCAATCAGCGTTACACCCTGACGTTTAGCGTGAACGCGCGAGACCTGTTCAATATCGTGAACGATTCAACACCGGCGGGCAGTTTGGGTTCGCGGCAATTCGATGTGCCGAATTCCCTTGCCGGAGGCGCGTTTGGAAACGCCTCCGCGGTCCGGTTGATCCAACTGCAGGCGCAATTCAGCTTCTGACGATGGCAGAACTTCTGCCGATCACGCGGGCTGCCGTTGCCGCGATCCCCAGAACGCGAAGTACATGATGTAGAGATAGCAGATCACCGGAATGAAGAAGGCGTGGTGAATTCCGATGCGATCGGCGAGGATGCCCTGAAGTTCCGGGAGAATCGCCCCGCCCACAATCGCGCAGATCAGCACTCCCGAACCTTCGCCCGTCAGCGGGCCCAGCCCGTCGATTCCCAGCGTGAAGATGCTGGGAAACATGATCGAATTGAAAAGGCCGACCGCGAGGATGCTCCACATCGCCACATGGCCCGTGGTCAGCATCGAAAGCGAAACCAGGCTGCCGGCGACAATGGCGAAAATGCCGAGCAGGGTGCCGGTGCGGATCTTCTGCAAGAGACCGGACCCGATGAACCTGCCGATCATCGCTCCGCCCCAATAGAACGACACATAACGTGCCGCAATTTGCACCGGGATGTTGCCGACGTCCGGCTGGCTCATGTAGCTCACCAGAAAGCTTCCGATGGAAACCTCCGCGCCCACGTAGACAAAGATGCCGATGGCCCCCAGCAGGAGGCGGCGCTGCTTCCAGATCGCCGAAGCGTCGCCGCCGGGTTTGCTGGCATTCTCCGCAGATATGGCCGGCAAATTGAATTTCGCCACCACAACCGCGAGCGCAATCAGAGTGAGCGCGAGTCCGAGATAGGGGAGCTTCACGGAAGACGCTTGTTGCAGCCGATAGGCAAGAAGCTGGCTCGCCGGAAGGCGACGTATCTGCTCGATGGCCAGCGGCGCACTGCTCAGGATAAACAGGCTGCCCAGGTACGGGGCGATGGTTGTGCCGAGCGAGTTGAATGCCTGCGTCAGATTCAAACGGCTGGACGCCGTCTCAGGCGGTCCCAGGACGGCCACGTACGGATTCGCGGCCACTTGCAGCGCCGTGATGCCTGCAGCCAGCACGATCAGCGCCCCGAGAAAAAGTGGAAACGACGGCACGCTCGCGGCGGGAATGAAAAGAAGCGCGCCCAGGCCCATGGTGATCAGGCCGACGACGATGGTTCGCTTATAGCCGATCCATTCGACCACTTTGCCCGAAGGGATAGCGAAGACGAAGTAGGCGGAGAAGAAGCTGAACTGGATCAGCATGACCTCGGCATACGTGAGGTCAAAAATCGATTTCAGGTGCGGCACCAGGATGTCGTTGAGGGCGGTAAGAAAACCCCACATGAAAAAGAGGGTGGTCAACATCGTCAGCGCGAGCTTGTTGGTGCTGGGGCGAGTTTCCAGGGCGGCTGCGGGAGTTGCGTTTGCGATTGCCATTGAGGAGCAGGCTCCTGTCTGAGCTACGGCGAGTTGTACCTAAAACCTATAGCGCACGGGCTCGATCGAGTGTGCTGGGGACTGCTCGGACCACACGCCCACTGTCTCCATTCTATACTTGGTGTCGGCAGCCGTGGCAACTGCCTTGCCAGCTACCCATTTGGTGCACATTTGGCTGGACCGCAAGCGGCTTGCTCCGCTGTGCCAGTGCGTCTATATTGGGCAATGCGTTTTGCGGCTTTGATTGAGCCGCGCGGCGCACCGATTCACGATTCACTCACGAAGGGACGCAACCGTGCCGATGGGTTCAACTCCGAATAAAGCGGCCGAGCCGCAGCGCAAGGGCGATTTTGAAAAGTCGCTGGCGCGGCTCGAAGAGGTGGTCAAGCGCCTGGAGAGCACGGAGCTTTCGCTTGACGAAGCCATGAAGCTTTTTGAGGAAGGCGTCAAACTTTCGCGGGACTGCCAGAAGCAGCTCGAAGAGGCTGAAGGCCGCGTCGAGATTCTCCTGAAGAAAGCGGACGGGAAAATTGCCGCGGAGCCGTTCGAGCCCGAAGATGAATCCTCCTAGTACGTACCTGGGGTTTTGCTGTCTGTCGGGTAGCTTGTGGGCTCAAAACGATATTTTCTGGACTTCCCGCGCCGCATGAAGCTCCCCGAATTTTTTGAGGCGGACCACGCCGCCATCGAGACGCAACTGCAGAAGCTTTTGCCTGCCGAGCACACTCCGCCGTCCTCGATCCACCGGGCCATGCGCTACAGTGTTTTTGCCGGCGGCAAGCGCATCCGGCCGATTCTGTGCCTGGCATCGGCGCGGATGTTTACGGATGAGCTTGCGGGCGCGATTCAGGTTGGCTGCGCGATCGAGTTCATTCATACGTATTCTCTGATTCATGACGACTTGCCGGCGCTCGATAACGACGATCTGCGCCGCGGCAAGCCGACGTGTCACAAGGTGTTCGGCGAAGCGATGGCCATTCTTGCGGGAGACGCTTTGCTCACGCTGGCGTTTCAGGCTCTCGCGGGGGCTCCTTTGGTGGCGTCGCGCGGGGTCCAGGTCATCGCCGAAATCAGTTCGGCTGCGGGCACTGTTGAGGGGATGGTTGGCGGACAAGTCGCCGATGTCGAGGCGGGTGGCAAGCCGGTGGACGCGGCGACGCTGGAATACATTCACCGGTCGAAGACGGCGGCGCTCATTTGCGGCTCGATTGTGGCGGGAGCCATCGCGGGCGGTGCGAATCACGAGGATGTCGAGCGGCTGCGGCGCTTCGGCGGGCAGATCGGCTGGGCCTTCCAGGTCGTTGACGACATTCTGGATGTTGAGGAATCTTCTGCGTCGCTCGGCAAGACCGCCGGGAAAGATCAGGCGCAGCAGAAGGCCACGTATCCGGCGCTTTACGGGATCGAGAAATCCCGCTCGTTCGCGGCCGAACTTGAAGCGAATGCGCTGAGCGAACTCGATTGCTACGGCGAAAAGGCTTCGCAGTTGCGGCAACTCGCGCAGTTCCTCGTCGCGCGGCGGTCGTAAGCACCCGTTTCCCGGGGTGCGACATGCCTGTGCCGCTTTGTTTTCAGCCCAAGCACCCATGAAGATTCCCAAGGCGGAAAAACCGCGCATCGATGTGCTGATGGTCGAGCGCGGACTTGCACCGTCGCGCGAGCGGGCGCAATCCATGATCATGGCCGGGCAGGTGCAGGTTGCGGGGCAGAGAATTGACAAGCCTGGCACGCGGATCGCCGCAGACTCGCAGGTTGAGATTGTTGGCCAGCCGCTGCGCTATGCGAGCCGCGGCGGGTTGAAGCTGGAAGGCGCGCTCGAGGATTTTGGCGTTACGCCCGAGGGAAGAATCTGTCTCGATGCGGGAAGCTCGACGGGCGGCTTCACCGACTGCCTCCTGCAGCACGGGGCCAGTAAGGTGTATGCGGTGGATGTGACCATCGCTCAGCTGGACTGGAAGCTCCAGCAGGACGCGCGCGTCGTGCGGATCGAGAAGAATGCGCGCCACTTGCAGGCCGGCGATATCGCCGATCCGGTCGCACTGATCACTGCCGACCTGTCGTTCATTTCGGTAACAAAAGTGCTGCCAGCGCTCGCGTCGGTCGCGGCGCCCGGGGCCGACTTGCTGATTCTGATCAAGCCGCAATTTGAGTTGGAGAAGCGTGACGTTGGTAAGGGCGGCATCGTCCGCGACCCTGCGTTGCATGAGAGGGCGGTACAGGGAGTCGTCGAGGCGGCGAACCGCCTGGGTCTTGAAGTTGTGGGCGTGAGGCCCAGCAAACTGCCGGGCGCGGAAGGAAACCAGGAGTTTTTTCTTCACGCCAAGACGCGCCGCATGGAATAAAATGCGACACTCACCGTTATGATCCGCTCCGTTGGCATCGTATGCAAACCCGTGCCGGAAGTGGTGTGCTCGATGGTGCCGCCGCTGATTCAATGGCTGGGCGAGCGGAAAATCGCCGTGTTCGTGGATCGGGAGACGGCCCAATGCGTGGATACGGGCGCGCCCGTTTTCGCGCGGGAGGCTCTCGCCGAGAAGATCGATCTGCTGATCGTGCTCGGAGGCGACGGCACGCTGCTTTCGGCAACCCGCGCGCTTGGCGGCCACAAGGTTCCCATTCTCGCGGTGAACCTGGGCGGCCTGGGATTTCTCACGAGCGTAACCCGCGAAGAGCTCTATCCGGTGCTCGAGCGCGTGCTGGCTGGCGAGCATCAATTCAGCGAGCGCATGATGCTGACCGCCCAGATTTTTCGCGACGGCAAAAGCGCTGAAAAGCAAGTGGCGCTGAATGACGCCGTCATCAACAAGGCGGCGCTTGCGCGCATGCTCGATTTCGACGTGTACGTCGACGGCGCCCAGGTGGGCCGCTACCGCGCCGATGGGCTGATCGTCGCGACTCCCACCGGTTCCACTGCCTATTCGCTGGCGGCAGGCGGACCGGTCGTGCATCCGCATCTCGATGCGTTCGTCATCACGCCGATTTGCCCGCACATGCTCACGAACCGACCGCTCGTGATTCCCGATACGTCGTGCGTGGAGATCGACATCGCCGCGGCCGAAGAGCCGGTCTATCTTACTCTCGACGGCCAGGTGGGATTCAAGCTGGAGCCGCGCGACCGCGTCGCCATCACCAAATCCCCGAACAGGGTGGCGTTCGTGCAGTCGCCGCAGAAAACTTATTTCGAAGTGCTGAGAAGCAAATTGCGATGGGGTGAAAGGTGAGATGTCTTCGGAAGAGCGATGTTAGACGACCTTCAGCACCAGCACCGTACGATCATCGGTAGGATGCTTTCCCCCCGAGAAGCGGTCCACTTCCTCAAGAATACGGTCGGCGAGTCCATCGGCGGTGGCGTGCTGATTGTCCATGATGAGGCGGTTGAGGCCCGCGTGGCCGAAGAATTCCAACGTGGCGCTCTGCGCGTCGCCAATGCCGTCGGAGAAAAACACCACGATATCGCCCGGATCTAAAATGTAGCTGCGCTCGTCGTAGGTGACCTCTTCAAACATCCCGAGCGGAAAGCCCGCCAGCTGGATTTGCTCGCAGCGCCCGCCATGAAAGAGCAGAGGCTGCTCCTGTCCTGCGTTGGCGATGCGCAGCCTGCGCTTCCGCCGGTGCCACGTCGAGAAGCACAGTGTCATGAATCGGCCTTCGATCAGGCGTTCCCCAAGAAATCCGTTGATGGCGCGGAGCATGTTTGCGGGCCGCGGTTTTTGCGATCCCAGACTGCGCAGCGTGCCGATCGCCACCGCCCCATAGAGCGCCGCCGCGCTTCCTTTGCCGCTCACGTCGCCCAGAGCTATGCCCAGGTCCTGCGGCCCGTAGCGGAGAAAGTCGTAGACGTCCCCACTGAGCTCGCGTGAGGAGACCACGCGCGCGGCGATATCCAGCCCGAACTCGGGGCCGGGCAGACGGGGGAGCAGCGCGCCCTGAATTCTTCGCGCGGCGTTGAGGTCGCGCTCCATGCGCGCCTCGTCGCGAATCACCTGCTCGTAGAGGCGCGCGTTTTCGATCGATACGGCCAGGTGCGCGGCGAGAATCGAAAGCACCTGCACGTGATCCGGGGTGAAATAGTTCACCTGCGGGCTTTCCAGGTCCATCACGCCGACCACGCGATTCTTGAAGATCATCGGCACGGCAAGTTCGGAGCGCGTTTCGGGATTGGCCATCCGGTAGCGCGGATCGAGCGAGACATCCGGAACAAAAACGGGCTGGCGAAGCGAGGCCGCCGCTCCGATGATGCCCTCATAGACCGGAACCGTGGATTTTTCCTGGATACGCTGGCCGAATTTCACGGTCACGCGGTGGCGGAACACTCCCTCGACTTCGTCGATGAGCAGAATGCTGAAAATCTGGTAGTCGATCAATCGCTTGGTGAGTTCGGCGGCGCGGCGCAGGACCTCTTCCACCTGCAGCGTTGAATTCGCCTCGCGCCCGATTTCGTTGAGCATCAGCAGGGTTTCCGCCTGCTTTTGGGCATTTTCGTAAAGCTGCGCGTTTACGATGGCCGTGCCAATGCGGCTGGCCACGAGCGTCAGGATGTTTTGCTGCGCTGGCGTGAAGTAATCGAGCTGCCGGCTTTCGATGTCCATGACGCCCACCACTTTCCCACGGGCGACGATGGGCACCGCGAGTTCGGAGTGTACCGCTTCCACGGCCGGCAGGTAGCGCGAGTCCTTGGAAACGTCCCCCACGCGGATCGCCTGGCCCGTGGCGGCGGCCGAGCCGATGATGCCGTCGCCGATGGGGATGCGCCAGTGTTCCACAACTTCTAGGCGGTGGCCGATGGCGAAGCGGAAATAGAGGTTGTTCGCGCTTTCGTCGATCAGCAGCAGCGAGAAAATCTCGAAGTCGATGAGGCGCTTGACCTGAGACGCGGCGCTCGCCAGCACCTCGTCCAGATTCAGAGAGGAATTGATTTCGCGGCTGATCTCCGTCAGCACCGCGAGCGTATCGGCGGGAATCTCCACCATCGAATTGAGTTCGATCGAGTCCATTTACAGTCCACAAGCTCGTGCAAATCCCGTCCGAAGGCAGTATTCCAGAGCGGGCAAGCCGGGTCCCCAAACCTTGCAGTACCAGCGAAAGTTATGAAGGAGATTATTATAACAGCCGGAGAATGGCCGTCCGTAAAAGATGTGCTCTCGCGCAGATAAATATCAACTACAGCGGTCGGATCACACGCTCGATCGATCGTGTCTTAGGCGCCGGCGATCCTAATGACTCGCCCCGTCCGCGGGGAGCTTGAGGACGCAGACATCCTTCAGGTTGCGATATCGCTCCGAATAATCGAGCCCGTAGCCGACCACGAACTCATTGGGAATGCTGAAGCCGATGTAATTGCCCTCCACCTGCTTCAGCCTTCGCGAAGGTTTATCGAGCAGCGCCGCCACGCGAAGGGCTTTTGGCTTGCGTTGCTGCAAGACCCGCAACAGATAGCTCAGGGTCAGGCCGGTATCGAGAATATCCTCGACGAGAACGACGTTCAGCCCCTCGATACTGCTGTCGAGGTCCTTGAGCACGCGCACCTGGCCGGAGGATTCTTTCCCTTTTCCGTAGCTCGACACTGCTATGAAATCAATCGAGCATTCCAGATTGATCTCGCGCACCAGATCGGAAAGGAAGATGCACGCGCCTTTCAGCACGCCGATCAGGTGAACGCGCTCGCCCTTGAAGTCGTGCGAAATCTCCTTGGCGACTTCGCGAACGCGCTTGTTGATCGCGGCTCGGCGTATCAAGACTTTCAGCTTTTCTTTTCCGGCGGCTGGCATGTGTCTCGGGCCCCTTGGTGAAAGCCGGTAACTGTAACCTATGGGCGTGGGAATAACAACGCAAAGCGCACGGAACACGGGGGAGACGAATACGGATTTGTGGTCGCGCGCGACCCCACCAGGGCGATGCGTCGCCCTCTTGCGTATCGGAGGCGGACAATGCACAATCCGCTCATGGCGCTGGAGTTCACGGCTTCTTACGTAAAGGACTCGCTGGACGTTCTTCGCTACTATAAGCACCTTGCCGAAGGCGCCATCGCGCAAGTGTCGGACGAGATGCTCGCAATGGCTCCCGACGGGGAATCGAATTCTATCGCAACCATCGTCAAGCATTTGTCCGGCAACATGTTGTCCCGCTGGAAGGATTTTCTCACCACCGACGGCGAGAAGCCCGAGCGCAATCGCGACGCCGAATTCGAGCATTCCTTTCAGACGCGGGCCGAAATGATGGCGGCGTGGAATGCGGGTTGGTCGGAGCTTTTCGGCGCTCTCACGGGACTCACCGATGCGGACTTAGTGCGAAAAGTGACGATTCGCGGCGAGGCCCATTCGGTAATGCAGGCGATCAATCGCGGCACCTCGCACACTGCCTACCACGTGGGCCAAATCGTGTACATCGCGAAACATTTTGCCGGCGGGCAGTGGAAGACGCTATCGGTCGCCAAGGGAAAATCCGCTGACTTTAATACCGCCATCGCTTCCGGCAAGGTGTCGCAGCGGTAGCGACAGACCGGGATACTCGATGCTCTCTGCCGTGAACCACCCGCCTTATGCTTCGTTCCATCAAAGCCCGGGCGTGCCCTCGCGATGAGCGCGCTTCAACTTTTCGGCGTGCTTCTGCTCATCGGAATCAACGCATTCTTCGCGGCGACGGAATTCTCGCTCGTGGCCGTCCGCGTTTCGCGTGTGCGGCAATTGAGCGAGAAGGGCGATCCCCGCGCGAAGATCGTCGAGCAGTTGCTCGGCGACATCGGCCGCGTGGTTTCAGGCGTGCAGGTAGGGATCACGATCGCCAGCCTGCTGCTCGGGTATCTGGGCGAGGTGACGCTTTCGCGCGTCCTCAATCCGCTTGTGGAGGACATTCGGCGCCCGTGGGGCGCTCTCGTGGCGCACACGGTGGCGCTGGTGTTGGCTTTCGGCCTGCTTACATTTTTTCAGGTGGTGCTCGGAGAACTTGTCCCGAAGGGCCTTAGCCTCGCCCGGGCCGAGCGCGTAGCTCTTCTTGTCGCGCGCCCATTTCATTGGTTTCTGCAGACGTTCCGCCCGGCGATCGATCTGCTGGATGGCGTCGCCGAGAAGCTGGTGCTCGCGCTGGGCGTCGTCGCGCCGCACAGCCACACCCTCGTCCGTTCAACAGAGGAACTGCAGGTGATGATCCAGCAAGCCCGGGACCGCGGTCTAATTCCCGAAGCGGAAGTGAAATTCATCCAGAGCGCCATCGAACTGGGTCAAATTCAGGCGCGCGAAATCATGGTTCCGCGGCCGGATATGCACGCCCTGCCCGCCGATGCCACGCTCGAAGAGACCATGAAGCTATTCGCCACCACGCAGCGTTCCCGCATTCCCGTCTACGAAGGGACGCTCGACCACATCCTCGGCTTCGTTCACATCAAGGATGCGCT
>CAZRKW010000006.1:0-40468 GCA_964600355.1 uncultured Acidobacteriaceae bacterium
TACTCGCGAATGCGGCCGCACCCCGTGCAGGTGAGATTGCAGGTGTGCAGCGGCTCGAGCATCATCACCAGCGGAAATTTCTTCTCGCCGCTGAGACTCTTGCGCGTCAGGTACCCCGCCATGTTGGCGGTCAGGCTAAGCGGAACTCGCATCCATTACCCCCAATGTCCATTTCGATTCTGGATCTCTTCTGCGGGGACCTGCACCCCGGTAAATCTCCGCCGCCCCTTACGCATGTTGTCGTAGCGGGCCAGCGCGTATAGCGGGAAAGAATTCCTGTACAGATGATACTTCAGATAGAAAACACATGGGAAACCAGTTCCGGTGAATTCCTCTTCGTCCCAGGTGCCGTCCTGATTCTGATGGGAGACGAGCCAGTTCACGGCGCGCTCCACCGCAGGATCGTTCGGCCCTCCCGCCGCCAGTAGACCGATCAGCCCCCAGGCCGTTTGCGAGGCTGTGCTCTCCCCCTTTCCTTTCAACAACGCGTCGTAATAGGAAAGGATTGATTCGCCGAATCCGCCGTCGGCATTCTGCACGGAGCGCAGCCAGTTCGCCGCCTTTTGGCAATGGTCGCGGGACGCCATGCCCACGGTTTCCAGCGCGCGCAGAACGCCGCTGGTTCCATACACGTAGTTGACTCCCCAGCGACCGAACCAGGAGCCATCTCCCGTCTGATCGTGCCGCAGAAACGCCCGCCCGCGCTCGATCACGGGGTGCGTGGCGGACCAGCCCATTTGCCCCAGGCATTCGATGGCGCGCGCGGTCACGTCCGCGGTGGAAGGATCGAGCATCGCGTTGTGATCGGCAAACGGGATGTTGTTCAGGAACTGCAGGTTATTCTCGTGGTCGAAAGCGCCCCAGCCGCCGTCGCTATTCTGCATGCTTACTAGCCAAGCCAGGCCCCGCTTGATGGCGTTTCGCAGGCGCGTGGGCTCGGGGTCGGCTACGCGGCCCAAGGCCATCAAGACGAACGCGGTGTCGTCGACATCGGGATAGAAGTCGTTGCGAAACTCAAACACCCAGCCGCCCGGCTCGGCTTTCTGATTCTTCACCTGCCAATCGCCCGGACCGAGAATCTGATTCTCGAGCAGCCAGCGCTCCGAAGCGATGAGCGAAGGATGCGCCGGATCGAGGCCGGCTTCTTCGAGCGATACCATCGCAATGGCCGTGTCCCAAACCGGGGAGATGCAGGGCTGTACGCGAATGGCGCCCTTTTCTTCGATTTCGTAGCGCTCCAGAAAGCGGATTTCGCGGGCGACCAGCGGATCGGTGGTGTCTCCCCCGAGCGCGAGCAGGGCGAAGATGGAATTCATCATCGCGGGGTAAATCGTTCCCAACCCTTCGCTTCGCTCCAGGCGCTCGAGCATCCAGGTGCGGGCGCGCGACAGCGCCAGCTTGCGAAAGGGTTTCCAGGGAGATTTCTCATAAAGCTTCAGGCCGCGGTCGATCGCGAGGAAGCAGTTGCGCCAGGTGACGACACTCTTGTCCCAGGCAAAAGCAAGAGGCCGCGCGCCCGGGCGCTTGAAAAGCTCGTCGAAAGCGATTCCCTCGGGCAGACGCCATTCCGGCCGGCTGGCATAAATGATCACCAGCGGGATTACGATCCCGCGTGTCCACGAGGACATTTCGTAGATATTGATCGGAAACCAGTTGGGCAGCAGCATCAACTCGGGCGGTATCGCCGGCACGAGCCGCCAATCGATGGCGCCCACCATCGCAAGATAAAAGCGAACATAGGAATTGGTCGCTTCCAGCCCGCCAAGTTCGTGGATTCTTTCCTTGGCTTTTGCAAGGTGCGGAGATGCCGCGGGGTCCCCGGCCAGCCGCAAAGCTACATAGGCCTTCACAGTGGCGTTCAGTTCTGCCGGGCCGCCGTGGAAAATATTCCAGCCGCCGTCGGCAAGCTGATGATCGCGAATATATTTCGCAAGCTTGGGCACCTTGGGGGAATTCAATTGCCCCAGGATGTGAAGGTAGAGGACGTAGTCGGACTCCAGGGTGGTGTCAGCCTCCAACTCGGCCCACCAGTAGCCTTCCTGGGTTTGCTGGGACAACAGCCAGTTGGTGGCTCGGGCGACGGCCTCCTCCACCTGCGCGTGGGGTGAGCGCGGAGCTGTGGCGGTCGCAGAGGCGCCGCTCTCAAGGGTGCCACCGCGCAAATTTGCTTCCCGTGCCATCAATCCCTCAGACATACATTTAAATACCTAGTTCCTGTGGCTGTGCCAGCACCGGATTTGACCCTCTTATATAAACCTGCCGCTATATTTCAAATCGATGGGGTAAAGCCCGCGGGCCTCAGAAACCGTTACGACAAAATGAAAGCCACCCAATTCCCGAGAATACAGACAGTTACAGTGCGTCCCCATTATCTTTTTAATCCCAATAAGGGTCAACTAAAAACACACCGCAGCCCATAACACCCTGACGACACGCCCCCCGCGTAGCTCTGATGCGGCTCGGCACCTCCAAGGTGCCTCACCAAGTCATGCCTCGATGGCGAATGAAAGACGAAGCAATCGTACGCAAGTGACTTTTTTTGTTACCGCTCCTCCAGCCTGCGAATCCGTTCGAGCATATCGGGCAGGAGTTCCGAAAGGCGCGTGGACCACGCATACTGTTCTTTGAAATTATCGAGGGGGCGTGCCGGCGTCCCCCACACCGTCTGCCCCCGCCGGATGGTCTTGCCGACCAAAACCCCGGCTTGTCCCCCCACGTTGGCTTCATCTTCGATCACGGCGTGATCGCCGATTCCAGCCTGTCCGCCAACCGAGACACGCCTCCCCAGGATCGTGCTGCCTGAAATGCCCGTTTGGGCGGCGATCACGGAGTGCTCGCCGATTTGCACGTTATGAGCGACCTGGACGAGGTTGTCGATTTTGACGCCCTTGGCGATGCGCGTCTCCCCCAGAGAGCCGCGATCAATGGTGGTGTTGCAGCCGATCTCGACATCGTCCTCGATTTCCACGCTGCCGATCTGGGGGAATTTCCACTGGCGCCCGTCGCCAAACACATAACCAAACCCATCGCCACCCACCACGACGCCTGAATGTATCTCCACGCGGCTTCCCAGGCGCGCGCCGGGATACAGCGTGACCCGGGGATGCAGCCGGCAGTTTTCTCCCACCGCCGCGCCGCGGCCAACAAAGCAAAACGCGTCGATTCGCGTTCCGGGACCGATCGACGCCGCTTCTTCGATCACGACATAAGGGCCGAGGCTTACATTTGGGCCAACCTGCGCGCTTTTCGCGACGACCGCCGTGGGGTGGATCTCTCCGCGCACCGGTTGTGGCGGCAGCAGCCAAGCGGCCGCTTTTGCAAACGCGAGTTTCGGGCTGGCGGATTCGAGCATGGTCTTTCCCTCGACGCGCGCGCCAGGCCGGCCTATAACGCAGCGCGCCGGAGAACTCGCGGCACGATCCCGCTGGCGCGGCGAAGCAAGATAGATCACGTCTTCCGGGCCGGCCTGCTCCGGGCCGGCGACTCCGGAAAGCGGGAGCTGCGGGTCCCCTTCGAGCTTGGCTTCCAGATACTGCGCGAGTTCCCCGGCGGTGCGGCTCATAAATTCCCTCTCTCTAAAATACAGTCGCAGCGAATCGGCACGGCCTTGTCAGAATGGCCGGTCAGAACGGCCCGAGCCGAAAGACCCACGGTCCGATCAAAACGGCCCCCTCAAAATGGATAGACAGGTTTTTCACCGGCCGGGCGCGTCTTCCAGCGCTTATGCACCCATAGCCACTGATCCGGATGCGCGCGGATGTAATCCTCGATCGCCCGCGTGAAGCGAGCCGTGTTCTCGCGGACATCCGCTTCCTCGTTGCCGCTGCGCGCGAGTTCGACGGCTGGTTCGAAGCGCAGCCGGTAGACTTTTTCCGCGTAATCCCAAAAGAGAAAACCCGGCACGACGGCCGCTTCCGTCCGCAGCGCGATCCTCGCCAAACCCGACGTGGTGGAAGCGGGAACTCCGAAGAAGTCGACGAAGACTCCCTCCTCGAGAGAGGTGTTGTGATCGGAAAGAATTCCCACCGTTCCGCCATCGTTGAGAACCTTGAAGATCATCCGCGCCGATTTGTTTTTCTCGATCGGGTGGTTGCCCGAAAGGCAGCGGTAGGAATTAATAAGCTCATCGACGCGGCGATTCCGGATCGGCCTCACAAGAAAATGCAAAGGATGCCCGTAGAGCGCGTGCGCGAAGGGAGCAAGTTCCCAGGCGCTCATATGTCCGGTGAGGAACAGCACTCCTTTTCCCCGCCGGCGCGCCGCCTCGAAGTTCTCCTCTCCGTCGAGCACGACAACGCCCTCGATTCCCGTCCGCACGTACCTGGGAAACTGCGAGAACTCGCCCGCCATCCAGCCGATCTGCTGGATCATGCGACCGATCACAGCCTTGCGCTTCGCATCCGTCCATTCCGGAAAAGCCAGCCGAAGATTGAACATCGCCGCGCGCTTCAGCGGAGTGCGGATCAAGTACGCCACAGCCGCAAAGCTCGCCCCCACGAAGCGCGCCACGCGCCTCGGCAGCAGCCCCAGCGTTTTTAGCCCGATCCACGCGCCTGCATACTCGATCCAATCGCGCATCCCGCGACATTATGCGCGAGGCCGCGCAAGGGATGCCAGCGAATGATCGCGGCAAGGTTCGGCGCCGGTGACGCGGACGGAGGCGGACATTTGCCCATAAATATTTTGAGCCGCGCCCATGTTGAAAGCGGGCCGATGTTGAAACCGGAATGATAGACTGGCGTGCCTTGGACAACACATCTCAGCCATCGCGTCGCATGGATGTCGTAACGGGCGTAGCCTGCGCCGCAATTATTTTCATCACGCTATTCGGCCATCTCGGCGCGATTGGCTTGGTCGGCCCGGACGAGCCGCGCTACGGGTGGATTGCCCGCGCGATGGCCGCCACCGGGGACTGGGTGACGCCGCGTCTCTATGGGCAGCCCTGGTTCGAGAAGCCGGTGCTTTATTACTGGGCTGGCGCGATCGGTTTCCTTCTGCATCTTCCGGCTGAATGGGCGCTGCGCCTGCCTTCGGCGCTCGGCGCTCTCGCAGCGGCGTTCGCAATCGGCTGGCTTGCCCGGAAGCATTACGGAGGAAGCGCAGCGCACGTAACTGATCTCGCAGTCCTCGCGCCGCTTCTGTTCTCAACCACAGTCGCAGCCATCGGGTTCGCGCGCGCCGCCACGCCGGACATGCTTTTCAGCGCAAGCATTGCACTCGCCATGGCCAGCGCCGCGACGGTCCTGCGCTGCTCGGGCTCTCTCCGCGCCGCTACGCCTGCCGCTGCGGACGCGAAGCGCCGCGACGCACTGCTCTTGCTGCTGTTCGGCGCGTTCCTGGGACTCGGCGTCCTTGCAAAAGGACCGGCAGCCGTCCTGCTGGCCGGGGGCGCCGTTGTTCTCTGGGTACTATTCACCGGCAACTGGCGCCCGGCGCTGCGACTCGCCCACCCCTACGCAATCGTCGCGGCCTGCGTTGTGGCACTTCCGTGGTATCTGCTCTGCGAGCGCCGCAACCCTGATTTCTTCCGGGTGTTCATTCTGCAGCATAATTTCGAGCGGTACCTCACTCCGGTCTTTCAGCACCGACAACCGTTCTGGTTTTTCGTGCCGATTACGCTTTTCGCCCTGTTGCCCTGGGTGAGTCTGTTATGTCCGGTGATTCACGAAGGGCGGCGCCTGTGGCGCGAAAAATCCTGGCGCGATTCGCCGGGACTCTTCTTCGCGTGCTGGGGCGTATTCCCGGTACTTTTTTTCAGCGTGTCGCAGTCAAAACTTCCGAGTTACGTTCTTCCCGCCATCCCGGCTCTTTCGCTGATATGCGCCGTTTCCGTAATCCGGTCGGCTCGCTCTCTTTCGCCGGGAATTACGATCGGCCTCACGTGGGGCGTGCTGGGAATTGTCGCGCTTGTCTGGGCGCACCGCTTGCCCGCGTCCATGCATGAGGCTCTGGGTTCGACGATCGTGATCGCCGCGATCATCGCGTTTGTGGGCGCAGCCGCGATCCTTTTTCTCGCGGTACGGCGCGATCGCACCTTTCTGGTGATTTCGCTGGCCCTGGCCGCCACGCTCGTGGAGTTCGTCGGGCTCTCGATTCTCCCCCGGATCGATCCATACGTCTCAGCGCGATGGCACGCGCAGCTGATGCGCGGCAATCTGCATCCCGACCGGATATTTGCCTATCGCCTGCCGCGCTCGTGGAATTACGGACTGGCGTTTTATTTTGGCCGGGAACTCCCGGAATGGCCGCCGGCGGACCCCAATCCCGCCCTCGTTCTCACGACTCCGTCAGGTTTGAGAGAAATCAGGCGAGCGCAAAGGTTCTACGGAAACTTGGAAGAAACCTACCAGGGAATTTTGTACGTTCCGATCGGGCCGTTGCCGCGCGCGCGCCAGCCCGTCCGCTAGCTAGTGAGGTCGCGAAGGCGGCGGCAGTGACTGCAGAAAGAAGTTTACGATCTGGCTTTCGTAGTTCTTGCGCTCTTCGTCACCCATGTCGGAATAATTCAGCCGGTTGCGAATGAGCTGCTTGGGCTCCGGAGCCAGGTTGAACAGCCGCACCGTCAATTTCGCCAGGTCCGGCCGGTCCTCCGTTTCAATGAACAGCTTGGGAATTCCCCTGGTTTGATCCAAGCGAGCGGAGACGGGAAGCTCGTTGCGGTAAGAATAATTCATGAACCGGAAGCCCATATCTGAAAACGCGCTGACGCCGGGTAGCGCGGTGAGTCCGGAGTGCTTCACTTCCACTTCGACCATCTCGCGCGGCTCGCTGTACGCGTTGTCCACGGCGATGGCGGCAATCCGCGGATCGGAAGTAGCCACCTCGAGCGCCGCATAGCCGCCCATGTCCTCGCCCCAAAGCCCAAATCTTCTAGGATCCACATCTTCGCGCGTCGAAAGCGATTGCACAGCGGAGCGAAGTTCCGCCGTTTCTTTATAACCGAGTGTGGTCAGACCATCGCTCGTGCCGTGCCCGGTAAAATCGAATAAATAGGCGTTAAATTGCTGCTCCTGCAAGGCCGTGACCAGCGTCAGCACGTCCGCGCGCTGCCCGCGGTAGCCATGCGCGACGATCACCGTCGGCGCGCCCCGCAGACCGGGGAAAAACCAGCCTTCCCGCACCGTTCCATCGGGAAGCGGGAACGAAACCGTCGTGGGATGGCCCATCATTACAGTGAGATCGAAGGCTGTCGGAGTCCTGGCAGGGCGCAGGAGCTGATAGAGCAGAAACCCCGAGACCGTCGCCACAGCGACAAACAGGAAGAGAAGAAGCGCAAAGACGCCCGAAAGAATCTTTGCTAGACGGGTTGTGGGATAGCGAAGCTCTGAGAGGACGGCCATCCGTTATGCGGGCGCTCGCATTGCCTAAGCCCCGTCGAATCTTAGCATACTTCTCCACAGCCCTTTATTTTCGCAACCGGTTGCGTTCCAAATCAGTCAGTCGGTTAGCGTAAGAGCTGAAGCTATAATAAAATGCCGGGAAGGGCCGGCTCGCCTCCGATGCAGATCATCGATCTCCGCCAGATGCACTCGCGCTCGCTCGAGGACCTCTTTCACGAGGAAGCCCATCATTGGCAGTCGGAGCTGCACTGGGATTACAAGCCTTCCATTGAACTGATACGCAAGTTCATCGATTCCCATGCTTTGGGCGGATTCGCGGCTCTCGAGAACGGACATCCCGCCGGATATGGTTTCTACGTGCTCGAAGATCACAAGGGACTCATCGGCGGGCTTTTCGTTTCCTCGCGCCAGCCCCAAACCCCGGTTACCCAGAAGCTTTTATCCGAAATGCTGGGTACGCTGCGGGCCACGCCACGCCTCCAGCGCATTGAAGCGCAGCTCATGCCTTTTGGCACGGAGCTCGACCCGGTTTTTCTCTCCCAATATTTCCGGCTGCACCCGCGGCAATTCATGCTGCTGCCGCTCGCGGAGGCGAATCTCACCGGCGAACCTGCTTCGCCGGGGCTTCGCGTGGAACCCTGGTCCGATCGCGCCTTCGAGGCGGCGGCGCGGCTGATCCATCTCGCCTACGCGGACCACGTCGACAGCCAGATCAACGATCAGTATTGCAGCGAGGCGGGCGGCCTGAAATTTCTTCGCAATATCGTGCTGCTGCCGGGCTGCGGGCGTTTTCTTCCCGAGGCGTCGTTCCTGGTACGCCCGGTTACCGGCGACCGGCTGGTGGCCATGGTGCTTACGTCCACGGTCGCGGACCGAGTGGGCCACACGACGCAAGTCTGCGTGCTGCCCGGCTATCAGGGGCACGGGATCGGGCGCGCGCTGATGGAGAACGTGATCCTGGCCCTGCGCAAGAGGCAATACGAATCGCTCTCCCTGACGGTCACATCGATCAACAAGCGAGCCGTGGAACTTTACGAGCATCTGGGGTTTCGTACGGTGAAGGCTTTTGCAGCCGGGGTGTGGCAGGGCTAGGGCGAACCGAAGAACACCGAAAAGCGCGGCGATTTACTTCTTTGCGCGATCCTTCAGCAATCCTTTCAGCTCATCCATGAATTCCTTGACGTCTTTGAAATCCAGATACACCGACGCAAACCGCACGTAGGCGACCTTATCGAGCTTCTTCAGCCGGTTCATCAGCAGCCCGCCAAGCTCGGTAGACGACCGTTCGCGCTCCGTGGCTTCGCTGACGAAGGCCTCGGCCTCGTCGACGATCGTTTCCAGCTTGCCGACCGGCACCGGCCGCTTCTCGCACGCTTTCAGCAATCCCTGGAGGATCTTCTGGCGCTCGAACTTCTCGCGGCGCCCGTCCTTCTTGATCACCATGTAGGGAATTTCGTCGATGCGCTCGTAGGTGGTGAACCGGCGGCCGCACTTCAGGCATTCGCGGCGGCGGCGGATGAGGTCTCCGGTGCGGGCTTCGCGGGAGTCGATGACTTTATCGTCGAGATGCGCGCAGAACGGGCACTTCACCGCGGCCCCTTCACATCGGCGCCCTGCTCGGCCTCTTCCAGAAGCGCCGCTTCGCCGGCTTTCTCTTCCGCGCGCGCCATCTGCCGAATTTCGCCCATGGACCATCCCTCATGAAAAAGCAGGGGAAGCCCCACGATCGAGCAGGAGGCAAACGTGACCAGCCACACCACAATCGCCATGGTAGCGGCAGGCTCCCTGCTGATGCCAAACATCAGGGTAAGCACAAAAAAGGTGGCTGCCTGCGCTCCCCCACCCACGGCGGGCAGCTGCGCGGCCGAACCGACCACCGTGAATGCCAGCACCAGGGTAGCCGCCGTAAAATTCAGAGCGAGCAATTCCCCGCCAAACGCGTGAGCGACACACCAGTACGCGACGATCACCAGGATCCAGTGCACGGCCGTGTAGGCGAGAAGCACGGCCATGTCTTCCCAGGTGCGGACTCCCTGGAGCCCATCGCTGAACCCTTCGAGCAACACGGCAATTTTCTCGCGCCAGCCGGTCCGCCATTTCTCCTGCCGCACTTTGCGGGAAAGCCATCCCGCGCCGTGGTACCGGAAGTAAACCAGGAAGCCCACAATCAGCACCAGCAGCGCCAGCAGCGCGAACCCCGCGGAGCGCGCCACGCGCATGATCGGACTGTCAGGATTTCCGGCCAGCCCGCTGCGTTCGAAAAGTACCAGCGAAGTCCCCGCCAGCACGATCGCGGAAGCCATGTCGAACACGCGCTCGAGAACGTAGACACCGAACATGTGCGGGATCGAAAGCGAATCTTTCCGCGCAATCAGCACAGGACGCACCGGCTCACCCGCGCGCCCCAGAAGAAACGTGCAAGTAAAGCCCATCAGCGTGGCCGGGTAGACGTTCCCGAAGCGCATCGCGCCAAAGGTCCGGGAAAAGCGCATCCAGCGCAGCGCCCGAAGCGCAAAACAGGAGTACGTGGTCACGATACCCAGCAGTAGCAGAAACAGGTTGGCGTGACCCAGCGATTGCCCCACCATGCTCCAGCGAAAGCCTGGGAGCGTGATGGAATTCCGAAACTTGTAAAAGAAGTAGCCAAGGGCCGCAACGGCAACAAACAAGAGGAGGTAGCGGCGAGATTGCTGTTGCATCTGTTTCGCACCGTAGCAGCAACGCTTGCAGGGTGTCAAGAACGCTTTCCGGATCGCGTGCGCGACTTCGGCAAGCGACCGGCCCGCACACGCCTATAATTCACAATATTGTAATAGTCGGTCTTCACGGGCCGCGACTGCGTAAGCGCGCCTGTGCCGACGCAAGCACGCATCGCTTGTAATAAGGTTTCGAGTTAAAGTTACCGGGATGTATCGCCAGCTAAAAATTCTGCTGCAGAGGGAGGGCTGGCAGTTTCTCCTGGCTTGCGCACTCGTGTATCTGGGATTCTCGGTTCAGTTGCTGGGTATCTGTCTGGCCATCGGCCTTTTACCTCTGCGTCCGTCCGCTTCTCCCTTTTGGCGGACGGTGGGCGAATTCGGTTTTAATCTCACCACGATTTCGCCCCTCCTGGCCCTTTTTGCATTGCATATTCTCCGCTCGGCAGTCGCCTACGAATCGGCGCCCGGGAAACGCCCCTTCGCGTGGAGATTCGTCCTCGCGACGCTCGCCGTTTCCTTCCTCGAATTCTGGTGGTCCTGGAACGGACACCCGGTCTGGCTCCGTGGCTTCGTCGGCTAGTTGGGATGCACAACCGCAGTTGCCCTAAACAAAACCGCTAATTCAATTCAGCCTATAAGTGTGCGAAGTTTGATGCGAACTTCTGCCAACTCTTCTGTCGATATGGCGCCTTTGCGCCGGGCGCGTCTCTTTCGCCAATCGAGGCTTCGGACCTGGTCGGCAAGCACCGCGCTTGGCTCATCCCCTTCCACCCTGACTTCGAACGGATAACTTTTGATGTGCGTGGTCATGGGGCAGCACAGCATGAGGCTCGTCTTCGCGTTGTAAATGGCGGGGCTCAGCACCACGGCCGGCCGGTGACCTGCCTGCTCGTGGCCCGCCTGAGGACTAAAGCTTATCCAGACGACATCGCCGGCGTCGGGAACATAGCTGCGGGCCATTACCAGGCCTCTCTGCCGACCGAATCGCCAAAATCGACTTCCCCGTGGAGATTCGCGCGAGTAATCCCCTTCACCAGGTCCGCAAGATCGTACGGCTTCTGCGGCTGGGGCTCGATGACGATGCGTCCGGATTCCTCTCGAATGTCCACGGCATCGTTGAGTCTCAAATTCGCAGCCTGCATTACCGCGGCGGGAATTCGCACCGAGGCGCTATTACCCCATTTTTTGACGGTCGCTCTCATGGATGCATCCTTTAAGTCGGCGTATCTACTTTGTATCTACATCATGACAGCGTTTCCGGCGATCGTCAAGCATCGGCAAATCAGGCTCGCGGGAGTTTCAACGCTATGGCGACGAGGCGAAACCAGCGGGTTCGGGGACGCGTCTATTGTTAGAATTTCCGCGACGGGAAGCCTGCAACACGGGCATAATGGCGCACGGTGGGTTTTGGGCCCGTGAGGTGCCGCGGAGGTGCCTCAATTGCGCTCGGAATCTAAGGGGGGGATATGAGTTCGTACCGCAAGCTTTTGGCAGTGTTTTTCTCGTTGGTACTTCTGGGCTCGGCTTGTTATAGCGCGACGATCACCGGTACGGTGAAGGGGCCCGACGGCGCCGCGTTTCAGGGCGCTTTCGTGCAGGCGCAGAATGCGCAGACTCACATGACCTTCATGGCCCTCTCCGACAGTCAGGGCCGCTACCGCGTGGAGAACGTGCCCGCCGGAGATTATCGCGTGGGAATCCGCGCGCCCGGCTATCGCGCCGACGCGCAAACCGGCGTCAAAATTGCCGCCGGCCAGGATAGCTCCCTCGATTTCGCCCTTCAGACCGGCCGCGTGCGCTGGAACGATATCTCCGTTTATCAGGCCGGCAAGCTCTGGCCCGCCGCGCCCGCGAAGGACAAAATTTTCAACACTTGCTTCACCTGCCACGCCTTCCAGACCCGCATGGCTTCCATCACCCGCGACGCCGACGGCTGGCAGGACCGCGTCGCCTTCATGCGCACCGCGATGAAGTTCGGCCTGGAGGATCGCGTCACCGACTCCGAAGCCGACATGATCGCTTCGTACCTCACCAAGCTCTTTGGACCCGACTCCGTGCTGCCGAAATCCCCCGCGGACATGCCCGAATATAAGAACACCGTCCGCCCGTTCAGCAGCGACGCGATGAACATCGAATACGTGGAATACGACATGCCCGGCCCCAGCATGATGCCCTTCAGCGCGGCGCCCGGCAAAGACGGCTATCTCTGGATCCCCGACTTCGGCGTGGCTAACAAAATCACCCGGCTCGATCCCAAGACTGGCGCCACCGAAAGCTTCACCGTTCCCAATATCGGCACCGCGGCCATCCATTCGGCGGTCGAGGCGCCCGACGGCAAGGTGTGGCTCACCGAACAGGGCACCGACAAGCTCGGCGTATGGGACCCGCAGACCAAGACCATCACCGAATATCAGGACCGTAAGATCCCCGGGCAACTGGGCTATGCGTCCGGTTCCAAGCACACGCTGCGCTTCGATGGCGCCGGCAATGTGTGGTTCTCCGGCGCGCCCCTGGGAAAATTCGATCCCAAGACCAAGGAATACTACGCTAGTCCGGAAATCGGGCACGCCTACGACGTGAAGGGCGACAAGGACGGCAACATCTGGTTCACCAAGACCGACACCGATCAGTTCGGCATGGTCGATTACAAGACTCTGAAGGTTTCCATCTATTCGCCGCTCACCAAGAATTCTTTCCCGCGCCGGATCGAGATCGACCCGAAGACCGGCATCGTCTATTCCGGCGAATTCCGCGGCGGCAAAATGCTGCGCTTCGATCCCAAAACGAAAGACGTGAAGGAATTTGACTTGCCCGGCCCGGAGCCCACTCCCTACGGCATGGGAATCGACTCCAACGGCGGCGTCTGGTACGCGTCTTACAACATGGATGTGCTGGGACGCTTCGAACCGAAAACCGGAAAGGTCACCGAATATCCCTTCCCGCATTCGGAAAACACGATCCGGGAAATGTTCCTCGATAACGACGGGCGCATGTGGTACGGCACGCCCTCGAACAATAAAGTCGGCTACTTCTATCTGAAGGGCTCGACGGGGGCGGGAAACCCGGTCTCCGATAGGTAAGCGGCCTGAACTATCGCAGTCCTCTGACCTAAACGGCAGTCCAAGCCGGACGCAACGTATCGCGTCCGGCTTTCCTTTTTTTGTCTTGAGCGGGCGAAGGGTAGTAGTACGTCAACGAGTGGGAGTGGGAACGTGAAGGTGGTAGATCGATCCCATCAATCCAAAAACGTTCAGCAGCCATACCACCACACAGATCACCACCACGGCGTTCAGGATGGATTTGATGGAGCCCGCCATCGGGATAAACGAGTTCACCAGCCACAGCAGCACTCCGACGACGATCAGAACCAGCACAACCTGCACGAGCGGCATAACGTCACCTCGAAACTAAGAATCTTCGCCGGCAGACCTTTTCGTAGCCGGTCTGCCGGATGGAGGCAGGCGTAAGAGCCTGTCAAAACGTCACAGACGGCCAAGCAACAGCAATACCAGCAGCACTACGAGAATCAGGCCCAGCCCGCCGCTCGGGTAGTAGCCCCACCCGCGGCTGTAAGGCCAGGTCGGTAGTCCGCCAACCAGCAGCAGAAGCAAAATGATGAGTAGAATTATCATCGCGTTATCCCTCCTGAGGGTTTTCGGCGAACAAGGGCCGCTACGAAATTTTCCCGCTGCAACCTGGATGGTTACACTTGCAATCGATATCCGGCGTGTCTTCCATGGCTTCACATTCCACGCTGCAATACTTCCCCGTGGTGACCTTGCACGTGCAAGGCGGGTGCGCGCACTTCTCGCTTTTATTAGCTGCCACTGGCATCTCCTTTAGTAGCCGCAACGGGCCTCTGCCGGGCCATTTTGACAATTTGTCCAACCATCAGCACAAGCCCCAGAGTGACCACAGCACCGATCAACGCAACCGGCATCCGCACCGCAAAGAACGCGTACATGCCCAGCATAATTAAAGCGCTGCCGATCATTGCCAGCATCGAAAAGCTCCTCAATTCCCACACAGCATAGGCTGGGTCATTTTCGGGAGATATACGGAGAAACCATCACTGCAGAAGCGGACTCTCTGTAGGCGAGACGCTGCGTTTCAGAGGTAAAAAGCGGCAAAATTCGCGAAGAAAATTTCGTCAGTCTTTGGAAACCTGCGCCCCGCGAAGGCGCTCTATCGTCGCAAAAAATTCGGGGAACGAAACACCCACGCAATCGGAGTCGCGAATCACGGTTTCGCCTTTTGCGCCGAGCGCAGCCACCGAGAGCGCCATGGCGATGCGATGATCCCCATGCGGCTCGATCTTCGCTCCACGCAACGTTCCCGCGGACCGCCCGGCCACACGCATGCCATCCGGAAATTCCTCCACGTCGGCGCCCATGGCGCGCAAACCCTCGGCAAGCGTGGCGATGCGGTCGCTTTCTTTCACGCGCAACTCTTTGGCGTCGTGAATCTCAATGCCCTTCTCGGTGAACGGCCCCAGCGCGGCCAGCATCGGAAGCTCGTCGATCATTTCCGCCACCTGCGCCCCCGCAATCGCTCCACCCACGAGCGGCGCGTAGCGCACGGCCACATCGCCCACCAGTTCCCCGTTTCGCAACTGCACCGAGGCGATGTGAACCGGCGCCCCGATCGAGATGAGGAAGTCGATCACCCGCGCCCGCGATGGATTCAACCCGACGTTGTGGAGCATCAGCGAGGATTCCGGCAGCACCAGCGCTGCGGCAATCAAAAAAACTCCGCCGGACAGATCTCCCGGCACGGTGAGCTGGCGGCCCGTCAGCTTGGGCCGCGGATGAATGCGCAAAGTGCCGCGCTTGCCCTCAATGTCCGCGCCAAACTCGCGCAGCGCAACTTCCGTGTGGTCGCGCGTGCACACGGACTCGCGCACCGTGGTTACGCCGTCGGCAAAGAGCCCGGCCAGCAGAATCGCGGACTTTACCTGCGCGCTCGGAATGGGCGTGGTGTAATCGATGGCATGCAGTTTGCCCCCGCGAATTTCGATGGGCGCGCGATCGCCCTCGCGGCTCTCGATCTCCGCGCCCATCTGGCGAAGCGGCTCGATCACGCGCCGCATGGGCCGCTTCCGGAGAGAGTCGTCTCCCGTAAGTGTCGACGTAAATGGCTGCCCGGCCAGCACTCCCGCAAGCATCCGCATCGTGGACCCGGAATTTTCCGCATCGAGCGGACGCCGCGGCTCCTTCAAACCGGCCAATCCCACGCCCGCCACGCGCACCAGCCGGTCGGTCACTTCTATTTCGACGCCCAGCCTGCGCAGGCATTCAAGAGTGCTGCGGCAATCGGCGGCCGAAGCATAATTCGCGATCTCGCTCTTCCCTTCCGCCAGCGCGGCGATGATGGCGTAGCGATGCGAAATCGATTTATCGCCCGGCAGCTCCACAACTCCGTCGATGCTGCCTCCCGGCGTGATTGTCTTTTTGGCCATGGCGGAATTTTATCATGCGACCGGGGTTCCGCCCGGGCACAATCCCGCCTCCCGAATATGCTGGCGGCGTAATTTTTCTTGGGTGTTACTCAATCAGACTTTTTCAGGATGCCCTGCAGAACGGCAAGCTTGCCATCGATGGGGCCAGTCTTAAGTGCATGTATATCCAAGCCGAGGATTTTCGCGATCAGTGGGTAGAGGTTCACATTCTCGAAAGGCGCAACCGTCGCACCGATCCGAATATCGGGCCCGGCCGCCACGAAAATCGCCTTCATTTCCGGCAGGATCGCAGGATCGAATCCGTGCGCCCCGGCGCTGGGGCTGCGCTTATCGGAACCTGCGCTCACACGAATTTCGAACGGCCCTGTCTGGATGACAACCGGATCTCCTGCCCGCGGGTTGCCGTCGAAATGCAAGTGCTCGGGCACGTGGTCGCGCCGGTACACCTGGAACTTTTCACTCTTCCCACGCAACGACTCGAGGATTTTCTGGGCATCCGCGTCCGATTTTGCATACATCAGTTGCCCCTCGCTGTCCTCCAGAAGAGAATCGTCGAGCCCCAGTTCGTCCAGGGTGACCCAACCGCCTCGCACGGTCGCCATGCCGTGATCCGCAACAACAATCACATCCACCGGCAGCTTCAGGGCCGCGATGCCCGCCGACAATCGGCCCAACTCGCTATCCACCTCGTGAACGGCATCGGCCAACTGAGGGCTGTCGGGTCCATATTGATGGCCGGCATGGTCCGTGTCGCTAAAGTAGAGGGTGATGAAGTGAGGACGCCGGGACGCCGGCAGCCGAAGCCAAGCCAGTATCTGATTCACGCGCTGTTCGTTGGGAAATTTGTCGCTATACCTCGCGTAATAGGAAGGGCGCACTCCCTGGATATCCGCTTCCGACCCCGGCCAGAAGAAGCACGCCGCACGCATGCCCTGTTTTTCGGCAAGAACCCAAAGCGGCGTTCCACCGTACCAGCTTCCATCTTTAACCGTCGATGCGTCCTTGTAGCTATAGACCTGCTTGCGAGCCGGATCGTAGAAGGTATTGGCGACGATCCCGTGATGTTCCGGGTAAAGGCCGGTAACGATCGTATAATGGCTCGGAAAAGTGATCGAAGGAAAGGCGGGAATCATCCCGTCGGGTGCGCTGGCGCCCCGCGAAGCGATCTCCAGCAGGGTTTTCGCGCCATACCGCTTCGCGTAATCGAAACGAAAGCCATCCAGGGAGACCAGAATCACATAGGGCTTGGCAGTCTGGCTCGCGGCGTTGGGGCCGTGATCGACGGTAACGACGGGATTGGTTTCCTGCGCCGCGGCCACCAAACTGGCCGCACACAGAAGCAAAGCCAGAGCAGAAATCCGCAGCCCGACCCGCGTCACCCAATAGCGTTGCACCAGCAAATTCTAGCACGCTGGTGGAAACCGCTTGGGATCACAGGAAGAAGCCGGACTGCCGGTACCATCCGCGCGGCGCCAGGCCAACTATGGTGAGCAGCGTTTTCGAGGAGTTCTGGCCGACATCGACCCCGAATTCCTCGACGAAGGCTAATCGCAGGGAATCAACCGGCCGACAAACCCTTAATTCCGTGTGTCTTGAAGAATTCACATAGTACTTACAACTTCCTAACAGCTTGCGGGTTAGGATTGCTTAAAGACAGAGTTTCCGGGCCCACCCCCGGAATTCTCGCACACCCCCGAAGGCGACTGCACCCCGGTCGCCTTCTTCTCTTTTCTGGCTGTAAACGCGTGATGCCGGGCGAGGGCTATGCCCCGATATAGCGGGCGTACAGCGAGCGGGCGATGGAGGGATCCTGCGTGCCTTTGACGATGGCGCGGCCGTCGGCAAAAACGGTTATCTCGTAAGGCGGTACGCCGAAACGCAGCAGAAAATCGTTGCTCCGCACCTCGGGCGAGGCGGACGCCAGGCGCCGCGCCAGATCGCCCAGATCGAGCCTCCGGCCGCGTTCGTGGATCTGCACGGAATCGCGGCCGCACATGGTGATGTGGGGCTGGACTTCGCCCTCCAGAAAAATAAATTCCCTGCGCGCGCAGGCCCGGCAGTTCGGGTTCCGGGCCACGCGGAGAGATTGGAATTTCCCGCTCCACACATCGCAGGAAATCAGGCGCCCGTGGAGCGCCTCGGGCTTCCCTGCCAGCAATTTCATCGCTTCAGCAGCCTGCACCGAGGCGATCACGCCCACGGCGGCGTTGAGAATTCCGGCCGTGTCGCAGGTAGCCTCCGCGCCAAAGGCCTTCGACCCCTCCTCGCCTTCTAACAGGCAGGCAAGGCAGGGTGTTTCGCCAGGACGCACCGTCATGGTGACGCCGTAACTCCCCACCGCGGCGGCATAAATCCAGGGAATCCCGAGCGAGATCGCGGCGTCGTTTACCAGCAGGCGAGTCTCGAAATTGTCGGTTCCGTCAAGAATCAGCTCAAATCCCGCGAGCAGGTCCGAGGCATTTTGCGGCGTCAGGTCCGCGACCATCCCTTCGACATGCGGGTCCGAGTTAATGGCCCGCAGGCGGCGCTCCGCAGCCACCGCTTTCGGCAGCGACTGGGCCGCATCGGACTCCTCGAACAGCGTCTGCCGCTGTAAATTCGACACTTCCACGAAATCGCGGTCAATGATCCGCAGACGCCCCACGCCGGACCGCGCGAGCAGGTTCGCCACCACCGTCCCCAGCGCTCCGCAGCCCACCAGCACGGCGCTCGACTGGAGAAGCCTCTCCTGGCCAGACTCGCCCAGCCTCGCAAAAAGCACCTGGCGGGAATATTTTTCGCGTTGTGCCGGAGTCATTGCAATACCCCTTGTGGACAATATGATAGCGCCTTTTCGCAGCGGGCAGGCAACGCGGCTGTGCTAACCTTTGCTCTCACCTTAGGCGCATGAAAACAACGGGTAAACGGCAGTTCCAGAAAGCCTGCGCGGTCGCACGAATCGTCGCCTGCGTCGCAGGAGTAATGGCCTGCCATTTTGCCGCCGGCGCACCCGCCCTGGCGCAGCAAGCGGCCGCTACCAGCGTGCAGATCGAAGGACGGCCGGTGACGCAGATTCGCGTTGTCGACGAGTCCGGCAAAAACGTGGAAGAAAGGATACCCCCGCTGGCGCTCGCTCCGGGAAAGCCCTTCGATTTCGCCGTGGAGCGCGAAAGCCTTCGAAAACTCTACGCCATGGGCGATTTCTCCGACATTCGAGTTGCCACAACGAACGAAGGAAATGGCGTCGCCGTGGATTTCGTGGTCAAGCGCAACTACTACAATAATCTGGTCCATATCGAGGGGCTCAAGGAACCTCCCAGCGAGGCGGCGGCTTTGGCCGCGCTGCGCCTGAACCTGGGCGAACCGTTCCGCGAGAGTTCACTACGCGAAGCCGTCGGGCGCCTGGAAGATACCCTGCACAATGACGGTTCGTTTCTCGCCAAAGTGACTTATTCCCTCCAACCCCGCGAAGACACACGCCAGATTGACGTGACGATCCACATCGATTCGGGCCCGCGCGCGCGCATCGGCGCGATCGACATCACCAACCAGACCACCTATTCGAACCAGGAACTCATCCGCCGCACCAAACTCACCAGCAAGAATGAAATGACGTCGGCGCGGCTCACACGCGCGGCGCAGCGCGTGAAGCAATTTCTGGTTGGCCAGGGTTACCTGGGCGCCGGCAGCGTGATCACACCGGGAGCCTACGACGAAAAATCCAATCGCGTGCCGCTGATGTTCTCGGTAACCGCCGGTCCGCGGATACGCGTCGAACTCAGCGGAGCGCGCATCAGGGCCGGCCAGCGCCGCAAATTGCTTCCGATCTATGCCGAAGGCGCGGTGGACGACGACCTGCTGCAGGAGGGGCGCCGCAACATCCGCGACTATCTCCAGCGGCAAGGATACTTCAACGCGGACGTCGAGGTGACCTCCCAATCGGAGAAAGGCCGGGACGGACGCGACGAACAGGTGATCTCTTACGAAGTGTCGCGCGGCGGGCGCTTTCGGGTGTTAGGCATCGCGTTCAAGGGCAACAAATACTTCGGCAACGGACTGCTCGCCAAACGACTCACCATCCAGACGGCGGCGTTCCAATCCAACGGGCGCTTCAGCCAGCAACTGCTCCGCGACGATAGCGATTCCATCCGCGCGTTGTATCTTTCGAACGGATTTCGCGACGTGCAGGTAACCTCGGCGGTAGATGACAACTACCTCGGCAAGAGAAACCACCTCTTTGTGACTTTCCAGGTCGTCGAAGGGGCCCAGACCCGCATCGCCGGTCTGAAGATCGATGGGAATCACGCGATCGGCACCGAAACCCTCCAGAACGTGGTCGGGTCAACCCCAGGCCAGCCCTATTCCGAAGCGGGTATCGCGAGCGACCGCAATAACGCCCTGGCGCTCTATTACAACGAAGGATTTCCCGAGGCGCGCTTTCAGGAAGAAGTGACGCCCGCGGCCAACCCAAATCAGATGAACGTCACCTACCACATCACGGAGGGGACGCGCATCGAGGTATCGAAGGTTCTGCTCACGGGATACCAGTTCACGCGGCCGGGCATTATCCGGCGGGAAGTCACCATCAAGCCTGAGGCACCCCTCAGGGAAGGCGACATCGTCGACACACAGCGGCGTCTCTACAATCTGGGCGTGTTCAATCGCGTGCAGCTCGCGCCGCAGAATCCGAATGGCGCGGACCCGTTCAAAGTGGTGGTGGTCGATACCGAGGAAGGCCGGCGTTACACCATCGGCTACGGCTTCGGATTCGAGGTGCAGACCCTTGCCGGAGGCAGCACGAATCCGAACGGGACCACCATCGGCGCCAGCCCGCGCGGAATTTTCGAAATCGCGCGATCGAACATGTTTGGCCGGGCGCAGACCCTTTCGTTCCGCGCACGCGCCAGCACGCTGCAATATCGTGCCGCGCTCACCTACACGGCCGACAACCTGCTCGCAAAAAAAAACCTGAGCCTGCAGCTCACCGGCTTCGCGGATAAAACGCAGGATGTCAACACGTTTACCTCCACACGCTACGAGGGAGCCGTACAATTGGTGGAGAAACTCTCGCCCTCGAGTTCCCTGCTCTACCGGTATTTCTACCGGCGCGTCGAAGTCGCGCAAATCGCCAACACCATTCAGGAGGAAGAGATTCCGCTCATCAGCCAGCCGACCCTGGTGTCCGGGTTCGACGTCACCTACGCGCGCGACCGGCGCGACAATCCGAGCGACGCCAAACACGGGAACTTCAACACCGTGGACGCCAGCATCGCCTCCACCGCGCTGGGATCGGGCGCGGATTTCTTTCGCGGCTCGTTCCAAAACTCGACTTTCACTTCCTTCGGCCGCGAATTCGTGTTCGCGCGCTCGCTGCGCTTTGGCGTGGAGCAGCCCTTCGGCAACACCAGCAGCGGCATTTCGACGTCGTGCAACACCACGAGTTCCACGCCTTCGGGAGAAATCGTGCCGCTCCCGGAACGCTTCTTCGCGGGAGGCGGAACATCGCTGCGCGGATTCGGTCTGAACCAGGCCGGTCCCCGCGATCCCTGCACCGGATTTCCCATCGGCGGCTTGGCGCTGCTGGCCTTCAACCAGGAATTGCATTTCCCGACGAGATTTTCAATCGCCGGAAGCCGCCTGGGAGGAGCTATCTTTTACGATGGCGGAAACGTATTCCGCGACATCCATCACATCACGCTCGCATGGAAACCGCCCTCGCTAACCGACCTTGAATATTTTTCGCATACGGTGGGAATCGGATTACGCTATCCGACGCCGGTGGGCCCGGTGACCCTCGATTTCGGCTATCAGATCAACCCCGCGCAATACCAGGCGACCAATGCCACCACAAACGTGACGGAAATCTTTCGCCTGCCCCATTTTCAATTTTCCTTCAACATCGGGCCGGTGTTCTGATGCGCGAAAGAATCTTCATCCTCGCGGTTGCGGCGTTGCTGTGCGGGCTTGCGCCAAGCCCTGCAAAAGCCCAGAGTGAGTCGCATTCGACCATCGCCTCCGCTGCTTCATCCTCTGCGGGCAGTTCCCAAACCGTCGATGGCATCGCCGCCCGCATCGATGACGATATCCTTACCGAAAGCGAAGTGCGCGAGCTGGGCGCTTTTCAGACGCTCGTGGACGGCCAGTCGAAGTCGCGGGCAGAGCTGCTCCGCGAACTCGAAGACCAGTGGCTCGTGCGAGGCGAAGCCGCCGCCGCAACTTATCCTGAGCCGTCAACCGAAGATGTAAACCTCGCTTATTCACAGCTGGAGAAACAGTTCGCTTCCCCCGCCGAATTCAGGCAACGCTGCGCCGCGGCAGGACTCAGCGAAGCCGCCGTCCGCCGGCTGCAGCAGCAGCAGCTTTACCTGTCGCGCTTTCTAGACTTCCGCTTCCGCCCCGCGGCCCAGGTGACCGATTCCCAGATCGAAGAGTATTACAAGAACGAATTCGTGCCGCAGCTCCAGAAGAGCGGCCAGCCCGTTCCCGCGCTCGACGATGTGAGCGATACGATTCGCGAAGTGCTGGTCCAGCGCGCCATCAGCGACCGCGCCACCGCCTGGCTGGACGACACCCGCGGGCGCCTCCAGATCGACGTGCTTACGCCGGAGGCCAAGCCTTGAGCGCGCGCCCCAAGCTCTGGATCGCCCTCTGTATCGGAGGCCTGCTGCTGGTTCTGCTGGCGGCCGCCGCCGCAATTGCCCTATTTCTGCACACCGACCTCGCGCAACAATGGATGCGCGATGAGGTGGTCCGGCAGATCGAGCAGCGAACCGGCACGCGCGTCGAAATCGGAAAATTCCACGCGAACATCTGGGGGCTCCGAGCCGAAATCCAGGATTTGACGGTCCACGGACTCGAACCCGCCAGCCAGCCGCCGTTATTTCACGCCGACCGAATCGACGTGGGCCTGCGCGTCCTTTCTTTCTTCCGCAAGCAGGTTGCGCTGGAGGAACTGATCGTCGAGCGCCCGCAGGTGTTCGTGCGCATCGAGAAAAACGGCAGCAGCAACGTGCCCTCCCCGCAACGCCCCGCCGGCAACCGTGACTGGCGGCAGACTCTGTTCAGCCTGCGCATCGGCCGCCTGGAATTGCGCGACGGCAGCGCCGCTTTCAACGATCGCAGGGTGCCCCTCGACCTGCACGGCCAGGATCTCGCCTTCGACCTGCATTACGTAGCCCCGCTCGCCGCCCCCGATTCCTATATCGGCAATCTCAGCTGGCGCCAGGTGGAATTCGCCGAGAAGCGCAATCTCCCGTTCCGTTTCGATCTCGCCACCAGGTTCACGCTCCATCGCGACTCGTTTGAAATCGACGACCTCGTCTGCAAGCTCCCTCATTCGGAATTCGATCTGCGGGCCGAACTCGCCAGCTTCGCTCACCCGAATTGGGATCTTCATTACCGCGGCCGGCTTTCGCTCGCCGACGTTCGCAGAATTTTTCGCGCGCCCACCACCCCCGACGCCCTCGCCGATTTCTCCGGCGACGCCCACTACGCATCCGGTGCGGGAGCTTCGGGCCAGTGGACCGGCAGCGGCCACTACAACGGGCACGACATTCGCATGCCCTACCAGTGGTTCCACGCCAGCGGGCTCCAAACCTGGGGAGATTACCAGATCGCGAACGCCGTGCTTGCCGTACCGAATCTCCAGGCCCGCG
This sequence comes from uncultured Acidobacteriaceae bacterium, assembly GCA_964600355.1. Taxonomy (GTDB): domain Bacteria; phylum Acidobacteriota; class Terriglobia; order Acidiferrales; family UBA7541; genus Palsa-295. The sequence continues at coordinate 23,132 of CAZRKW010000006.1, forward strand.
CGCTCGGTGGAAACCTGGACGGAACGCTCACGATGGACTTCCATACCCTCGCCTTCCGCACCCAAACCCGCCTGCGCGGCATGAGCCTGGCAGCCGCGCTCAACGCGGTGAATAACCCGAGTCTCCCCGTGAATCCTCTCCACTGGGACGGCTCACTCGACGTGGATTCGGTGAATACCTGGGACGCCAACTTCAAACATTTCGAGTCCGCGGGCCAAACGCGCTGGTCTCCCCCTGCCGCCTTAGAAGCGGGAAAAATCCCGGTAACCGCGACCATCGATTACGACTACGCCATGCGCCGCAATGCGGTGACGATCTCAAATGGCGAGATCGCTACGCCGCAAATGCAGCTCAACATGGATGGTTTTCTCGGCGCCGCCGATTCCGCCCTCGAAGTGAAATTCCGTGCCGGGGACCTGGGCCAATGGGACGATTTCATCGCCGCGATCCGCGGTCCGGACGCTGCCCCGCGCCCCATCACAGGCAAAGTCTCCTGGAACGGCCGCATTCTGGGCCCGCTCGTAGGGCCCGTCTTTATCGGGCAGATGCACGCCACCGAAGCACGCTACGACACGCTTTACTGGGACGATATCGCCGGTGAAATGGAATATTCGCCGGACGATTTCCATTTGACCAAGACCACCGTAAGGCGCGGCGCCACTTCCGCCGACATCGACCTCGCTCTCGAATTCGACAAAGACTGGGACTTCGCCCCCGAAAGCACCTGGTCGCTCACCGGCCGCATGGAGCACGCGCCCAGCGACGATCTGCAGGCGATCTTCAGCACGCATTACCCGTTCAGAGGCTTCCTCACCGGCAGCGTACACGGCGGCGGCACCCGTGCGCAGCCCGAACTCGATTCCAATTTCACGTTCGACGATATCGAAGCCGGCAAGTTCCGGTTCGACAAGCTCACCGCGCAGCTGCACGCGGAATCGGACGTGATTCATCTCTCTCACGCCGAACTCCGCAAGGGAGCCGATAGCGTTGCCGGGGATGTTCTCTACCATCCACGCGAAAATGACGCCGTGTTCGATATAACCGGAACGCGCGTGTCTCTCGAAAACATCCCGGAGATTCAGACCGCGTCGCTGCCCATCGGAGGCAAACTCTCCTTCACGGTCCGCGGGAACGGCCCGTTGCGCGCACCCGTTGGAGAAGCCACGCTGCGGGTCGTGGATTTGAAGCTCGGCGCCGAAGTGCAAGGAAACTTCAACGGCGAATTGTCCTCGGATGGCCAAAGCGCGCACCTGACGCTCGCTTCCGACATAGCCCACGGCAAGCTGGCCGGTGATGTCAGCATGAGCTTGTCCGAAAGCAGAGCCATCTCTGGCCGGCTCACAGTGGAACAGTTCGATCTCGATCCGCTGATCGCTGCCGGCCTGCATTTGCGGCAGCTCACGGGCCATAGCAGCGCGGACGGAATATTCACCATCTCCGGGGCCGCCCGCGACCTCGATGCAATCGAGTTGGACGCCGACATCACGCGCATTTCCTTCGACTATGAACTCGTCCAGCTGGCCAACGACCAGGACATCAAAGTCGCCTACCGCCGCAATGAAGTGCGCATCGTCCAGGCCCATATCAACGGCCCCGACACGGATTTCCGGCTCGAAGGCTCCGCGCGCTTTGACCGCGACAGGCCGCTGCGGTTCACGCTGAGCGGCGGCGTAAATCTTCAGCTAGTGAAAGGCCTGTTGCCCGATCTGCAAGCGCGAGGGCGCGCCGAAGCCAATATGTCCATCGAAGGGACGATGTCTCGCCCGAGGGTCACCGGCCGCGCCACCGTCCGCGACGCCGCAGCCACCTATGGAGATTTCCCCGTCGGCCTGAGCAAATTAAACGGCGACTTGCTGTTCGACAAGACGCGGCTCGTTTTCGATCGCATGAGCGCCGAATCGGGCGGCGGCCAGCTGCTGCTAAGCGGCAGCGTTACCTACGGGGAAGGGCCGCTGCGCTACGACGTAAGCGCCGCCACGTCCGTGGCCCGGGTGCGCTATCCGGCGGGGATGAGCTGGCTCGTCGGCGGCACCATTCAGCTCGCGGGAACCAGGACCGCCGCGCTCGTCAGCGGGCATGTGCAGGTGCAACGTTTGCTTTTTGCCAGCGGAGTGGACCTCACCTCGTTCTTCGCATCCTCAACAGAAACCGAAACAGCGCCCTCCACCGCTTCTCCCTTTCTCCAGAACCTCGTCTTCGACGTGGAAGGCCAGACGGCGGTGGGCGCAAGGATCGAGTGGAGCGGGGCGCAGGTGGAGATGGACGGGAACGTCCGCCTGCGCGGCACGTGGGGCCGGCCCGTGTTGCTCGGCCACATTCACCTGTTGGGCGGCCAGATGCCTTTCCGCGGCAACACCTACCAGCTCACGCGCGGCGAAATCAACTTTTCGAATCCCTTCCGCCTTGACCCGATCCTGAACGTGGAGGCAACTTCGACGATCAGCCAGTACCAGGTGACGATTGATTTCTCCGGACCCGCCAGCCACCTCACGCTGAACTATCGCTCCGATCCTCCTCTGCCCGATAGCGACATCATCGCGCTGCTGGCTTTGGGCAGCCCGGGCGAATCGAGCGGCTTGCGATCCGCCTCCACGTCGCAGAACTACGGCGCAACGGCCCTGCTGTCGGAAGCGATCTCGAGTGGGCTCGGCGGCAGGATCGAGCGTCTCTTCGGCGTAAGCCAGTTTCGCGTCGATCCGTTCGTCGCCGGCACCGCCACCGAATCCAACGCCGCCGCCCGCATCACCATCGAGCAGCAGGTGAAAAACAAGCTAACCATCACCTATTCCACCAACGCCGCCACCTCGAACCAATATCAGCTGATCCAGGTGGAATACGCGGTGAAGCGCGATCTCTCCGTGGTATTTCTCCGCGACATCAACGGCACCAACGGCCTCGACATCAAGTGGGTAAAGCACTTCAAGTAGGGGTCACTGCGGGTCCCGCAATGGAAGCCTTCGCGTCTCAACTAGGACGGCATCACGAAGAGCGAATCGGGGCCCAGCCGCACATGCCACGGGAGCGGCTTTTCGCTAAAGAGCCGCCACTTTTCCTTGGAGACTTCCGCCTGCAGAAAATGTTCGCCGAATCCAGGTGGACCCTGCAGGGATAAATAAAGCGTTACGCGAAACGGGGTCTCCGAAGAACGAGCCAGCCAACAAGGAAACACGTTTTCTTCCGCCACGCCCGCCGCCGAGCCAGATTCAATGAACTCAATGTGATGAGCCCGAATACCCACGTAAGCGGCCGGCTGCCCCGCCGCGCGTGATACGCGCAGCGTGCAATTCCAATCGAGCGCCTCCACCGTGTTCTCCGAAAGCGGCCGCACTCTCGAAAAGTTTTTGCAGCCGGTGAGCCGTGCCACTTCCACGGTCGGCGGGTAGCGCAATATCGCCTCCTTCGCTCCGAAGGCAGCCACCCGGCCGCCGGAGAGCACAAGCAACTGTTCGCCCAGGCGGTAGGCCTCCTCAATATTGTGAGTCACCAGCAGAGCGGGCCGAGGGAATGCCGCAAACGTCTCCTGCAACTGCGCCTCCATCTGGCTCCTCAGGTGGGTGTCCAGAGCGGAGAGCGGCTCATCGAGAAGCAGCGCCTCCGGCTCGATGGCCAGCGCGCGGGCCAGCGCGGCGCGCTGCTGTTCCCCGCCGGAAACCTCTCGCGGGTAGCGGTGCTCGAGCCCCGTGATGTGTGTGCGTTCGAGAAGCGCTGCGACGCGACGCGCCTGTTCCTCAGGCGGGAGCTGGCGAATACCGAAGGCGATGTTCTCGCCAAGCGTGCGGTGCGGAAAAAGAGCGTAGTGCTGGAACAGCATTCCCACGCGCCGCGCGCGCGCGGGTATCTGGATGCCCTTCTCCGTATCGAGTAGCGTGCGCCCATTCAGAACAATTTTCCCGCGATCGGGGCGGTCAAGGCCCGCGATGCAGCGAAGAAGCATCGACTTGCCCGCACCGGACGATCCGAGAATGCTGAGCGGCCCGCTGTCCGAGGCAAACGACACGTCCAGCGAAAAATCCGCGAGGCTCTTAGCGATTTGGACTTGAAGCGGCACGTCAGCGCCGCGCCCATCGCGCGCGCCCCGGGCTTTGCACGTTGGTCCAGTAGTAGAGGCCGGCGAGAAGCCCCAGAGAAATCACCACATCGATCAGGCACCAGACTATCGCGGTGCGGATGTCGTCCGCTTCCACCGCGAAATAAATCGCGATGGGAATCGTTGCGGTTCTTCCGGGAATGTTGCCTGCGAGCATGAGCGTCGCCCCGAATTCGCCCAGCGCCCGCGCGAACGAGAGGATCGTCCCAGCCAAAACGCCGGGCCATGCCAGAGGAAGCGCAACCTCGCGAAAGACGCGCCATTCGGAAGCTCCGAGCGTGCGAGCCGCCTGCAAAAACTGAGGATCCACTTGCTCGAGAGCGGCACGCGCCGTCAGGTACATCAGAGGAAAAGCCACCGCGGCGGCGGCGATTACCGTCGCGGGCCAGGAAAAAACGATGGTCGCGCCGAAATGCAGCAGGATTCTGCCGAGAGGGCCGTTACGCCCGAAGAGCAGGAGAAGAAAAAATCCAACCACGGTAGGTGGCAGCACCAGCGGCAGGAGAAAAATCCCATCCACCACCGCCATTGCCGGGCCTGTGCGGCGCGCGCGCCACGCAGCCGCCGCCAGGCCGGCAACAAGCGTAAAGAGAGTAGCGGTGGCGCTTGTTGCCAGCGATATCCAGACCGGGGACCAATCCACTTGAGTCATCGGCAGAGGATTGTATCCGGATCGGGCCCTTTCGGCTCGCTTTTCCCCGCCGCGGCGTTATTTCTCCGCGGGAGGAGGTGGCGGCCCGGAAGGCGCCGCGCCTGCGCCGGGTCCTGGTGCTGGTGCCGGCGCGGGGGCTGGCGCTGCACCGGGTTCGGGCGGCAGCATTTGCTTCAATTCCGGATATTCGATGGACATGCTCCGCAGGACCTCGATCGCGGCTTTCTGGTCGATCTGCATGCCCGCCTGCTGCGTTTGCTGCGCCACTTGCGGCAGCGTCTTCACCACGCGCTGGCCCAGCGGCGATTCGTAGAATTTGATCAGGCCTTCAACATCTTCCATCGAGAAGAAGTGCGAATACACCGGAATCTGCGCGTCGGTAACCGCGCTCGGAGGAGCCGCCGCCGTAAACTTCTGCGTGAACGCATCCATGAATTTCTGCAGATCGTCCGGCTTCTGCAGCGTCCTGCCCATCACGGAACGAACCTGCCCGCTGATGTAGTTCGCAATATTGTCGCCGAGCTTGGAAGTCTGCGTAAGGTCCATCAGGTGACGGATGGCCGCCTCCTTCGCTGGATCCGGTTTCTCAAGGGCCGGTGGCGCCTCCGACGCCGAAGGAGCTGCGCTCGCCGCCGGCGGCTGAGCAGGCGTTCCAGGCTGATGCGCCGGTGCGGGCGTCTTGGGGGCACTGGTGGCAGGCGTTTGCGCCAGCGCCGAACCGCCGATAAGAATCACAGCGGCCAGTATTCCAGTCAAAAATCTCATTCAAATCTCCTTAAGGGCTGGCGTTTGGGATTGTACAATTCATCATAACGGAACCGCGGGCGAGCGTCACGGCTGGATTTGCGTGTTAGTGCGAACCGGCGTATCGCGCTCTGGATGACCCGGTGATCAACCCGGCGACCAATAACTAATGACCAGCGCGAATGGAAGCGGCTCCTCCAATGACGGCCCGAGTTTTGAGGCCGAGCGCCGCGAGATGGTTGCTCGCCAGATCCGTGGCCGCGGAATTCGTTCCGCCCGTGTGATCCAGGCGATGGAAACGGTCCCCCGGCATCTCTTCGTTTCGCCCGAACACGCCATCGCGGCCTACGCCGACTCGCCTCTGCCGATCGGCGAGGGCCAGACCATATCGCAGCCCTTCATGGTGGCGGCCATGGCCGAAGCTCTCGCGCTCGAAGGATCGGAACGCGTGCTGGAAGTGGGCGCGGGCTCGGGATACCAGGCCGCCATACTCTCCAGACTAGCTCGGGAAGTGACTGCTGTGGAAACGCAGCCCGCGCTCGCTGCCTCGGTTCGCGAACGCCTGCGTCGGCTAGGCTTCGCCAACATTCGCATCGAGGAAGGCGACGGCTCGCTCGGATGGCCGCCCGGCGCGCCATATCAGGCAATTGTGGTTACCGCAGGCGCTCCGGCGGTTCCCCAGCCTCTGATCGATCAGCTCGCGGAAAATGGACGGCTCGTAATACCGGTCGGCACGGCGGAACGTCAGGAACTGCTGCGGATCGTCAAAAGCGGAGGCCCAACCACGCAGGAATCGCTGTACGCGTGCCGCTTCGTGCCTTTGATCGGGATTCACGGCTGGCGGCCGGCGCAAACGGAGTAACCCGACGACGAATCGATCCGTTCGCGCCAGCCTGGAATTGGTCCGTAAACCTAAATCATCAATCATCCATCAAGCCAACCGCCAGAAAGCCGCTCCTACCTCTTGACTGCCGAGGGAGGCGTGATGCCACTCATCCGAAGCTCCGTGGCGGCCAGGCTGTAGTGATCCTCAAGGTCGGCCGCGAGACTCACCATCGCCTGCGCTCGCGTGGCCATGTGCCCTCCGAACAAGGGCAGCTGCTCGCCCAGGTTCGAATCGTCCAATTTCGCTAGTGCCTGCGTGCAGAAGTCAATGGAAGCCTGCAAGGTGGCGACAATCTTGTCCTTCGGATCGGTGTCCGCAACCTTGTCTGCGGTGGGAACCGGCATTCCGCTGATTTTCGAGCACAGCAAAGTATCTTCGCCCACTATGTGCAGCATCAAGTGCCCGAAGGTCATCTGATCCGGCGTGGGGCGGAAGTTATACTTATCGGCCGGCATCGCTTGTGCGGCGGCCAGGATATTCTTGGTCTGGCGCGCCACCACAGTACGCACCGCATCGGAAACAGGACTCGACGCAGTCTGCGCAAGAACCGCAAACGGCATCAGTACCACACAACAAACTGCCAAACTCATTCGGCGCATCGATGATCTCCTCAGTATTTTCACGGTCGGATAGTTTTCCAGCGCCCAAAGCATAGTCCCGGGAGATAGCTCATAACAAGCTGTTTATGCGTGCGCCGACGCCCGTGCCGTCGCGGCGGAAGATGGCTTTCAAGGGCTGAAAGGGTGTACCGCAAGGATGGAAACTTTACGATACAAAGTACTTGAAGATTATGGGCGCCATGCTACCCTTTTGACGTGCCTCTAGAGCGACCAGTTCGCCGCCCCTCCCCCGTCGCCTTGGACGACCATGCCCGCGACAACCTGCGCTTTATCCGCGAAACGATGGAGCGCGCGGGATCGTTCACTGCGCTGCCAGGATGGGGCGTCATCGCCATGGGAATCACCGCCATTGGCGCGGCCGTGATCGCCTCCCAGCAGGATTCTTCGCTCGGATGGCTGATCACCTGGATTGTCGAAGCCGCCATCGCCATTTCGATTGCCGGCTGGACGATGGTCTCCAAAGCCCGCGAGGCCGGCACTTCCCTGCTCTCCGGGCCGGGCCGCCAGTTCGTCTATAGCTTCGCGCCGCCGCTCTTTGCCGGCGCGCTGTTGACGCTGCTGCTCGTGCGCCTGGGCTCCGCGGGAATGATCGCAGGCGTTTGGCTGCTGCTCTACGGCACCGGAGTCGTCACCGGCGGCGCTTTTTCGATCCGCATCGTGCCCTTGATGGGTCTTTGCTTTATGGTACTGGGCGCCGTGGCTCTTTTCTGCCCGCCCAACTGGGGAAACGCCTTCCTGGCATCGGGCTTCGGAGGACTGCACATCCTTTTCGGCGCGGTGATCGCGAGGAAATATGGCGGCTAAATCCGGAGCGTTCCGCTCTTCGCGGGACGACAAAGCGAAGCGGGAATCATCCGCACTGAAGCCGCGCGAAGTGGCGGCCTCCAACCTCGATCGCCTCATTCACGAGCGCACCCGCCTCGCAATCATCAGCGCTCTCGCCGTGAACGCCTCTCTCACCTTCAACGAACTCAAGGAGCTTTTGCGGATCACCGACGGCAACCTCAGCGTCCATGCGCGCAAGCTCGAAGACGCGGGCTATGTCGCCTGTACCAAGTCATTCGCAGGCCGACTGCCCAAGACTGAATATCGCCTCTCGGCCTCCGGTCGCCGCGCTCTGGAAAAATATCTCGACCATATGGAAGCGCTGATCCACGCCACGCGCGAGGGCTGACGAAACATTTACGAGCGGGAGCTTCAACGACGCCATGCAAAAAAGTGTCTTGAGAGTAGTTCCGAACCCCAAACTTCACGTAGCCATTTTGCTCGATGGAAACGGCCGCTGGGCCGCCTGCCGCGGCTTGGCGCGCTCCGAAGGTCACCGCGCGGGAGTCGAAGCAGTCCGCCGCATCGTAAAAGCCGCCCCATCCATGGGCATTGGAACCCTCACTCTCTACGCCTTTTCCTCGAACAACTGGGAGCGGCCCTCAAGCGAAGTCGATTCTCTGCTCCGCCTGCTCGAGAACTTCTTCCGCACGGAAGCTTCTGAATTTACCTCCGCCGGAATTCGCGTGCACGTAATCGGACGCCGCGACCGCATCCCATCCTCGCTCGTCAGCTCCATCGAACTGATCGAGCGCGCCACCCTCGCCGGCCGAGCGCTCGACCTGCGCATCGCCATCGACTATTCCTCGCGCGAGGCCATCCTGCGCGCGGCGTGCTGGATGCTTTCAAGCCTCGAGGTCTCCGAGCGCGAGTTCGCCAAGCGCCTCGGGCAGGTCACCCATGCCGACGAGCCCGCCCCCGACGTCGATCTCCTGATTCGCACGGGAGGCGACCGGAGGCTAAGCGATTTCATGCTGTGGGAGTCCGCGTACGCCGAATTATTCTTCACCCCGCGCATGTGGCCGGAATTCGAGCCTTCCGACCTCGCCTCCGCCCTCGATGATTTCCGAGGACGCGAGCGCCGCTTCGGCAGGCTTCCCGAAGCCGCCGCAAGCTAGCTCAGCGCGAATGCGCGCGCGAGCCGTCCCGGCAACAGCTGCACATTCAGTCCGCTCTGTCCGCAGCGTTCTCCCGCTTCCGGCTCATCTCGAATGCTTTCCTGATCACGCGCGTGGCGGCAGGCGTAAGCGAATACTGCGCGAGTTCCGCATCGGTGGCCCAGGCAATCTCCCGCGCATCGCTCCCGGCGCGCCCGTCTCCTTTGATCGCCTCGCACAGATAGTCCAGCACAACGAAGTGGTATTGGGGGCGCCCCTCCGCGTCGAGCGATATTCTTTCAAACACCTCGATGAGCCCAGCCACTCGCACTTCCATCCCGGTTTCCTCGGCCAGTTCCCGCTCCACTCCTTCGATCAGCGTTTCGCCAAGCTCCAGCATCCCGCCGGGGATCGACCATTCGCCCTCCAGCGGCGGGCTTCCGCGCCGCACCAGCAGCGCGCGCCCTCCGGAAACCACCACCCCGCCCACCCCCACGACGGGCCTTTCAGGATATTCACGGCGGCTTGTCACTTTTACGCTATCCCCCGAAGAAAAGTTTGACGCAGGCGTTATATAATACGCTTTCCGGTAAGTGTTCGTGCCAGGAAGGAGAGAAACACCGTGACCAGATGCCCGGAATGCGATGCCGAAATCGATTTGGACGAAGACGAAGTGGAAGAGGGGGAGATCCTAAGCTGCGGTGAATGCGACGTGGAACTCGAAGTAACGCAGATTCATCCCGTACACCTCATCGTCATCTCCGAGGATGAAGACGAAGACGAGGATGAGGAGGAAGAAGATTCCGACGAAGAGGCCGATTCCGAGGAAGAAGAAGAACCGGAGGAAGCCGAGTAAGAAGGAGCCGAGTAACCGGTTGTCCATGCCGGTCCGCGATTCTGAACCGAGAACGGATCGGCCGTATCGTGAAAGGAAATCTTGAAGACTCGATCGACTTTGGTTTTATCTCTGTTGGCGGTCGCGGCTTTTCTGCTGGCGGCTACCGCTACCCCGGCCCAGGACAACAAGGGAGAGCTGCAACTTCGCACCGTTCACGGCGTCGCAGTGGACGGCAGCGAGAATCCGATCCCCTCCGCCATCGTTTATCTTGTGAATATGAAGACGCAATCCGTGAAAACTTACATCGCGGATGAAGCCGGCAATTACCGCTTCAGCGGCCTCGATCCCAACGTGGATTACGAACTACACGCGGAACATGACGACCTGACTTCGGCCACGCGCACCGTCTCCAGCTTCAATTCCAGCCGGGATATCGAGGTCGTTCTGAAGGTAACGCGCAAGAAGAAAGCGCAGTAACAGTAAGCTCGCAGCAATAGTCCAGCACTCACCCTGCCCCTGGTGAGAAAAGCCTGCTAGTTGTTGGACTCTCGTTTGCCCGTGTCCCCTTCGCCCTTCACGTAGCCGTAGCCATACCCTTGGTAGTAATACGAGCCGTACATGTGCGATTGTTCGACGGCATTGAGGACCACCCCGATCACATTTCTTCCCTGCAATTCCTGGCAGGCGCGCTGGGCGACCGTGGTTGCCGTGGAACCCGCGCGCACCACGAGCAGAATCCCGTCGCAGTAATTCGCCAGAATTGTGGAATCCGCCACGGGCAGGCACGGGGGCGAGTCGATAATCACCCAATCGAAAATCGGCGTTATGCGATCCAGCAGCTTTTTCAAGCGGCCGTTGGAAAGCAGTTCGCTCGGGTCGCTCACTTCGCTTCCGCCGGCAATAAAGCAAAGGTTCCCTTCCTGTCCGTGCTGTATCACGCCAAATTCGTCCACGTTGCCGCGCAGGTAGTCGCTCAATCCAGGCGAATTGGGAGCTCCCAGGGGAACATGCAGACGCGCGCAGCGCAGATCGCCGTCGATGATCAGGGCGCGGCGGTCCGGCTGCCGCACGAATGACTGCGCCAGGTTGGTGGTCACGAAGGTCTTCCCTTCGCCCGGAACCGAGCTGGTCATCAGAATCGTGCGCAGATTCTGGGCGCTGCGCACCTGATAGAGCCGCGAACGCAGCGTGCGGAACTGTTCCGCCGCGTGCGGAGTGCCGCTTTCGCTGCCGAAAACGTTCATGTTGGGATCCGGCGTCCATACCGGATGCGCGCACCGGCTGATCAACTCTTCGTAACGAAGGTAATCGGCGGAAGGCTGGGCCAGGATGCCGGTCTGCGCGGGCGCTTCGAGCACGCCGCTCGCCTTGCCCTTGTCACCCTTGTCGCTCACCCAGGAGGGCATCGGAGCCTCGATCGCCTGCGGCGGAGGCGCAGTCACAGTCACTAGGTCGGCAGAGGCGGGGGCCATGGCCCGATCCTGCTCGGCTTTCTTGAGTGCTTCGTGGATACGGCTCATGATTTCCTCTCGGAAAACGGAACGGAAGTGGTTTGGCGCAGCCGGCTGACGAGTTCATCGAGGCTTTCGAGCAAAGCCTGCGTCTTTGCAGACTGCTGGGCGCCCGTGAGGCCCCCGCCAACGATCGGGGCGACTTCGTCGAGCTGAAATTCGCGCGCCACTTCCTCCACCAACTGGGAGGGCACGGGCCGCACACTGTCCACGTAAGCGTTGATCAGCGCGTGTTCGCAGAGCAAATTCACCACACGCGGTATTCCGTGGGAATAGCGGTGAACGGCTTGGATGGATTCCTTCGAGAAAATCGGTTCGCCGTTGGCGCCCGCGATTCGCAGCCGTTCGGCGATATAGCCGAAAGTCTCTTCCAGCGAAAGGGCCGCCGTGCGGCAGCGCAGCGTGATCCGCTGGCGAAGCTGGCGCAATTGGGGGAGCCTCAGCTTCTCTTCGAGCTCCGGCTGCCCGGTAAGGACGATCTGCAGCAGTTTCTCGGTGGAGGTCTCCAGATTCGTCAGCAGCCTGATCTCCTCGAGCACCTCCGCCGTAAGGTTTTGGGCTTCGTCCACGATCAGAACAGCGGTCTCTCCGGCGCGATAGCGTTCCAGCAGCCACTGATTGAGCCGCATCAGAACTTGGCTCTTTTCGCGGGACTCGCAGGGAATTTCAAATTCCGCCATGATGAAATCGAACAGCTGGTTCACGTCGAGGCGTGAATTGAAGATGTAGGCGGTCGCCACGCGCTGCCCGTGCAGCCAGTCGAGCAGCCGGTTGAGCAGGGTGGTCTTGCCGGTCCCCACCTCGCCGGTGAGCAGAATAAACCCCTTGCGGTTCTGGATACCGTAGGTCAATCCCGCCAGAGACTCCTGGATCTGCCGCGTCAGGTACAAATAGCGCGGATCGGGGTTGACGTTGAAGGGGCTTTCGCGCAGCCCGAAGAATTTCTGGTACATGTGGTTTTCAGGCCCTCGCCCCGTGGGTCACGGTGGAATCCACCGGCGGAATCTGCGTCTCCGGGTGCTTCGACTTTTTGCTCGAAACCGGTTCGATGGCCGGCACAATCGCCAGCACCGGCAGATGCAACGCGAACTCCACATCGCGCTCGCTTCGCATCGAAGAGTTCTGTAGTTCGATGACCAGCGTAAGAGCGATGCCCAGCGCCAGGCCTCCGCCCAGCCCGCCCAGGGCGAAAAGCGGGCGATTCGGAAAAGAGGGTTGTTCCGGGAGGTTCGCCGGATCGAGAACGCTGAATTGCTGGCCTTCCTGCTTGTGCTCGAGCGCTTCCGACATGGCGGAAGCGTCGTGCTTTTTCTGGAGTTCGTTGAAGGATTCCAGCGCGGTTTGATAGCCCCGGGTCAATTCCTTGTACTGTTGCTCGACGGCGGGACTCGATTGCACCCGCGCCTCATACATCTTGATTTGCTGCTTGATTTGTTCCTGGTCCTTGGCCTTTTCCGCGATCACCTGGTCGTAGGTGTGAATCTGGGCCCGCAACTGGGTGATCTGCGCCGGCTCTACCGTGGGTTTCTGCGTCTTATCGGGATCGGCGGCGGCTTTCTGCGTATCGTTTTCCGCGATTTTCTTTTGCAAAGCGTCGATATCGGCCTTGGCCTTGATCACGTCCGGGTAATCGTCCGTGTAGCGCGCCTTGAGGCTGGCAAGCTGGGTCTGCAGGGCCGAGAGCTGCTGGTCCATCGTTTCGGGACTTTGCCCGGTCTTGGAAGCTTCCCACGACGCCTGTTGCTGCGACAGCATCGTTTGCACAAACGTCTTATCCTGCTGCGCACGCGCCAGCGCCTGGCTGGCGGCATCGAGCTGCGAGGTCAGCCCGTTGAGAAGATTCAAATTGGTTTGCTCTTCGTCCGGCAGGGCCCCCATGTAATGGCTCTTAAACGCGGCGAGTTTGGCGTCCTGCGCGTCGAGATTGGCCTTGGCCTCGGTGAGCTGCTGCGACAGAAATTGAGTGGTATCTTCCGACTGCGTCTGCCGGCGTCGCAGATTTTCCGCGATGAACATGGAGGTGACCGTCGTGCAGATCTCCTGCGCCGTTCGGCCGTCGTCGAGCGTCACGTTCACAAAGAAGCCCGGCAGATTGCTTGCCCGGGTCTCGGCCATCGGCAGCACCGGCGTGACTTCGATGGCTTTCTGCAGCCGCGCCACAAGATCGTCTATCGGTACTTTATTGATATCGGACTGAAACAGTCCGTATTGATGAATCAGCGGTTCGAGCCGGGTGCGGCTCAGAATCTCCTGCTGCATGCTGGCCAGGCGCTCGTTGATGTCGGTGGTATCCACGGGCTTCACGAAATCGGTGGGAACCGAAGGCTGCTCCACCAGCACGAGCGTCGTTGACTTGTAGCGGTTTGGCAGGGTCCTCGAGATTCCATAACCGATCGGGGGGCCAATCACCGCCAGTATCAGGATCAACACCCAATGCCGCCGCAGCATCGCCAAATAGTCGCTTGGGGCCAGTTCACGCTGAGTCATCTTCTTCTCCGCCCTGATTCCTTCCGGTTCAGTTCTTACCTAAAACAACATGGGCCGTCCCTGCCAGTGCAGGCCGACGGAAATAATATGTGCCAACACGCTCGTACCGCAGGTCACGCCGGCGCAAAAGGAGACATTCGCAAACTGATATTGCGCTTGATACGACAAATACATACTGAGCCTGCGTCCAAATGGGTGGCTCACATTCGCGCCTGCGAACGTGTAGCTATACGACTCATTGAAGATCCCATAGCCGGGGATTGCCAGCGCCCGGTTGCGAGCGTACCCTCCGCTGATGCCTCCCGACACGGTCCGCGTCAGCTGCCTGGAGAAGTTTGCCGTCAACGTGTCCGTCACCGAGCCCGCCAGCACTCCCGATCCAGCTCCCACCCCGTGAAAATAAGACGCCCCGATCGACCCTCGCCTCACTTGGTAGGTCAAAGAGCCGCTCGCCGACCAGTTCAACTGCGAACTCGATGTCACCGTTCCCGTACTGCTCGTCAAAACCGGAATCGAGAAGGTCGTATAATCCGGTCCCGCGGCCAGCTGGAACGCCAGGCGGCCGGTGACCGTCCTCCCATAGGACACGTTCACGACGTTGTCGTTGATGGACTGATTCACGCTGTTGTAGCGAATCGCGGTGAAACGATAGAAGACCGCCACGTTATCCTTGGCACTTAGCTTCCGGTTGTACCCGGCCTGTCCGGTAACCGTATGAAAGTTCAGCTGGCTGAGCGAATTGCCCAGGTAATCCAGAAGGGAGTAGCCGCCCAGCAGCGTCAGCGACGATCGCGGCGTGAGGCTCACGTCCGATTCGGCCAAAAACGAATTATCGATGCGCCCCGACTGCGTGGTGAGAATGCCGTCGGTCGGCGTCAGGCCGGGCTGCAACCCGAGCGAGCCTCCCCCGGGGAGTCCCAGCCCAAATCCGCCCCCGTAGCCAAGTCCCGCCTGCGGGAGATAATCCATGTTGTCCAAAAACGAAAACTTAAACCGCCGTACCGTCAGCCTCTCGGCAAAGGTCACTTCTGAAATAGCGTAATTGTTGGTCCCGCCATCGTTCGAAAGAATTGCGCCACCCACCACGCCAAGGGTCGTATCGGAGCGTCCCTCAATTTTGTGGAGGTCCACTCCACCGAGAAGGGAGGAATACGTGGTCCAGCCCGAGGTGCCGCTAAAAGCGTTCGTATTGGCCGTCGCGATCACGTCCGCGTGCGGCTGCCAGTAGCTGCGCGAAGTCTCGGGAGATCCCAGAGAAAGATTTTGCGCTCCCGAGAGCGCGCGGTCATTGGGCACCACATCTTCCGAATCGGTGGGAGCTGGGTTGCCGCCGTTGTCCGCCTGCGACGCCAGCGGAGAGTGATAAGCCGGGATCGGTGCCGCGGATTGATCCTGCGTCTGCGCAGGCTGCTGTTGGGACGGCTGTTGTGCCGGTTGCTGCTGCGCGCGCACGCCCGGCAGGGCTACAAGAAAAAAGGTCGCGAGAATATAGCGGGTTCTATGCACCATCGTCCCCTACGGCACCACGATCGTGTCGCCGGCCTTGAGCATAATGTTCTCGTCCGGCGATTCCAGCGCGTGCTTATAGTTGAATGGGAATTTCTGCTGCTTCCCGTTCTCCACGCGCAGCACGTAGATCTTCTTGACGTTGGCGAACTGCGTGAACCCTCCGCCGCTCGACAATGCCTGCAGAACCGTCATGTTCGGCAGCAACGGATAAGCGCCCGCGCGCACCACTTCCCCGAGCATATAAATGCGCTGGCTGTTGATCTCGCGCACGATGATAGTCACCTGAGGATCGGTGACGAATTTCTTGAGGCTTTCGGTGATCTGTCCGGCAAGCTGCGTGGGCGTCAGCCCTGCGGCCTGCACATCGTTCAGCAGCGGCATGGAGATCTTGCCGTCGGGACGAACCGGGACCGTCTTGGTCAGCTGCTCTTCTTTCCAGACGCTGATATCCAGCACGTCCTGCGGGCCAATCACGTAATTCGGATCCGCCGATTTCGTAGCAGAGCTCGCGGCGCCTGTATTTGCTCCGCCCGGAGTGGGTGCCTTGCCGGCCTGCTGCCCCGCCGCGGCCGCCGAACTTACTGCCAGTAACGCAAGACCGATCCATAATTCGATTCTTCGCATCTTGTTCTCCACCTGCCTGTCTAACTCGCCTCAGCTTCCGAGGATTTGATCTGTTTGAGTTTATAAAGCAGCGATTTGTAGCTGATCTGCAGTTCCTGCGCGGCCCGCTTCCGGTTCCAATGCGTCCGCTCCAGCGCCTTGAGAATCAGGTCCCTCTCCGCCTCGCGAGAAGCCGCGCGCGCGGCCACCTTGAGCGGACGGATGTGAACGTCTGCTCGCGAAGTCCGGGAAGCGCGGACCGGCGCCGGCCCCAGTCCCGAAACGGCGAGCTGCTCGTCGCCGAGGGCGACGATATTCTTGATGATGTTCTCCAGCTCGCGAATGTTTCCCGGCCAGGAGTGGTCCATGAGCAGCCCCAGCGTTCGTTGGCTGAGCGAAAAGCGCGGACGCCCTAACTCGGCGGCGTGCTTGGTCATGAAGAACTCGCTCAGCATCGGTATGTCTTCCTTCCGCTCCCTTAAGGGAGGCAAACGAAGGCACACTCCGTTGATACGATAGTATAGCTCGTTGCGAAAGCGCCCGGCCTGCATCTCTTCGTCGAGTTTCCTGCTGGTGGTGGAAACGATCCGGGCCGTCAGAACTCCCGCTCGCGGCCGCGTATCTCCGTCCGGCAATCCATGGAGAAGGATCCGCTGGGAAGAGGCATCCAGTTCGCTGATCTCATCCAACAGCACGGTCCCCGCCGCAAGGCGGGCCCCGTCCCGATAGCGGCTTGCATGAAGCCCCAATTCCGACGAAAGCGTTTCCTCGTTTACCGCCGCGCAGGAAAGTCTCACCAGCGGCTCTGACGAACGCGGAGAGAGCGCGTGAATCAGACGCGCAAACATCTCCTTGCCCGTCCCGCTCTCGCCCACCAACAGCACCGGAATGCTGGTCGGCGCGATCTCCGCGATCACACTTTCCAGAGTGAGCAGCGCCGGGCAGATCCCGCCCACGAAGTCGCGCTTAAGACAAGTTAAGCTTTCGGAACCCATTATTTGCCTCGCCTCGACAGCCTAGGGCCCGGGAACACCATATCGACGGTGGTATGTGCAAGGGAGATGCCAGGGGCAACTTTTACCCAATCTGCGTGCTCACAATAAGGAAGCTCTTTATTTTCATAAGTATAGGAAAAGGCCGGGGTGCTCTCGGGCTCGCCCGATAGACATAATTTGTCCCTTCAGCCTTCCACGAAAGGGCAAAACCCTTTCCTTTTGTCCCCCTGGAAATATTTCGATGTGCAGGCATCAAGATCCTTCAAACGAAGCGGTGCGGAGTAGCGAGATAGGTATTACTACGTGTATTGTACGCTCAGGACGAAGCAACGTCGCCGGCCCCGAATGCAGCCTCCGACACGGCCTCTATCGGGGATGGTCCATACGTAGCAAAGTCGTAGCGCGGCTATCGAAAAATCTGCTTGCGGGATGACGGGCGACTTATACTGGACCCTCCCAGGGCAGGATTGGACAGGATGTGCA